>NZ_JBYSWU010000048.1:0-64750 GCF_058781505.1 Paraburkholderia sp. FW306-2-2C-D06C | reverse complement strand
TCGATCCCGTTCGCTAGCAGCCAAGCCTCTCGCGCGTCAACGTCAATCGTGACGGTACTCATCGAGTGCTTACGCTCAATGACTGGATCGGTGATGAGGTTGTGCGCTTCAATCCTTATTCGATCAAGACACCGAAAGCCGTCGGGTAGGCGACGGAAGATTCGTCCCGCGGGGCGCATGTCAAAGAGGGCAATTGGGCGCGTCGAGCGCGCCCAACATATGGCAGTCTAAAGCCGCCCTTTCGTCGCTGTCTGCAAGGGCAGTGAGCGACACTGCGAGACGTTCGAACGGAACATCAAACCATCAGCTTGTTCGCGAACTCGGCAAGCCGAGCGGATCGAGCGGTCAGGAAAGAATGGTAGTCGTCGTTGAATTCGCTATCGAGGCAAAACGCCGTCGCGAGTGTAGAAGTACGTGCTTCGTCGTCGCCGACAAGGTCGTTCAGGTACGCTGAGGGCCGCTTTCGGCCAATGTTTTTGTTTTCTGCTGCGCTGAGGAAGCAGAAGTTTCCGAGCACGTTAATTTCCGTGTCAGAAACGCCAATCTCTCGCAGAAATGCCCGCGGGTAGATGTGATGGAACTCTGATCGGTTGTAGCGCTGTAATACCTTGTCAAGTTCGATGTTCTTTCCAGAGAGAAGACTTCGCGGGTCGTTGTTTGCCAACAGCAACACGAAGGTTTTCGTCGCTGCCGCACCAACCCGGAACGAGCTTTGAAAGAACTCCGGCTTTACCGTAACGTCGATGTTGTCCAACGTGTTCGTCTGCCCAGACTTCAGTTTCACCATCTGCTCGATATCATTGATGGTTGTTTTCCGGGTCTGGCTCGTGTATCGCGCGGAAAAACAAGTACGCCAGAACCAACGCTTGATTGCTTGATACGTCTGCCCTCCATAGAGCACCTCCTTACCATCCGGCTCAGCGAAGAAAACCGCCAACGGGACTAGCATCGATGGGTATGGCAGGAGCTTCAAATGGACGACTTTGAGTTGTGTTCTGAGAAAATCGATTGCTCCGCGAATCCCATTTTCGACGGTAGAGAACTGCGCCCTTACTTCGGCACCATTCAAGTCCAGCAACTTCTCAGGCCCTGGCTCCCCCGTCAGAATTCCAGCCACGCAACTCAACACTAAGTCGGCATCGTCGCCGACGCCAGCGAAGCCAAAGTCTGAAAGTTCCTCACGCAGTTCCTTGAATTTCTCCAGGAGATCGAAGTCATCGCTCCACGTCCATGCAGATAGAAGTTGCAAGGTGTCGAGAGCGACTCCAAGGTGGTTGATTCTCTCGAAGACAATCGCGACGATTGAACGGTCTTCGCTTTTGAGCACCTGCACCGGAATCGAAACCTCTTTGAATTTCTCTTGAAGCCTATCAACGAGCGCGATCTGGTCCGGCTTTAGATGCTCAGTACTCGCACGGTATTTCACTGAGTCAAATAGAACATTCATCGGGAAGTAGCGATTCTTATCGCATTCATCACCGTCCGAGATCGCGACGAAAACACTGTCTTGAGCGTTGTCACTCGCGTCAAGGTCGAAGTAGATGTCTGCCCAGTCGGGATTGGCTTCAGCCACCAGTTCCGTTTGGAACACCGTGAAGATCGACGTCAGACGCTGCTGACCGTCAAGTACGTAGTCGATCGGATAGTCGACCTGAGGGGAGGGCAGTGTGAACGTGCCCAAACTCCGCTCCGTCGTCAACTGCTGCTTGGTACGCCAGAAGAGGAGAGAGCCAAACGGATAGCCTTTGTAGATGCTGTCGAGCAAGTAGGCAACGCGGTCCATTTCCCATACGAAGCCTCGCTGGAAAGCAGGAATCCGGATCTCCCCGCTCACAACCGCGTCGAGCATTTTTCTGATCGAATAGTGCTGATATTCCATGGTCTCTCTATCCCCGCATGCGATCTTTAAGCACGTAAATGTACCTGAAAGTGTCAAGTCGTAGCTGATTAAGAGATGAATCTTACGGTGAACTTATACAAATGCAGCGTTTGGGCACCGGCGATGCTTTTTTGCAGTCCCCTCCCCGCCTGCGGGCTCCGCTTGACAGGACGGTTTTAATGCAATCAGTCGCTCGGCCTGCCGGCCCTTGTGACGTGGGTTTCCGGGCGTTGTGGGGTGCGTGGGAATCGTGCGTTTTCATGCACGTAAATGCTGTTTGATGCCAGCTATGCTGGGATCGCCGCGTTTGTTCACGATATGCGTTTGTTGACGTAGCCGGTGAGCGCGCTCGAAAGCACAACCGATCCGAGGACGGTCTGTAATTGTCGACCTTTTGTGGGTGAGGTAATGCCATGCTTCGGGGGTACCATGTGCCAAGCGCAGGTGACGATGCAAGCGATGACGCTCCCGGTGATTGCCCAGAAAAGCCCGATCATTGTCCCTTCGCGAATATCGAGCAACAGGGGAATAGGACCGTAAACACATTAGCAGGTAATACGTAAGAAACGTGTCTATGATGACAAACGATGGCCCAAGCAGATCAAAAAGTCTTGCGCTAACCCCAAAATGACCTAGCATGAGCTAGTAATGGGGACGTTCTCCGAAAAAAATCTCATCACGCGTCGGGGGCAGCTATGCATAGCGATATTGCGGAAGAACGGGATGTGGTCGTTAAGACCGGACCGGGTATGTTTTCAAACGAGGTTTTGGCTTCGCTGGCTGTTGCCGATGGTTCCACCGTAAGTTTCTTTGTGGATAAGTCGCTTTTAGTTCAAAAGACGGAGGAGTTGGGTGTACTCAAATTGCCTCTCGCTAAGAGGCATAGGGTACGTGAAGTCGACGTGGTCATGTTGCCTGTGGAGACGCTTGAGACGGGTGCCAGATGGATTGAACTGCCTCTGGAGTGAATCATGATCTTAAGCAACGTGGAAATTTTGAATTGTATTCAGGCGAATTGTTTCTCAATAACACCGCTTGCCGGTACTGATCCGACCAAACCGCCGTTTAATACAAGCGCAGTCGATTTAAGACTGGCAGATGAAATTTTTGAGCCGGACCAGTCAGTGCTTCCATTCCAACTCGATCTGACGATCGGCGGAATAGGGCAGCATATTATGAAACATGGGAAATCAGTAAAAATATCTCATAGCCAACCATATTCTCTTGATCCTAAGAGGTTGGTTTTGGCCAAAACGTGCGAGACGGTAGATTTCTCCTTGAATAAAAGTCGAAAAGGTTTGTCGTATAGCGCACGGGTTGAAGGTAGAAGCTCTTTGGCGCGGTGTGGCATCTTGGTGCATTTTACTGCGCCGACGATTCACGCGGGCTTTAAAGGTACTATTACGCTAGAAATAATTAATCTCGGGGTGCAAAGCCTTCTGCTAAAGCCGGACCTCTATATTTGCCAGCTCATTATAGAGGAGGTGAAGGGGCATCCACTTGACGCGCCGAATCAATTTAAGGGGCAGAATACGCCAGCTGGTGTTCACGCGTTTTCAAGAACGTAAGTCTCGTTTGCGGGCGACGAGTCGGGCGAGAAGGGGGATTAGATGGCTGAAGACAAATATTTTGTCGAGCGGCGCAAGCAAGGCGACTATGCGGTTAGAAAGGCGAATTCGCAAAGGGCAAGCGATGTCCTTCCGACGCAGGCAGAGGCGATCAAGCGGGCTAGGGAGTTGGGCGGTGGCGCGCCACCTGCGGTCGAACGTGTTCGGGAAACGAAGAAGGGCAGCCCGGATAAATGGCGGAAAAGTCAGTAGAGGTGGGGCGAGCTAATGGGCCGACACGAGCGTGGTCGAGCTATCGCCAGACGGGCGACGATGCTCTTCCGGCTGTGCAGCTAAATTGCAGCTTGAGTGAGCTGGATTGCCCTTGATTGACCTTGTACAGCCTTGGTTTTGCAGTTGGTGAGATGCGTAAGGCTTTGATTTATAAGGGCCTATAGTGCGCCGGTAAAACTCCGAAAGCAGTGTTCGCGCAACGTCTAAGAGGCGAACAACGCTGTCTAACTTGCATCAATAAAACACAGAATAACCGTGTCAAATTGGGTTTGAAAGTAGCGAGTTTAGTTAAGTTAGACAAAGTTGCGCAATCTATTGATTAATAAGAAATATGCGCAAGCAAGCTGCGCAGTTTTTGCTGAGGTGGCGTTTCAGTAAACGGGGGCTTTTCGAGGCCAAGGCGAGCGTCGGTTCCGGTCGCCTTGGCCTCGCAGTCTAGAACTGCCCGAAGCCCGTCAGCCCGATCAGGCTGCCGGCCGCCAGCAGCCATAACGGATGGATGCGCGTTTTCAACGCCAGCGCCGCGGTGGCTGCGGTAATCGCCCACGCAATCGCCGTCGGATCCGACGCTTCGGCGATTAAGGCCGCGCTCGCCGCGACAATGCCGGCAGTCACCGGCACCAATCCGGCCTGCGCATAGCGCCGCCACGGGCGGTCCTTGAATCGGTCCCACGCATGCAGCGCGAGAATCGTCACGATCGACGACGGCCCGAACTTCGCCACCGAACTCACCAGCATCCCGGCCCAGCCGGCCACATGCCAGCCGACCAGCGTCACGATCATCAGATTCGGCCCCGGCGCGGCTTGCGCGAGCGCGAACAGCGCGCTGAATTCGCTGGCCGGCATCCAGTGATGCACGTCCACCACCTGACGCTGCATCTCCGGAAGAATCGTATTGCCGCCGCCGAATGCGATTAGCGACAGCTGACTGAAAATGATGGCGAGTGAAATGAGCGTATCGGTCATCGTGCGGTCCTCGACGCTATGTAGATGCTGAGCGGCGTGAGCACCAGCATCGTCGGCAGAAGGGGCAGGCGCATGATTGCGATGGCAATGAACCCGAGCGCCGCGATCAGCGCCGCCATCGGCTTATCCCGCAACGGCAGCAGGATCTTCGCGGCCATCGAGACCAGCAGACCGGCCGCCGCCGCGGCGAGACCGGCGAACAGGTGCCGGACATGTGGATCGTCTTGCGTGTGCTCGTACAGCACGCCAAGGCCGATCACCACCAGCGACGGTCCGGCAATCAGACCCAGCAAGCCGGCGAGCGCGCCGGGCAGGCCGCGAAAGCGCATCCCGATCGCTACCGAGAGATTGATCACATTGCCGCCCGGCAAGAACTGGCACAGGCCGAGCAGGTCCGTGAATTCCGCGGCAGTCAGCCAGCGGCGCCGTTCGACCACCGCGCGCCGCGCGAGCGGCAGCGCACCGCCGAACGAGATCAGCCCGAGGCCGAGAAAGCCGCCGAAGATTTCCCGCAGCGTCGGCGCGGGCGCCTGTGCGGGTTCGGACGAAGTGAGATTGTGGTCCATATCGCTAGCCTTCCAGTTCATGTTCTGGAGGTTAGCGCCGAACCCTCGGCGCACAAAACGATTTTTGAGCGCGTGCTTGTGATCTAGAATCACAAGCATGGCCCGTAACCTTCCACCATTTCCGGCGCTGCGCGCCTTCGAGGCCGCTGCACGGCATGAAAGCTTCAGCGCGGCGGCGAACGAATTGCATGTGACGCACGGTGCAATCAGCAGGCAAGTCGCCGCGTTCGAAACGTGGCTCGGCGTGCAGGTTTTTCATCGCCGCGGCAAGCGTGTGCGTCTGACCGAAGACGGCCGCCGCTATCTGGCGACCGTGCAGGCCGCGTTCGACAGCATCGCGCTCGCTACCGATCAATTGCGCGACACGGGCGTCGTCCGTGTGCTGCGGGTGAACGCGTTGCCCACCTTCGCAATGAAATGGCTGCTGCCGCGTCTGAATCAGTTCCAGCGCAAGGCACCCAACGTGGAACTGCGCTTATCGACCTCGAACGCGCCGGTCGAAACGCTGGACAGTTTCGACGTTGCCGTGAGGCGCGGGCCGGCTCACTGGCCGAACTGCGTGAGCGGCCATTTTCTCGCCGAGAGCGAGATTCCGGTGTGCAGTCCCGCGTTGTTGCAACGCTCGCCGATCAATGTCGCTGACGATCTCGCGCGCCACGTGCTGCTGCACTCGGACACGCGGCCCGAAGCGTGGAGCAATTGGTTGTCGGCAGCAGGCGTGACGGCGAAATGCCGGAAGAAGCAGTCGTTCGATCACTTCTATCTGGCATTGCAGGCTGCGGTGGACGGGCTCGGCGTGGCGCTCGGTCCGTTGCCGTTGCTCGCGGACGAATTGGCATCGGGACGGCTCGTGGTGCCGCTGCCGGGTCCGCGTATCGATGCACGCGGCTATTGGTGGGTCGCAAGACGCGAGGTGGCAGAGGCGCCGTTGGTGGCGCAGTTCTGCGAATGGTTGCAAGCGCAAGGCGATCAGGCCGATGAAACGGAAACGGGCGGCATGGACGCCGCCCGTTAGCTCGCGTCGACCTGTGCCGACCCGTATCGACCCGTATCGCGCTATCTCACGCGGTACGGGAGATCACAGATAGAACATCCGGTCTTCGTCCGACTTGGCCGGATGCGGCTCGGCTTCTTCGCGGTCTTCGTAGAACTTCAACACCGCTTCGAGCACCTGGTCCGGATCGTCGATCACCTGCATCAAGTCCATGTCCGTCGGATTGATCAGGCCCATCGGCGTGAGCGCGTTGCTGAACCACGCAAGCAGGCCTTCCCAGAACTCGGCGCCCACCAGAATGATCGGCACGTGGCGCGATTTCTTGGTTTGAATCAGCGTGAGGACTTCGGCCAGTTCATCCAGTGTGCCAAAGCCGCCCGGCATCACGATCACCGCATCCGAGTTCTTCACGAACGTGACCTTGCGCGTGAAGAAATGGCGGAACCGCAATGAGATGTCTTGCCACTGATTGCCCGATTGCTCGTGCGGCAGTTCGATGTTCAAACCCACCGACGGCGCCTTGCCCCCATGTGCGCCCTTGTTGGCTGCCTCCATGATGCCGGGGCCGCCGCCGGAGATCACCGCGAAGCCGGCGTCCGACAGCTTGCGCGCGATTTGCGTGGCCAGTTTGTAGTACGGCGAGTTCGGTTTCAGGCGCGCTGAACCATAGATGCTGACAGCGGGACGAATCTCCGAGAGGTACTCGGTCGCCTCGATAAACTCTGCCATAATCGTGAACATCTGCCACGATGCGCGGGCCTTCTTAGCCGTTGCGCGCTCTTGATCTGCGAGTGATCGCAGACTCGGAATCACTTTTCTCTTAGTCATAATGCCTGAAGAACGAAGCCTAGAAGGTAAGACCCTGCTATTGGTCGACGGTTCGAGTTATCTGTACCGGGCCTACCATGCGATGCCTGATCTGCGCGGACCCGAGGGTGGCCCGACGGGTGCGCTCTACGGGATGATCAACATGCTGCGCCGCATGCGCAAGGAAGTCACAGCAGAGTATAGCGCGTGCGTGTTCGACGCCAAGGGCAAAACGTTTCGCGACGACTGGTATCCCGACTACAAGGCGAATCGTCCTTCAATGCCGGACGAGCTCTCGCGTCAGATCGAACCGATCCACGTCGCCGTGCGCGCGCTCGGCTGGCCGTTGCTGATGATCGACGGCGTGGAAGCCGATGACGTGATCGGCACGCTCAGCACCGCGGCTGAAAAACGCGGCATGAACGTGATCGTGTCGACTGGGGACAAGGATCTGGCTCAGCTCGTGACGGATCATGTCACCCTCATCAATACGATGACCAATGAAACGCTCGACCGCGCCGGCGTGCTCGCCAAATTCGGCGTGCCGCCGGAGCGCATAATCGACTACCTGTCGCTGATCGGCGATACCGTCGACAACGTGCCAGGCGTCGAGAAGTGCGGGCCGAAGACGGCGATCAAATGGCTCACGCAATACGATTCGCTCGAGGGCATCGTCGCCCATGCGGACGAGATCAAAGGCGCGGTAGGAGACAATCTGCGCCGTGCGCTCGAGTTTCTGCCGATGGCGAGAAAACTCGTTACCGTCGAGCGCAATTGCGATCTGACTGGCCATATCGTGTCGATCGAGAAAAGCCTGGAGAGCCGTCCGGAGTCGCGCGAGGAACTGCGCGACGTGTTCACGCGCTACGGCTTCAAGACCTGGCTGCGCGAAGTGGAAGTCGCGGACGCAGTGGAAGGTCCTGAGACCGACGTGCCGCCGGCGCTCACGGTGGACGACCAACGTCACTACGACACCGTGCAGACGTGGGAACAGTTCGACGCGTGGCTCGAGAAGATCAACGCGGCCGAGCTGACCGCCTTCGATACGGAAACCACGTCGCTCGATCCGATGACCGCGCAAATCGTCGGCTTGTCGCTCTCGGTCGAAGCCGGGCGTGCGGCTTATGTGCCGCTCGCGCATCGCGGGCCGGACGCCCCCGTGCAACTGCCGCGCGACGAAGTGCTCGCGAAGCTCAAGCCGTGGCTGGAGAGCGATGAGCAAAAGAAAGTCGGCCAGCATGTCAAGTACGACGAGCAGGTGCTGGCGAACTACGGCATCGAAATGCGCGGCATCGAACACGACACGCTGCTGCAATCGTACGTGCTCGAATCGCATCGCACGCATGACATGGACAGCCTCGCGCTGCGCCATCTCGGCGTCAAGACCATCAAGTACGAGGAAGTGGCGGGCAAGGGCGCGCAACAGATCGGCTTCGACGAAGTGGCGTTGGACAAGGCCGCGGAATACGCAGCGGAAGACGCCGATATCACGTTGCGTCTGCATCAGGCGTTGTATCCGCAAGTGGCCGCGGAGAAGACGCTCGACTACGTCTATCGCGACATCGAGGTGCCGACTTCGCGCGTATTGCGCAAGATGGAGCGCGCCGGCGTGCTGATCGACGCGGAGAAACTGCGTCAGCAAAGCAGCGAAATCGCCGCGCGTCTGATTCAGCTCGAAAGCGAAGCCTACGTGCTGGCAGGCGGCGAATTCAATCTGGGTTCACCGAAGCAGATCGGTCAGATTTTCTTCGAGAAGCTCGAATTGCCGGTGGTCAAGAAGACGCCGAGCGGCGCGCCGTCCACCGACGAAGAAGTGCTGCAAAAGCTCGCCGAAGATTATCCGTTGCCGAAGATCCTGCTCGAACATCGCGGTTTGTCGAAGCTGAAGTCCACCTATACGGACAAGCTGCCGCGCATGGTCAACGCCGAAACCGGCCGCGTGCATACGAACTATGCGCAGGCGGTGGCGGTGACAGGCCGTCTGGCGTCGAACGATCCGAACTTGCAGAACATTCCTGTACGCACCGGCGAGGGCCGCCGGATTCGCGAGGCGTTCATTGCGCCGCCGGGCCACAAGCTCGTCTCCGCCGACTACTCGCAGATCGAGTTGCGCATCATGGCGCACATCTCCGGCGATGAATCGTTGCTGCGCGCGTTCTCGCAAGGCGAAGACATTCACCGCGCCACTGCCGCGGAAATTTTCAGCGTGACGCCGCTCGAAGTCTCGAGCGATCAGCGGCGCGTGGCCAAGGTGATCAACTTCGGCTTGATCTACGGCATGAGCTCGTTCGGCCTCGCGTCGAACCTCGGCATTACGCGCGATGCCGCCAAGCTTTACATCGACCGCTACTTCGCGCGGTATCCGGGTGTTGCGCGTTATATGGACGAAACGCGTCTGAGCGCGAAGGCCAAGGGCTATGTGGAAACCGTGTTCGGCCGCCGCCTGTGGCTGCCGGAGATCAACGGCGGCAACGGTCCGCGCCGGCAGGCCGCCGAGCGCGCCGCCATCAATGCGCCGATGCAAGGCACCGCCGCCGACCTGATCAAACTGTCGATGATCGCGGTTCAGAAGTGGCTCGAGGAATCGAAGGTCGGCACGCGCATGATCATGCAGGTGCACGACGAACTGATTCTCGAGGTACCTGACAGCGAATTGTCCGAGGTACGCAAGCGCTTGCCGGAGCTGATGTGCGGTGTGGCCGCGCTGAAGGTGCCGCTGGTCGCCGAAGTCGGCGCCGGCTTGAACTGGGAAGAAGCGCATTGACGTGCGTGTGACGGAACGCGATATCGTCGTGCGCATGTCACACATGCGTTTTGACGGCTTGTGACAACCCGTGCTGCTCGTGGACAATCGCTGACAGGCGGCGCGCTTTTCACGCGCGCCGTCTCGACGCACAACCATCGGCAAACACGGAGAGTTCAATGCATCGTTTTATCGTCGTTGGCGGGGGCGCGGGGGGGCTGGAACTGGCGACGCGCTTAGGCGACCGCTATGCGCCGCATAAGAACAAGGGCGGTCCGCAGGCACAGGTAACGCTCGTCGATCGCTATCCAACGCATATCTGGAAGCCGCTGTTGCATGAAGTCGCGGCCGGCAGTATGGACCCGTTCACGCAGGAGCTCGAATACGCGGCGCAAGCGCGCTGGCATGGCTTCGAGTTTCAACAGGGCGAGCTGACCGGTCTCGACCGGACGAACAGGCGTTTGACGCTCAGCATCGTGCTCGACGACGACGGCGCCGAATTGCTGCCGGTGCGCGAGCTCGAATACGACACGCTGATCATCGCCATCGGCAGCACGACGGCGTTCTTTGGTGTGAAGGGTGCGCCTGAGTTTTCCCTGGCGCTCGACACGGTCAGCCAGGCTGAGCGCTTCCGCAAACGGCTGATCGCGGCGTGCATGCGGGCTGAGCATCAGGTGCATGAGCCCGTCGAGTCGGAATCCGGCACGCCGCTTTCCAGCGAGCCGCGCATCCAGGTGGCGATCGTCGGTGGCGGTGCGACGGGCGTCGAACTCTCCGCTGAGTTGCGCAATACGGCGCAGGTGTTGTCCGCGTACGGCTTGCATAAGCTCGATCCGCGGCACGACGTCGGCATCGTGCTGATCGAAGCGGGGCCGCGCATTTTGCCGGCCTTGCAGGAGCGTGTTTCGACGGCCACCGCCGAATTGCTCACGAAGCTCGGCGTAAAGCTGATGATCGGCGAGACGGTGGCGGAAGTCGCGCCCGGCCTCATCCGCACCGCGAGCGGTAAAACGGTGCGTGCCGATCTGACCGTGTGGGCAGCGGGCATCAAGGCGCCCGCTGTGCTGAGCCAGCTCGACGGCTTGCCGGTCAATCGCCTCGGGCAGCTCACCGTACGCCGCACGCTGCAAACCGAAATCGACGACAACATCTTCGCGCTCGGCGATTGCGCGGCATGTCCATGGCCCGGCAACGAGCGCAACGTGCCGCCGCGTGCGCAAGCCGCTCACCAGCAGGCGAGCTTCCTGATGAAGGCGCTCGCGGCCCGGCTCGAGAACAAGCCGCTGCCGGAATTCACCTATCGCGACTTCGGTTCGCTGGTGTCGCTCGGACATTTCAGCGCGGTCGGTAATCTGATGGGCGGCGTAATCGGCGGCAATATGCTGATCGAGGGGTTGTTCGCGCGCTTCATGTACATGTCGCTTTACCGGCTGCATATCGCCGCGCTGCACGGCTATGCACGGATGGTGCTCGATACCTTCGCGCACTGGCTGCGCCGCACCACGCTGCCGCGGGTCAAGCTGCACTGAGGGCTGGCAGGGCGGTTGTGCAACAGGATGCGCGTGAAGCGTATCCTGTTGCCTCCAACTTTCACCCGAGGCGCCGCATGCTGAAACCTGACATCGACAGTCTGGTCCCGCACGTTCCGTTCAATCGACGCACCTTCATCAAGGCCGCGCTCGGCACCGGTTTTGCCGCAGCCGTGTTGCCGGTGTCGGCGCAAACCATCCATACCGATAGCGAGGGCCTCGAGGCCGGCGAGGTTGGCGTGCGATCCGGCGATACGCTGGTGCCCGCCTATCGCGCGCAGCCGAAGGGCAAGACGCACTTGCCGGTGATCATCGTTATCCATGAAGCGTTCGGCGTGCATGAGCACATTGCCGACGTCTGCCGGCGCTTTGCCAAGTTGGGTTATCTCGCGATCGCGCCGGACCTGTTTGTCCGCCAGGGTGATCCGTCGGTGTACCCGACCATCCAGCAGCTCAGCGCGGAAATCCTCGACAAGGTACCGGACGAGCAGGCGCTGGCCGATCTCGACGCGACCGTCGCATGGGCCGGCGAGCATGGAGGCGATCTGAATCGGCTCGGTGTGAATGGCTTCTGCTGGGGCGGCCGGATTGCGTGGCTGTATGCCGAGCACAATCCGCGGCTGAAGGCGGTTGTGGCTTGGTATGGGCGTGTCACGGGCGAGAAGAACTCGATAACGCCGGCCAATCCTCTCGATCAAGTGGCGAATCTGCATGCGCCGGTGCTCGGCCTATACGGGCGCCAGGATCAAAGCATCCCGCAGGACACGCTGGAGCAGATGAAGCAGGCCATCGCCCAAGGTCCGCAGGCGGGCCGCGGTTCGCAATTCGTCGTGTACGACGACGCGGGCCATGCGTTTTTCGCGGACTACCGGCCGAGTTACAAAAAGGCCGATGCCGAGGATGGCTGGCGCCGCGCGTTGATGTGGTTCAAGCAGCATGGCGTCGCGTGAAGGCACGCGCTTGTTCGCCCCGGTTCGAGACTCCGATTGAGCGCCGCATAGCCGGGAGCCGATGCGTTGGGCTCGAAGAATGAGAAAGGCCATTGCCGCTTTTCCGCGGCAACGGCCTTTTTACTAACGGTCCCGTACTCCGCTTATGGATTCGGGCCGGTGGCAACCGGCCGCGCCGGATCGGAAGTCCATTCGCTCCACGACCCCGCGTACAACGCCGCGCCGTGCATGCCGGCGATCTCCATCGCGAGCGCGTTGACGCATGCCGTCACGCCCGAGCCGCATTGCAGCACGACGTGCTCCGGCGGCGTATCGGCCAGCAGCGCATGGAACTCCTCGCGCAGCGTGTGTGCCGGCTTGAAGCGGCCATCCGCGGTGAAGTTGTCCTTGAAAAAGCGATTGAGCGCGCCGGGAATGTGGCCGCCGACGCGGTCGAGCGTTTCGTTTTCGCCGCGATAGCGATCCGGTGCGCGCGCATCGACCACGACGCGCTCCCGCGTGCCGAGATTGCGCTCGACCGCCTGGGCGTCGATCGTCACGGAGAGCGGCGCTGCGGCTTTGAAGTCGCCGGTGTTCTGCGCCGGCGCGTCTTGCGTCAGCGGCTGACCGGCGGCCTGCCAGGCTGGCAATCCACCGTCGAGCAACGCAACAGAATCGTGCCCCAGCCAACGCAGCAGCCACCAGGCACGAGCGGCGTACATGCCGCCTTGCGCGTCATAGGCGACCACTTGTTGACCTTGCTTCAGGCCGCGCGCCTCGAGCGTTTCCACGAGGCGCGCGCGGTCCGGCAGCGGATGGCGGCCGTTGGTGCCCGTCTTGGGCCCTGACAGATCGCGATCGAGGTGCAGATAGTGGGCGCCGGGCAGATGCCCGGCCGTATAGGCTTTTTCGCCCGCGTCGGTGTCGGCCAGATCGAAGCGGCAATCGACGACGAACACGCTGCCCGGCGCAGCGGCAAGCCGTTCCGCGAGATTCGTTGCGGAAATCAGAGTGGTGTAGTGAGTGTGGGGCATGACGTCTCCTGATCGGGCGATTGCGGCGCTGGCGCGGCGGTTTGGCGCCGTTCGCTGATGGCCGGAACATGTTGTTAGTCTAAACAAAAAAAGACGGGCCGAAGCCCGTCTTTCCATGCTTTCAAGCTTACCGCGCGCCAACCGGATCATGCGCAGACCGCACGCAGACCGGTCGCGGCTCAGATCGCGCCCAATTCGCGCCGCAAGAACTCGTGGAAGTGTTGCATGCCGTCTTCCATCGGGCTCTGATACGGGCCGACCTGCGATTCGCCACGCTCCATCAGCGCGCGGCGGCCTGCGTCCATCCGTTCGGCGATTTCGTCGTCTTCACAGGCCGTTTCCATATAGGCGGCACGTTCGGCTTCGACGAATTCGCGTTCGAACAGCGCGATTTCCTCAGGGTAATAGAACTCCACCACGTTGGTGGTTTTCTGCGGACCGCGCGGAATCAGCCATGACACCACCAGCACATGCGGATACCACTCGATCATGATGCCCGGGTAGTACACCATCCAGATGGCGCCGAACTCGGGCGGCTGGCCGTCGCGGAACCGCAGCACGGCATCGTGCCATTTGCGGTAGGTCGGGCTGCCCGGCTGTTCGAGGTCCTTGTGCACGCCGACCGTCTGCACGCTGTACCAGTCGCCGAATTCCCACGCCAGATCGTCGCAATTGACGAAGCTGCCGAGGCCAGGATGGAACGGTGCGACGTGATAGTCCTCCAGATAGACCTCGATGAAGGTCTTCCAGTTGTAGTTGCACTCGTGCACTTCGACGTGATCGAACATGAAGCCCGAAAAATCGAAGTGTTGCCGGGTGCCGAGCCGCGCCAGATCGCGGGCGACGTCGCGCCCCTGCGCTTCGAACAGCAGACCCTGCCAGTTCTGCAATGGCGTGCCGCCGAGATTCAGACAAGGGTTATCCGCAAAATGCGGTGCGCCGAGGAGCTGGCCGTTCAGGTCGTACGTCCAGCGGTGCAAGGGGCAGACGATGTTCTCCGTCTGGCCGCGGCCGTTGAGCATGATGGCCTGCCGGTGGCGGCACACGTTCGACAGCAATTCGATTTGCGACTGCTGGTTACGGACGAGCACACGCCCTTCGCTCTCGCTGGGCAAGGCAAAATAATTCCCCGCTTCCGGCACCATGAGTTCGTGCCCGACGTAGCGTGGACCTTTCTTGAAAAGGGTTTCGATTTCGCGCGTTAGAAGCGCTTCGTCAAAGTAAGCCGTGACTGGCAGCTGGCTGTGAACAGACCGCAACTGCAATGCATTGCTCAGATTGGACATTCCCACTCCCGATGAAGACGTGAAAGCAGTGAACAACCCAACCATCGAAGATTCGATTTAGGGAGCCCGAGATTATACCTGTTTCCCCCTCCTTGGGGCGCTTAAGTGACTGATTTGGGTCAAAAATGTCAAGGAAGTTCGCGGTTTTCGCCGCAGACCTACAGATATTTTTCTGCGAGACTGAGGGCCGGGCGCGGAGGCCAAAGGCGGGGGGAGCGGGGCGGCGAGCGGATCGGAAATGTCGCTTTTGCCGTAGAATGTCCGACTTGTTTTAATTTTGCGACTATTCATGGCGAAGACCGCATCGAAGGATACTGCCGCCGCGCCTGCTGAAGGCGTCGACACCACGCCGCTGCCCGAGAGCTACGAGGCGGCTCAGGCGGAGCTGGAAGGGTTGGTCGCGCGAATGGAAGGCGGCAGTCTGAGCCTCGAAGAATCGCTTACCGCTTACCGGCGCGGCGCGGCGCTCGTGGCGTTTTGCCAGCAGCAGCTCGAGAAGGTCGAGCAGCAGGTGCGCGTGCTCGATGGCGAGACGCTCAAGCCGCTGCCCGTGAATAGCGCAGGCACAGCCGCTACAGAAAGCGGGGACGACCTATGACATTCGAACAATGGACGCGCTCGGCGCTTGAACGCGTTGAAGCGGCACTGGAACATTATTTGCCGACGGAAGCGACCGAGCCGGCGAAACTGCACGAAGCCATGCGCTATGCGGTGCTGGGCGGCGGCAAGCGGGTTCGCCCGCTGTTGTGCCATGCGGCCGGCGAGCTGACCGGTGCGCGCGCCGAATGCCTCGACGCGGCGTCGGCGGCGCTGGAAATGATTCACGTCTATTCGCTCGTGCACGACGACATGCCGTGCATGGACGACGACGCGCTACGCCGCGGCAAGCCCACGGTACATGTCAAATATGATGAAGCGACGGCATTGCTGGTTGGCGACGCGCTGCAATCGCAGGCTTTCATTGCGCTGACGTCGGATGTTCTGACCCCGGCGCAGCAGGCATCGCTGGTGCGGGAGCTGGCTCTCGCGAGCGGCTCGATCGGCATGTGCGGCGGCCAGGCAATCGACCTGGCGAGCGTCGGCCACACGCTGACGCGTGCGCAACTGGAAACGATGCACCGGCTAAAAACCGGCGCCTTGCTGCGTGCCGCAGTGCGCATGGGCGCGCTGGCGGGCGAAACGCCGGGCGCGGACACCATGTGTTCGCTCGACGCGTATGCGGCCGCAGTCGGGCTCGCGTTTCAGGTCGTCGACGATATTCTCGACGTGACGACCGATTCCGCGACGCTCGGCAAGACAGCAGGTAAAGACGCGAAGGACGGCAAGCCGACCTACGTGTCGATTATCGGGCTTGACGCGTCGCGTGCGCTCGCAGCGCAACTGCGCACCGACGCTCACGCTGCGATCGCGCCGTTTGGCGCGCGCGCACAGCGTCTTGCCGAATTGGCCGACCTGGTGGTGAACCGGGTCAGCTAAACGCGAAAGCCCGCCGCCGTGCACCTTCCGCTACGAGGTGCATGTATGAAGTGCGGGCGCGTAAGTTTTCCTACAATGGAACGACGATGTACGACTTGCTGAAAACCATCGACGACCCGGCAGCCCTGCGCCGCCTCGATCGCCGCCAATTGCAACCGCTTGCCGACGAGTTGCGTGCTTTCGTGCTCGATAGCGTATCGCAGACGGGCGGCCATCTCTCGTCCAACCTTGGCACGGTCGAGTTGACCATTGCGCTGCATTACGTGTTCGACACGCCGCGTGACCGGATCGTCTGGGACGTCGGCCATCAAACCTATCCGCACAAGATCCTGACGGGCCGCCGCGACCAGATGCACACGCTGCGTCAGCTCGGCGGCATCTCGGGCTTCCCGAAGCGCGACGAGTCGGAATACGACACCTTCGGCACCGCGCACTCCAGTACGTCGATCTCCGCCGCGCTCGGCATGGCGATCGCCAGCAAGCTGCAGGGCGAGAACCGCATGGGCATCGCCGTGATCGGCGACGGCGCGATGACGGCCGGCATGGCCTTCGAGGCGATGAACAACGCCGGCGTCGAAGACGACGTGCCGCTGCTGGTCATCCTGAACGACAACGACATGTCGATTTCGCCGCCGGTCGGCGCGCTGAATCGCCATCTGGCGCGTCTGATGTCGGGACGCTTCTACGCTGCCGCGCGTGCGGGCGTCGAACGCGTGCTGCGCGTCGCGCCGCCCATGCTGGATCTCGCCCGCAAGCTCGAAGAGCACGCGAAGGGCATGATCGTGCCGGCCACGCTGTTCGAAGAGTTCGGCTTCAACTACATCGGCCCGATCGACGGTCACGACCTCGATTCGCTGATCCCGACGCTGCAAAACATCAAGGAACTGCGCGGTCCGCAATTCCTGCACGTCGTCACGAAGAAAGGTCAGGGCTACAAGCTGGCCGAGGCCGATCCGGTGCTGTACCACGGACCGGGCAAGTTCAATCCGGCCGAAGGCATCAAGCCCGCGACCACGCCGTCGAAGAAAACCTATACCCAGGTGTTCGGCGAATGGCTGTGCGACGCCGCCGAACTGGACGCGCGCGTGGTCGGCATTACGCCGGCCATGCGTGAAGGCTCGGGTATGGTCGAGTTCGAAAAGCGCTTCCCGGACCGTTATTTCGACGTCGGTATCGCCGAGCAGCACGCGGTGACCTTCGCCGGCGGCCTGGCTGCGGACGGCATGAAGCCGGTCGTCGCGATCTACTCGACCTTCCTGCAACGCGCTTACGATCAGCTGATTCATGACGTCGCGCTGCAAAACCTGCCGGTGGTGTTCGCCATCGACCGCGCGGGTCTGGTCGGCGCGGACGGCGCCACGCACGCGGGTGCGTACGATCTGGCGTTCCTGCGCTGCATCCCGAACATGACGGTGATGGCCGCGTCGGACGAAAACGAATGCCGCCAGATGCTCTACACCGCTTTGCAGCAGCCGAACCCGACGGCGGTGCGCTATCCGCGTGGCGCCGGCGCCGGCGTCGCGACGGTCAAGCAGATGACCGCGCTGCCGCTCGGCAAGGGCGAGATTCGCCGTGAAACGTCTCAGCCGGCCGGCAAGCGGATTGCAATTCTGGCGTTCGGCACGATGGTTGCGCCGTCGCTGGCGGCCGCGGAGCAACTGGATGCAACCGTTGCCAATATGCGCTTCGTCAAACCGCTGGACGCCGATCTGGTCCGCCAGCTGGCCGAAACGCACGACGCTATCGTCACAGTCGAAGAAGGCTGCGTGATGGGTGGCGCGGGCTCGGCTTGTGTCGAAGCCCTGCTGGAGAGTGGGGTTATGCGACCCGTACTACAATTGGGCCTCCCGGATCGGTTCATCGATCATGGGGATCCGGCCAAACTGCTCGCCCAATGCGGTCTGGACAGCGCGGGCATTGCCAAGTCGATCCGCGAGCGCTTTCTTTCGAGCGGCTCGGCCGCCGGTCAGTCGTCGGTGAAGCGCGTCGCGTAATTTCGCTGCCGCTCGCTGTGCTGCCGCGATGCTATGGCGGCCATAGCAATCTCCAACTTGAATCGATGGACCTTCGGGTCCATCATCCAACGCCGGCAGAGGCCGGCGTTCGCTGTCGCGTGCTCTGATCCGCACGGCCGCTGAGAGCCCCCAAACCTGTCGCTTCGCGACAGCCCTCCCCCCGAGGGGCAATCCCCCAATCCCTCAAGGGGACTTCCTTCGGGGCGGGGGACTTCCTGCGGAGCGGAAAACTTGGGGCGGCCCGGCGTTTTCCTGAAAGGACAAGAATATGAACCAGATGAACCCCGCCTTTGTGATGCCCGACGTGCAAAGCACGCCCGATACGCGTCAGATCCCGATTCAGCGGGTCGGCGTCAAGGCAGTGCGTCATCCGCTGACGGTGCGCACGCAAGGCGGCGACGTGCAGCCGACGGTGGGTACGTGGAATCTCGACGTGCATCTGCCGGCTGATCAGAAGGGCACGCACATGTCGCGTTTCGTCGCGCTGCTCGAAGAGAACAAGGCGCCGCTCGAACCGGCAAGTTTCCGCACGATGCTGGCCTCGATGCTCGAAAAGCTCGAAGCCGAGGCGGGCCGCATCGAGGTGTCGTTCCCTTACTTCGTGAACAAGACTGCGCCGGTGTCGGGCGTGCACAGCCTGCTGGACTACGAAGTGACGCTGACGGGCGAGACCCGTCATGGCGCGACGCGTCTGTTCCTCAAGGTGCTGGTGCCGGTCACGAGCCTGTGCCCGTGCTCGAAGAAGATCTCGCAGTACGGCGCGCACAATCAGCGTTCGCACGTCACGATCAATGCCGAGCTCGCAGGCGACGTCGCGGTGGAAGAACTGATTCACATCGCTGAAGAGGAAGCGTCGTGCGAACTGTGGGGCTTGCTGAAGCGCCCGGACGAGAAATTCGTCACCGAGCGTGCGTATGAAAATCCCAAGTTCGTCGAAGACCTGGTGCGCGATGTCGCGCAGCGTCTGAATGCCAATGAGCGGATCGTTGCGTACGTGCTCGAGGCCGAGAACTTCGAATCGATTCACAATCACAGCGCGTATGCGGTGATCGAGCGGGATAAGCGGGCGGCTTGATAGCGCCCGCTAGCCTTGCTTGCTTGTGAAGCTCAGCGGGCGAGGGACGTCAGATCCCAGCGCGGCTTGACAGTGAACGCGTAGTCTTTGCCCGATTGATCGGGCCAGCGTTGAAGCCTCAAAGCACCGGCCAGCGCGATCATCGCGCCGTTGTCCGTGCACAGCGACAAGTCGGGGTAGTGCACATAGAAATTGCGCTTTTTGGCCGCGGCGGAAAGCGCCTCGCGCAGTTGCCGGTTCGCGCCTACGCCGCCTGCCACCACCAGCCGGTTGAGCTGGGTCCGCTTGAGGGCGGCCAGCGATTTTGCCGCCAGCACCTCGACGGCTGCGTCCACGAAGCCGCGCGCCAGATCCGCCTTCGCCTGTTCGCAGATGTTCGCGCCGCCGAGCTTTTTCGCGTGTGTGAGAACCGCGGTCTTCAGGCCGCTGAAGCTGAAATCGAGGTCGCCGGAGTGCAGCATCGGGCGTGGCAGGACGACCGCGCCGGGCGTACCGAACTCCGCCATCCGCGAGACTTCCGGTCCGCCCGGATAGCCGAGGCCGAGCAGCTTGGCGGTTTTGTCGAAGGCTTCGCCGGCGGCGTCGTCCAGCGTTTCGCCGAGCGTCTCGTAGACGCCTACATCCGTCACGCGCATCAATTGCGTATGACCACCCGAAACAAGCAGCGCGACGAATGGGAACGGCGGCGGCTCATCCACCAGCAAGGGCGACAGCAGGTGCCCTTCGAGATGGTGGATGCCGATGGTCGGCTTGTCCCACGCCATGGCCAGCGCATTCGCGACGCTCGCGCCCACCAGCAGCGCGCCGGCGAGCCCTGGCCCTTGCGTATACGCGATCGCGTCGATGTCGCCGCGCGCCGCGCCGGAGCGCTCCAGCACCTCTTCGAGCAGGGGCAGCGCGCGACGAATATGATCGCGCGAAGCCAGTTCAGGCACCACGCCGCCATACTCCCGGTGCATCGCAATTTGCGAATGCAGCGCGTGCGCGAGCAGGCCGCGCTCTGTGTCGTAGAGCGCGAGTCCGGTTTCGTCGCAGGAGCTTTCGATGCCGAGAACGAGCATGATTGGTGGGCTTGGACGGACGCTTGGATGCGCCCAAAAGTGAAAAGGCAAGCCTGAAAGTATAGCAGTGCGGGCAAAGGGCCGCAGAGGCGCAGGTACAATGCGGCCCCATGGAATCCTTCGATATCGCAGTGATCGGCGCAGGCGCGGCCGGCATGATGTGCGCGGCGGTGGCCGGGCAGCTCGGCCGTCGCGTGGTGCTGATCGACCACTCACAACGTCTCGCGGAAAAAATCCGCATTTCCGGCGGTGGCCGCTGCAACTTCACGAATCTGTACGCGGGACCGGCCAATTATCTGTCGGCCAACCCCCATTTTTGCCGCTCGGCATTGGCGCGCTATACGCCGCGCGACTTCATGGCGCTGCTCAAGCGGCATCACGTGACGTGGCACGAGAAGCACAAAGGCCAGTTGTTCTGCGACCAGTCGAGCGACGCCGTCATCAACGTGCTCAAGAGCGAGTGCGACACCGGCCGCGTTGCCTGGCGCGCGCCGCTCGCGGTCGAGCAGGTGCGGCAGGGCGCCGAAAGCGGCTTCACACTGGATACGCAGTCGGGTCCCATTTCCACGCGCGCCTTGGTGATTGCGACTGGCGGCTTGTCGATCCCCAAAATCGGTGCGACGGACTTCGCCTACCGGCTCGCCAAGCAATTCGGCCACAAACTGATCGACACGCGCCCCGCGCTCGTTCCACTGACGTTCGCCGGGGCCGACTGGGAGCCGTTTGCGGCGCTGTCCGGCGTGTCGCTGGAAGTCCAGCTCGCGACCGGCAACAAAAAGACCGGCGCCGAGTTCAACGAAGATCTGCTGCTCACCCATCGCGGCTTGTCCGGACCGGGCGTGCTGCAAATTTCGAGCTACTGGCAGCCGGGCGAGCCCATCCACATCAATCTGCTGCCCGATCAGGACGCGAGCACCGCGTTGCTGGAAGCGAAAACCGGCACGAAGCGCCAGATCGCCAACCTGCTGTCGGAATGGGTGCCGCAGCGGCTCGCCCACGTCTGGCTGGAAACTCACCAGATTTCCGCCGAAGCCCGCGTCGCCGATCTGCCGGACAAGACGTTGCGCCGCATCGGTGAGGCTTTGTCGCGCTGGACGCTCACCCCGAACGGCACCGAAGGCTACCGCAAGGCCGAAGTGACGCGCGGCGGCGTCGATACGCGCGATCTTTCGTCCTCGACGATGATGAGCGCCCGCGCGCCCGGCCTGTACTTCATCGGCGAGGCGGTCGACGTGACCGGCTGGCTCGGCGGCTACAACTTCCAGTGGGCGTGGGCGTCGGGCGTGGCGGCCGGTCAGGCGGCCGCGGAGTATGCTAGAGGGGCTTGACGGCGCGCTACCTTTGTGAGAAAGCTCTGCTATACTCCTGAACCTTTACAAAGTTCCGTTATTGAAAAATGACGACCATCCGCGTAAAAGACAACGAGCCGTTTGAAGTCGCCATGCGCCGCTTCAAGCGCACGATGGAAAAAAACGGGCTGCTGACGGAACTGCGCGCACGCGAGTTTTACGAAAAGCCCACGGCGGAACGGAAACGTAAGAAAGCGGCGGCGGTGAAGCGCCATTTCAAACGTCTACGTGGCCAGATGCTGCCAAAGAAGTTCTACTGATTCTGGCGTTGCCGCGGTTCCCGTCGAAACGGAGCGGCGACATCCAACCGGTGACGGCACAGCAGGTGCCATCACGGAAAACACGGCCCTTTCGGGCCAGCCGGCAGGGTCGCATCCATTACGCGAATTTGCGCCAACCCGCTTGAGGAAGCAGTCCCAAGCGGGTTTTTGTGTTGATGCAGATGGCCTCGCCGGTCTTTCAAATTCCAACGCATTCAGGTGAGTGATGAGTCTCAAGGATCGGATCAACGATGACATGAAAGCCGCCATGCGGGCGCGTGAAACCGAGCGTCTCGGCACTGTCCGCCTGCTGCTCGCCGCGATCAAGCAACGCGAAGTCGATGAGCGCATCACACTCGACGACGCCGCGATCACTGCCGTCGTCGACAAGATGATCAAGCAGCGCAAAGACTCGATCAGCCAGTTCGAAGCCGCTGGTCGCACGGATCTGGCCGACAAGGAAAAGGCGGAGCTGGCGATTCTGTCCGCTTACATGCCGGAGCAGATGTCCGAGGCGGAGATCGTCGCTGAAGTTCAGGCCGCGGTCGCGCAAACCGGCGCGGCCGGTCCGCAAGACATGGGCAAGGTGATGGGCGTGCTCAAGCCGAAACTGGCCGGCCGCGCCGACATGACCGCCGTCTCGGCGCAGGTCAAAGCCGCGCTCGCGAAGTAATTCCTGTATGTCCGGCCTGCGCGCGCCGTCGCTCGACGGGGTGCGCAGCTTTGAGCTTTTCAGGTAGCGTCATTCACTGTGATTCCACCGTCATTCCTGCAGGACTTGCTCAACCGCGTCGATATCGTCGACGTGGTCGGCCGGTATGTGCAGTTGAAAAAAGGCGGCGCGAACTTCATGGGGCTGTGCCCGTTTCACAACGAGAAAAGCCCTTCGTTTACGGTTAGTCCGACTAAGCAGTTCTATCACTGCTTTGGCTGCGGCGCGCATGGCACGGCTATCGGGTTCCTGATGGAGCACGTCGGCTCCACCTTCCCCGAGGCGGTCAACGAACTGGCGCAGTCGGTTGGTTTGACTGTGCCGAATGAGCCTTCGCCGGGATATGGCGGCGGTGGCTCCGGCGGCTATGCGCCGGCCGCCTCCAAGGCGGTCGCCACGGCGCTGTCCGACGTCATGCAAACCGCCTGCGACTTTTACCGCAAGCAGTTGCGCAGCGCGCCGGTCGCGATCCAGTATCTGAAGAAGCGCGGCCTGACCGGCGAGATCGCGGCCCGTTTTGGGCTCGGCTACGCGCCTGACGGCTGGCAAAACCTAGAAGCCGCGTTCCCGAACTATCGGGACGATTCGCTGGTCGAATCGGGCCTTGTGATTGTCAGCGAGAAGTCCGACGCGCAGGGTCAGAATCGCCGGTACGACCGCTTTCGCGAGCGGATCATGTTCCCGATACGCAATGTGAAGGGGCAGGTGATTGGCTTCGGCGGCCGCGTGCTGGACGGCGGCGAACCGAAATATTTGAATTCCCCGGAAACGCCTCTATTTAACAAAGGCAGCGAGCTGTATGGCCTGTTCGAGGCGCGGCTGGCGATTCGCGAGCAGCACTATGTGCTGGTGGTCGAAGGGTATATGGATGTGGTCGCGCTGGCCCAATTGGGGTTTCAGAACGCGGTCGCCACCCTCGGCACGGCTTGCACGCCGATTCATGTGCAGAAACTGATGCGCCAGACCGACACAGTCATCTTCAGTTTCGACGGCGATTCGGCCGGCCGCCGCGCGGCGCGCCGTGCGCTGGACGCCTGTCTGCCGCACGCGGCGGACAACCGGACCATCCGGTTCCTGTTTTTGCCGTCCGAGCACGATCCGGACAGCTACGTGCGCGAATTCGGCAGCGAGGCGTTCGCCGAGCAGGTCGAACGGGCCATGCCGCTGTCGCAGTTCATGCTGAACGAGGTGCTGACCGGCAAGGAGCTGGATCAGCCCGAAGGCAAGGCCCGCGCGCTGTTCGACGCCAAGCCCCTGCTGCAGGCGCTGCCGGCCAATGCCTTGCGCGCACAGATCATGCATATGTTCGCCGACCGGCTCGATGTGCCGTTCGACGAAGTGGCCGCGCTGTGCGAGGTCGATGCCCGGATTGCGGCGGCCGCCCGTTCGGCGCCGGCGCGCAAGGACCGCCGCAGTGTGACCGGGATCGAAGAAAAAACGCTGCGCAATCTGGTGATGCATCCGCGGACTGTCGCCATGCTCGACGAGGAGGCCGAACAGGCACTTCTGACGGTCGCGCGGCACGGCGAATTGTTCGAAGAAGTCACCACGCATGCGCGCGCGCTGGGCGATTCGGCGGAGTTTCAGTTGCTGTCCGACCTATTGCGAAACGGCGCAAACGCCCCAACTTTCGAGGAAATCTTTCGCAAAATTCTAGACTATGATGAAAACGTCCGGGATTTGCTGCTGAAGGACCCGGAAGATGCGACCGTCATCGAGGAGCGGCGCGAGCAGGAGCGGATCGTCGGAGAGGAGCTGAAAGCGGCGATCCTGAAGATGCGGTACGACGCTTACTGCGATCGTCTCGAGCAGCTTTCGCGGCAATCCCGGCACACGCCGGAGGAGTTTGCGGAGCTCTCGGAACTGAATCAGAAGCGGGCTGACATGAAGCGCCAGCTTGGGCTGTAGGCGGGAAGGGCGGAACCTGGGTGCTATAATAAAAGGTTTCCAGCGGTTTGTTTTCTAAAGGTTTTCCTAGCAAAGGCGAAAAGGCGATGCGATGGCAAAGACTACAGGCGGAACTACAGGCGGAACTACGGGCGGAACTACGGGCGGAAAGAAAGCGACGGGCACGAGCTCCAGGGAGCAGACCAGAAAGGTCACCGAGGCCAAGTTAGTTTCTTCCGCCAGAAAAGCGTCTGCCGCCAGTGTCAAACCTGCTGCCGGGAAGAAATCTTCGACCTCTTCCGCTGCGCGAGCGGAGCCGGTCAGGGCGGCGAAAGCTGCACAACCGGCCACGAAACGGCCGAGTGCCAGAAGCGCAAGGGAAGCGGCTGCCGCGCAGGACGATGCGGCGGTGCGCGAGACTCCAGTATCCACGGTTCAACCGGCTGTTGTCCACCAGCCGCGAGTCGAGACTACAGCCGGTACGGCGAACTCCATGACGAAAAAGCTGAACGAAGTACCCGTCGATGACGACGCAACCCAGAGCGAAGATGCCCCTGCGGCCGTTCCGGGCAAAGTTGAAAAGGCCAAGGCACGTGATCGTCGCGCAAAGGAAAAAGCGCTGCTGAAGGACGCGTTCGCGTCGTCGCAGCCCGGCACCGTCGAGGAACTTGAAGAGCGCCGCTCGAAACTGCGCGCGCTGATCAAGCTCGGCAAGGAGCGCGGCTTCCTCACGTACGCTGAAATCAACGACCACCTCCCGGACAACTTCACCGAGACCGAGGCGATCGAAGGCATCATCAGCACGTTCAACGACATGGGCGTGGCCGTGTACGAGCAGGCGCCGGATGCCGAAACGTTGCTGCTGAACGACAACGCGCCGACGGCTTCTTCGGACGACGAAGTGGAAGAAGAAGCGGAAGTTGCGCTGTCCACCGTCGACTCCGAATTCGGCCGTACCACCGATCCCGTCCGCATGTACATGCGTGAAATGGGTACGGTCGAGCTGCTCACGCGCGAAGGCGAAATCGAAATCGCGAAGCGGATCGAAGACGGCCTGAAGCACATGGTGATGGCCATCTCCGCGTGCCCGACCACGATCGCCGACATTCTCGCCATGGCTGAGCGCGTCGCGAACGAGGAAATCCGCATCGACGAACTGGTCGACGGCCTGATCGACGCCAACGCGGAAGATGCGGACGGCTTCTCCGCGCAGGAAGCGGAAGCGATCGAAAGCGAAGACGAAGAAGTCGAAGAGGACGAAGAAGAGGACGAGGAAGAAGACGACGGCACCGCGCAGGCTACGGCCAACGCAGCGCAGATGGAAGCGCTCAAGCGCGCGTCGCTCGAGAAGTTCGCCCTCATCAGCGAATGGTTCGACAAGATGCGTCGCGCGTTCGAGAAGGAAGGCTACAAGTCGAAGTCTTACCTGAAGGCGCAGGAAACGATTCAGAACGAACTGATGACGATCCGCTTCACCGCGCGTACTGTCGAGCGTCTGTGCGACACGCTGCGCGCGCAAGTGGACGAAGTGCGTCAGGTCGAGCGTCAGATTCTGCACACGGTTGTCGACAAGTGCGGCATGCCGCGCGCCGAGTTCATCGCGCGTTTCCCGGGCAGCGAGACGGATCTCGAATGGGCTGACAAGATCGTCGGCGAAGGTCATGCGTATAGCGCGATCCTCACGCGGAATATTCCGGCGATTCGCGAGCAACAACAGCGTCTGCTGGACTTGCAAGCGCGCGTCGTGCTGCCGCTGAAGGACCTGAAGGAAACCAACCGTCAGATGGCGGCCGGCGAACTGAAGGCGCGTCAGGCAAAGCGTGAAATGACCGAGGCGAACTTGCGTCTCGTGATCTCGATTGCGAAGAAGTACACCAACCGTGGTCTGCAGTTCCTCGACCTGATTCAGGAAGGCAACATCGGCTTGATGAAGGCGGTGGACAAGTTCGAATATCGTCGCGGCTACAAGTTCTCCACGTACGCAACGTGGTGGATCCGCCAGGCCATTACGCGTTCGATCGCTGACCAGGCGCGTACGATCCGCATTCCGGTTCATATGATCGAAACGATCAACAAGATGAACCGCATCTCGCGTCAGATTCTGCAGGAAACCGGTCTCGAGCCGGATCCGGCAACGCTGGCTGAGAAGATGGAAATGCCGGAAGACAAGATCCGCAAGATCATGAAGATCGCGAAGGAGCCGATCTCGATGGAAACGCCGATCGGTGACGACGACGATTCGCATCTGGGCGACTTCATCGAAGATACGAACACGGTCGCGCCGGCCGACGCCGCATTGCACGCTAGCATGCGCGATGTCGTGAAGGACGTGCTCGACTCGTTGACGCCGCGCGAAGCGAAGGTGCTGCGCATGCGTTTCGGTATCGAGATGAGCACCGATCACACGCTCGAAGAAGTCGGTAAGCAGTTCGACGTGACGCGTGAACGGATCCGTCAGATCGAGGCGAAGGCGCTGCGCAAGCTGCGTCACCCGAGCCGTTCGGACAAGCTGAAGTCGTTCCTCGAAGGGAATTGATCAAAGCTGGCGGGTCGCGGCAAATGATGCATTGGTTTGAAGGGGCCTTCCGGTTGTTTCGCATAAGCGAAGCGGTTGCGAAGGCCCCTTTTTCGTGTAGTATGTCGGCCAATCAGCGAATAGGCCCGGCCTTCAGACCGGGTCTTTTTCTTGGGCCGGACGCCGTGCTGGTTGCAGGCAGCGGACTCATAATCCGCCTCCGAAAGGACACCGTCGGTTCGAATCCGACCCGGCCCACCATAGATGTAGAAGAAGGGTTCCGAGATTTCGGAACCCTTTTTTTATGGCGCGAATCGAATATCAGATGCGGCGATTTGTCACTTCCACCTCGAGTCTTAACTAGAAAGTGCAGATTCCCAGCCGCCTCTGGAATCGGTTTTCGCGACAGCGTTTATCGGCTTCAATGGCCATTCACGTTCGAGTTCGGCGCCGAGGGGTGAGGACGAAGCCGGGCTGGTTACAAGCCGCGCCATAAGAGTGGACCGCCGGCTCGCTGGAAGGTAGGGAAACTCTGTTAAAAAAACCGATGGCTGCGCCGTTAATAAAATACGGATGGCTGTTCGATGTATGCCATCCGCTTTCAGCACGGGTTTTCGTCACGCGGCGGCCGGCGCCGCAATTCACCCCCGGGCAACACCCGTGCTGAAGGCTTCACTCCTGCGGCGCGTTCGCTTTGAAGCAACAAGTGCGTCGAAGTGCGGGGCCGCCCTGCCTGCCTGACTGGCTGGATGAGACCGCCGCCACAGGACGGGTGTTTCTTTGGCGGATCCGCGCAAGGCGACGCTGCGGCAGCTGTACGGAAGTCGAGCCGAGAAATTCAACCCGATTTGTTAATCGCCGTCTGTTAATCGTCAAAACAGTGGGATAACCGCTGTACCGCGCTGTGCAGAATAATTTCTGTAAAAGGACGACCGGGAAAACTGAATTAAGTTCCAGGTTTTCTGAAATAAATTTACTCTGTGCCACATTTACGTCGCGCATTTGCCTGATTTTCAGGCAATAAGCCGCAGCTCATTTTTTGATCGTTCCGACCCGATTGCGTCGGGCATATTAAATGCTGTTGCATACGCACAACTTTGATTATTGAGAAGTTGCAAATATTTTCTGTCTAGAGCAGTCGTGCGGTGCGTCTTATTTCATGATAAACGCCGGAAAAACAAAGACTTAATCTCAAAGTTGATTTTATTGTTGCGAATTCTGAAAGATCATGTTGCGTAAATTGCGCATATTGCTATTAGGGTGTCCCCCTACACTCACGCTTCGTTTCAAGGGTGCCCGGCTGACCCGAAAGGGTTCGGCGAACAGGGCGGCAGTGCGATACAAGCGCTGTCGAGGCGGGTCTTGCTCCCCGCGTAAATTTATCGAACCGGAGTCCCACGCATGAAAAAGAGTCTCATCGTCGTTGCGGTTGCCGCATCGTTCGCTTCCGTCGCTCACGCACAAAGCAGCGTGACGCTGTATGGTCTGTTGGATGCCGGCCTGACGTACACCAGCAATGTCAACCACAACGCAAAGTGGGCAGCAGGTAGCGGCGGCATCAACCAAAGCATGTTCGGTCTGCGCGGTTCGGAAGATCTGGGCGGCGGTCTGAAGGCAATCTTCACGTTGGAAAGCGGCTTCAACATCAACAACGGCAAGTTCGCTAACAACAACGGCATGTTCAACCGTCAGGCGTTCGTCGGCCTGTCGAGCGCGCAATTCGGTACGGTCACGCTGGGTCGTCAATACGACGCAGCACAAGACTACCTGGCACCGCTGACCGCAACGGGCAGCTGGGGCGGTACGTACTTCGCTCACCCGTTCAACAACGACAACCTGAACACGAACGGCGGCTTGTCGGTCAACAACTCGATCAAGTACTCGAGCGCTAACTACGCTGGCTTCACGTTCGGCGGCACGTACGGCTTCTCGAACCAGGCTGGCGCATTCGCAAACAACCGCGAATACAGCGTTGGTGCTGCATACCAGTGGCAAGGCCTGCGCCTCGGCGCTGCTTACGCGCAGCAGAACAACCCGGCTGCAAACGCCAGCGGTTCTTCGGACGGCGTGCTCGCGAACACGTCCGGCATCATGACCGGCAACTTCCGTCAACGTGAGTTCGGCGCAGCTGCTTCGTACTCGTTCGGCCCGGCTACTGTCGGTGCGGCATTTACGCAGTCGCGTGTGGACAACCTCGTCGGCGCCGAAGTGGGCCAACGTCAAGGCCGTTCGAACAACTACGAAGTCAACGGCAAGTACAACGTGACGCCGGCTCTGGGCTTGGGCGTTGCTTACACGTTCACGGACGCACGTGGTTATGGCGTCAACGCTGACGGCAACGACATGAAGACCCGTTACCACCAGATCGGTCTGCAAGCTGACTACTCGCTGTCGCGTCGTACGGACGTCTACGCTCAAGCCGTGTACCAGCACGCAATGGGCGACGGCGGTGTCGCTTCGATCTACAGCGGTGACAACTCGCAACTGCCGTCGTCGTCGAAGAACCAGACGGCTGCTACGGTCGGTCTGCGTCACCGCTTCTAAGCATCAACAGAAGCTGGTCGTAGTAAAAAGGTGCCGTTCGCGGCACCTTTTTTTATGGGCATTCAGAACATCTGCCACGAATGGCGGATGCCGCGCGTCTCGCGAGACTCAGAAAATCGTGCGCAGACCGAGTGCGACGCCGGTCTGATTGTTCTTGCCCGGCAATTCGACCGAGGCCGCGCCCGACACCTTGTCGAAATCGACCGTACCGTACACCTCGGTACGCATGGACAGCGCGTATTCAGCCAGCGCAATCAACGTGTAGCGATTGCCGCTGCCCAACTGGCCGTTGCCGATCGCCGCATTGGACATGTGGTCGTAGTACGCCGCGCCGGTCAGCGTGAGCGCGAGCGTGGCCTGCCAGGCCATGTCGGCGAACGGGCCATTGTCGACGCGTCCCGAACCCTTCAGCATCTCGATGCCAGGCACCACCGTTTGCTGCGCCAATACGCTGTCGACGAAGCCGGTGTCGTCCTTCGAATGCAGGTAGCCGACGTACACCTTCGCTGAGCTGAACGCATAGACCGCGTTCGCATTGAAGATGGTCTGCTTGTGGCGCAATAGGTTATTGCGATTTCTAACGACTGCACGTGCGCATCTGACAAGAATTAACCTTCGCGAAAGCGCGCTTGGAGTAGTCTCAATAAATTGATCCATCGGCTATTTTTGCGCTGCGACGCTAGCACGTGTGCTGCGAGTGCGCGTTCTTACTGCATGAATACTCCCGCTTCAAATCCCCTCGCTGGCTCGCCGGTTATTCATGATCTGACCGACGAGCAATGGCACCGCATCGTACCGCTGCTGCCTGAAATGAAGGACCTTGGACCACGGTGCGGCCGTCCCTGCATCGATATCCGCTGCGTGGTCAACGGCGTGCTGTGGGTGCTGCGCACGGGCAAGGCGTGGAAAGCGCTGCCTGACCGGTATCCGCCTTATCAAACATCGCATCGCTACTATTTGCGCTGGAAAAGGTCAGGTGTGCTTGCCAGCATCGCCTTCGCGCTATTCAATAGCGATGTGATGTTGGCCCGCCAGGATTCGCGCAAAGGCGACGCGAGCGCCATCTGAATTCCGCTTCTGCATCGCAAATGAAAAAGGCCGTCACTGGTGACGGCCCTGGTTCACCGGCGCTGCAAGTACGCCTGTCAATCAGGCCTACTGTTCGACCTTGAACACCGAAACTGCATGTCGCAGACGTTCGGTCTGCTCATCGAGTGAGCCGGCTGCGGCGGCCGCCTGCTCGACGAGAGCCGCATTGCGTTGCGTCACGTCGTCCATTTGACGGATCGTGAGATTGACTTCGCCGATGCCCGAGCTTTGCTCTTTCGAGGCCGCCGAGATCTCATTCATGATCGCCGTTACCCGGCGCACCGCGTCGACCACCTCGCCGATCGTACTGCCTGCCTTGCCGGCCAGCGTCGAACCTTCGCCGACTTGCGCCACCGATTGATCGATCAGCACCTTGATCTCCTTGGCCGCCGTCGCGCTGCGCTGAGCGAGGTTGCGCACTTCGCCCGCGACCACCGCGAAACCGCGGCCTTCTTCGCCGGCGCGCGCGGCTTCCACCGCGGCGTTCAGCGCAAGGATATTGGTCTGGAACGCGATGCCTTCGATCACGCTGATGATCTCGCCGATTTTGCGCGAACTATCGGTGATGCCGGCCATTTTCTCGACCACGTCGTTGACGACCTGGCCGCCGCGCGCCGCAATATTGGATGCGTCCGTCGCCAGTTCCGACGCGGTTGCCGCATTGTCGGCATTCTGCGTGACGGTCTTGGTGAGTTCGTCCATGCTGGCGGCCGTTTGCTGCAGCGAAGCCGCCTGCTCTTCGGTGCGGCTCGACAGATCCAGGTTGCCCGCGGCGATCTCTTTCGAGGCGACCGTGATCGTTTCAGCGGAAGTCTTGATCCGCGCGACGGTAGCGGCGAGCTGATTGCGCATCTCGCGCAACGAGAACAGCAGGCTCGAATGGTCGTCGCGCCGCAGTTCGATCGTGGTGGCGAGGTCGCCGCGCGCGATCTGCATGGCGATAGCCGCGGCGGTCGACGGTTCTCCTCCGATCGAACGCGATACGTTGCGCACCACTCGCGAAGCGACGAACGATACCAGTATGCCGAGCACTACCAGCATGGCGGCCGAGCGTTCAAGCGTGGTGTACAACTGCGCCTGGATGTCGTCCATGTAGGCGCCGGCGATGAAGTCCCAGTTCCACGGACCGAAGCGTTTCACGTAACCGATCTTTTCGCTCGGCGTCGTCTCGCCGGGTTTCGGCCACCAGTAGCGCAGGTAGCCGGAGCCGCCCGCCGAGCCGCCGGCCTGGGCGATGTCGTGGTACAGCGCATTGCCTTTGGCGTCGCGAAAGCCGCTCATGTCCTTGCCGTTCAGCTTCGGGCTCATGGGGTGAGCGATCATCACCGAGTCGCCGCGCACGATCGTGACATAGCCGGACGTGCCGTAGCGCTGCGCATTGACGCGGGCGATGGCTTGTTGTTTGGCTTCGTCGACGGAGAGCTTGCCAGCGTCGGCCAGCTTCGCGTAGTCCGCGACGATCGACAACGCCATGTCGGTGACATCGGCCAGATCCGCACGCCGTGCGTCCATTTGACCGTTTCGTGCTTCTAACGCGTTCACAACGGTGACGATCAGGAGCGCTGCCCAGCACAGCAGCAACGGCACCCACAATTTCTGTTTTAGTGTCAGGGGGTTCATTGTCGGCTTCGGCGATACGTTGAACTCGGAATGGGGAGGGGTTGCAATCTGCGCTGCATAGCTCGCATAACGGCCGTGGCGGCAGATTCTTTATTCCGTTGCTCAAAATTGCGCAACTCGCGCTTGATGACGCTGCCTTCGCCGAACCAGCCGCCGGGCGGTACGCCGGATAGCGTGCAACTGCGTCCGGAAGCGTTGTAGATGGCGAGTTTGATGAGCCCCGAATGCACGCCGATCCAGTAATCCGACGGTTCCTGGCGGCGCGCGATCCACGCTCCGCCTTCCAGGCGCTCCGCGTGCGAACTGGCGAGGACCATCGACCGGTGTTCGTCGGCCAGCGCCGGGAACCACGCGCAGGTGGCGAACAGTTGCGGCAGGTCGGCGCGCGCGACGCACTCCGGCCGGTGCGAGCGGGCGCCTGCGAGGGGAGTGAGCGGAACGTCGTCCATAAGCGGCTTGGGGTGTGTCCGGTTTAGGGCAAGAGCGGTAACTGAGGGCAATGCGGGGCCGGTTAAGGCCAGTTAAGGCCGGGTAGGACCGCTTAAGGTCGGTTAGGGTGTGCCACTCTGTCATTTGAACGACAGACAGTTCAGCATGACAATTGCTAGGCTAGTTCATCAAACAGAATAACCGACGGCGCGGTCCGCGCCTCAGGAGACGATGCAATGAAGCACATGTTCGAAGAAGGACTCGAGCGCCGCGAGGCCAACTATGTCCCGCTGACGCCGCTCGATTTCATCGTACGCGCCGCGGAAGTTTACGGTGAGCGGCTCGCGGTCGTCCATGGGGAGATTCGCCGTAACTGGCGCGAGACCTACGAGCGTACGCGACGGCTGGCCAGCGCGTTGCAACAGGCCGGTATCGAACGCGGCGACACGGTCGCGGCCTTGCTCCCCAACATTCCTCCGATGATAGAAGCGCACTTCGGCGTCCCGATGGCCGGGGCCGTGCTCAACACGCTGAATACGCGGCTCGACGTGTCGTCTTTGCTGTTCATGCTGCGGCATGGCGAGGCGAAGGCGCTGATCGTCGATACGGAGTACAGCGAGTTTGCACATCGCGCGGCGCTGGAATTCCCGGAGTTGCGGGTAATCAGCGTAGCCGACGCGATGCCTGCCGACGCGGACAAATTCATCCGCGCGACCGATTACGAAGCGTTCCTGCAAGCCGGCGACCCTGAGTTCGCGTGGGCGCCGCCCGCCGACGAGTGGGACGCCATCGCGCTGAACTACACCTCGGGTACGACCGGCGATCCGAAGGGCGTGGTCTACCATCATCGCGGCGCCTATCTGAATGCCCTCAGCAATATCCTCGAATGGGACATGCCCAAGCATGCGGTCTATCTGTGGACGTTGCCGCTCTTTCACTGCAACGGCTGGTGTTTCGCGTGGACGGTCGCCGCGCGTGCCGGCGTCAACGTCTGCCTGCGCAAATTCGACGCGAAGACGGTGTTCGACCTGATTCGCCGCGACGGCATCACGCATTATTGCGGTGCGCCGATCGTGCAGAGCGCGCTCGCCAATGCGCCGGCTGAGTGGCGCGAGGGCATCGCGCATCGCGTGTCGGCGATGGTGGCGGGCGCGGCGCCGCCGCCCGCGGTGATCGCGAAGATGAAGGAGATCGGTTTCGACCTGACGCACGTGTATGGGCTCACGGAAACCTACGGGCCGGCCGCGGTCTGCGCGAAACAGGATCACTGGGAAACGCTCGACGACAACGCGTGCGCCGAACTGAATGCACGGCAAGGCGTGCGCTATCACCTCCAGGCAGCAGTGGCGGTACTCGACCCCGACACGCTCGAGCCGGTGCCGAACGACGGCGAAACGCTCGGTGAAATCATGTTCCGCGGCAACATCTGCATGAAGGGCTATCTGAAGAACGAGCGCGCCACGGAAGCGACCTTCCGCGGCGGCTGGTTCCATACCGGCGATCTAGGCGTGCGGATGCCTGACGGCTATATCCGTATCCGCGATCGCAGCAAGGACATCATCATTTCGGGTGGCGAGAACATCTCGAGCATCGAGATCGAAGACACGCTGTACCGGCACCCTGCGGTCTCGGTGGCCGCCGTGGTGGCGATGGCCGATCCAAAATGGGGCGAAGTACCGTGCGCCTTCGTCGAACTCAAGGAAGGCGCTCAGGTGACCGCGGAAGAGATCATCGCGCACTGCCGGCTGTTTCTTGCAGGATACAAGCTGCCAAAAGCAGTGCGCTTCGGCGAATTGCCGAAGACGTCGACGGGAAAAATCCAGAAGTTCGAGCTGCGCGCGCGGATCAAATCGGAAGGAACCGAATAGACCGCGCGTGATTTTCTAGCGCGCCGGATGGCGCGCAAAGTAGTGCTTAAAGGAGGCATCGCGCTTAACCGCGCGTGTCGACCCAGTTGCGTGCCCAGCGTGCCGAGTGCTGCAACGCCTGCTCTTCGTTCGCGAAGTAGTCGAGCGAATAGAACTGGTAGCGCCCTTCGGCACGCGCACTGTCGGCGCGTTCGAGCAGCAGGTTGGACGAAAAGCTACCGTCGGGCAAACGATGCGCCGAGGGTTGGACGGCATAGCCGTTGTAGTGATGAATATGTTTGATTTGCATTTTAATTTTAATGATGTTCGAGTGCGCGCATGCCGTGCGAATCCTGCACGGACGAGCCGATTCAAGCCATTGCGAGCCGAATCTGAACGCAGTCGGAAAGCGAAAAAAGGGCGTTGAAGCCAGAGGGGAGAATGAGGTGCAACGAGGCGTTTGGCGCTTGGAGCTTGCTGCTGAAAACCGATGCAGCTAAAAGCGATCGCGCCAACTGTGGGAGACAAAAGCTCCGCGAGGATGTCGCTGCAACCCGGTGTCCGTTGCCGGACACCGAGCCCTTCAAACTTACAGCGGCTTGATGTTAGCCGCTTGCAGACCCTTCGGGCCTTGCTTCGTTTCGAAGCTCACCTTCTGATTTTCAGCCAGCGTCTTGAAGCCGTCGCCGCTGATTTCGGAGAAGTGCGCGAACAGGTCGTCGCCGCCCTTGTCCGGGGTGATGAAGCCAAAGCCTTTGCTGTCGTTGAACCACTTAACGGTACCGGTATCCATGAAGAATCCTTGAAACAAGAAATAGAAAGATTTGCTCTGCTGAGGAGAGCGCGTAAAGAATCAAGGAGGGAGAGGACAACGAATACCGCTGAGGGAGCGAGCAATTGATGAACAGCAATCGAACTTCTTGAACTTCGGCTCGAACAGTAACCGCCGGGCCGTGTCAGCGTCAACATTTATCTTGTAACTGTTTTGCCGCGCACGCCGCGCGCACGCCGTATTCCACGCGCCGGCTCGCCCGACGATGCGGCCCTGGTTTCTGGCTTGTCGTGTCTGGCGGGACAAGCCGGTCACATACAGACGATGTTTCAGAGGCCCGTTTTGTGTGCCGTCAGGATCAGGCGCAATCCGAGCGCCGCAACCGCGCCTGCCGCGACGCGATCGATCCAGGCCTTCCATGTCAGATAGATTTCGCGCGGCCGTTTGCTTGAAAAGCACAATGCGACCACGGTGTACCAGCCGGCTTCGATGGCGAATATGGCAGGCGGCAGTGCGAAATAGCACCACAGCGGGGGATGTTGCGGGAGCAGAGCCGCGAAAATGCTGCCGTAGTAGACGGCTGTCTTCGGATTGCTGAGTTGTGTGCTCAAGCCAATCCAGAAGGATTTGCGCACGTTGGTGGCGTCGGCTTGTGCGCTGTCGAACGCGAGCGGTTTGGCGGCGCCGCGCCAGATCTTCGACGCGAGGTAGATCAGATACAGGCCGCCCGCCACTTTCAAACCGACGTATAGCCACTCGACCGTGGCGAGCAACGTGTACAGGCCGAGCAGCGCGATGCCGCTAAAAAATATGCCGCCGATGCCCATGCCCGCGGCTGTCGCGAGGCCGTCGCCGCGGGATAGGCCGATGGCATTGCGGGCGACGATCACGAAGCTGGGTCCGGGGCTCATGGCGCCCAATAGCAGTGCGGCCAGAATGGTGGCGATGGCAGTTGATGCGGACATTTTGCGTTTCCCTCGACGGTTGAAGGCAATGAGTCACTGGAAAATAACATGATCGGGACAGGTTAGGGTTTTTCCTGCATAGCGCTATGGGTTGTACGCCTGCGGCATTGCCTTTCCCTGTTTTTTCGTTGGTTTATTAGCATTGCAACGCTAATGAATCGATGAGAAAAAAAGGTCTAAGAAGCCGGAACAAGACGAGCCAACGCCGTAGGCACACAGACAATGCCGCTGCCAAAAGGCAGGCAGAACAGGAAGGCATCAACAGACAACCCCGCCGGGCAGGCTGCGCTGCGGGCATCACAAAATGGATGCTAGAATTGCTTTCCATACGCTGAAGCAGCCTCGGAACACCGAGGCGACCAGGGCGCGATTCGAGCCGTTTGCCGACGAATTTCCCAAAATCCATGATTTGTTGGGCGTGATTTCCAGATGCGAATTTCGCGCATCGGGGAAGGGCATCGCGAGTTCGATTTGCACCCACTCATCCGATTCATGCAAAGGCTTCGCGTTGTTTAGCGAAGCCTTTGTTTTTCGAACGCGAGCATTATTAGCCGCGAAACCGGTACGTTATGAAAGAGCGAGAAGAACAACGGCTGTTCGACCTCGACGGGAATGCGCGTGAGCGCCTGATCCTGTGGATACGACGCCGCATGGACGAATACGGCATCACAATGGAAGCACTCGCAGATGCGATCGAAGCAGACGCGGCCGCGACCAAGACCGTGATGTATCGCGATGCCTACGGCAATACATGGGACGGTCATGGCGATAAACCGGATTGGCTAGCGCGCGCGATTTACGCCGGGCAAAACATCGATCATTTCCGTTGCTGACGGTGCGATTGGGTCTACGCCGCTAGTCGTTTTCCTGCGGAGTTCCACTGCGCGGTGCTTTATATTTGTGTGCCTGTGCCTGTGCCTGTGCCTGTGCCTGTGGCGTACAACCAATAGCACCGCCAAAGGCGAAAATCTCAAAATCGCCGAACAAGAAATACAAACCACAAAAACTTAGTTCACCCGCGAGGGCGCCATCTCCATGCTGTGGATCATCTTGTCATAACAAGTGAACAAGGCAATACCATGCCGAAATCCCCAGCGGGCACTGTGCTCCCGTCAAAGCCAAAGAGCAGAATCCGAGTCTGCAGGTCTTGCTGCTGGAGAAGGTCAACGTCAAACGCAGCGGCGCGATTTCGATGGGCATGGACGGTCCGAATAACGCGGTCATCCCCGGTCACGCGACGCCCGATCAGTGCACCAGGGAAATCACCATCGCCAACAACGGCATTGTCGATCAAGCCGCCGTCTATGCCTACGCGCAACACAGCTTCAAGACCATCGAAGAACTCGACCGCTGGGGCGTGAAGTTCGAAAAGGACGGCACCGGCGACTACGCGGTCAAGAAAGTGCATCACATGGGCTCGTATGTGCTGCCGATGCCCGAAGGTCACGACATCAAGAAAGGATCGAGCCAGACCGAATCCGAACGGCGCACAAAAAAAAGCCCGCACGAAGCGGGCTTTGAGTTTTACTCGGAGTTTCGCGATCCAGTCGCCAGACGGATCGCATTCAGTGTATTTGAAGGCAATATGAAAATATAGGAATTCCGCGTTACAGGTCGAAGAATACGGTTTCCTCGCCGCCCTGCATATGAATGTCGAAGCGGTACACGTTCGCCATTTTCGGTTCGCGCCGGGCGATCAGCGTGCCGCGACGGTCCGCGGGCACGGAAGCTAGCACGGGGTCGCGCTCGTTGGCTTGCGCTTCGTCCTCGAAATAGATGCGCGTGAAGGTATGCAGCAGCATGCCGCGCATCGTGACGATCACATTCAGATGCGGCGCTTCCTCCGGGCTCACGCGGCCGGGTTTCACTGTCTCCACGGCAAAGCGCAGTTGCGGATCGGTGCCCGTGCCGACCCGGGCGAAGCCGCGAAAACCGCTTGCCTCGACTTCTGCGCGCGATTCCGGATAGTGGCCTTGCGCGTCCGCTTGCGACACTTCCAGCATGGCATCGCCGATCACCTTGCCGTCGCCGTCGAACACCTGGCCGACAATCGTGATGTGCTCGCCGGCCGCTTCGCGGTCAGCCAGAACGGGCGTGAACAGGCTCTTGAAGGGGAAGTCGTATTGCTGCGGGCACAGACCGTAGGCGAAGTAAGGTCCAACCGTTTGCGAAGGCGTTTGCTTGAGAGTCGTCATGGCTTAGCGCTCCATCGGAGTTTCATTGCGGCCGCGCAGCACGATGTCGAAATCGTAGCCGAGCGCATAGGCCTCTTGCGTCGTATCGAGCGAAAAGTTCGCGATCAGCCGGTCACGTGCATGCTCGGGCGTGCCCTGGAAGATCGGGTCGAAGGCAAGCAGCGGGTCGCCGGGGAAGTACATCTGCGTGACGAGGCGCGAGCCGAAATGATCGCCGAACAGCGAGAAGTGAATATGGTTCGGACGCCATGCGTTCGGGTGATTGCCCCACGGATATGCGCCTGGTTTGATCGTCAGAAAGCGATAGCGGCCGTCGTTGTCGGTCACGCAGCGGCCTGCGCCAAGAAAGTTGGGATCGAGCGGCGCGTCGTGCTGATCGTTCTTGTGCACGTAGCGGCCGGCGGCATTGGCTTGCCAGATCTCGACCAGCGTGTTGCGCACCGGACGGCCGCCTTCGTCGAGCACGCGCCCCGTCACGATGATGCGCTCGCCGAGCGGTTCGCCGTTGCGCACGGCATTGCGCGTCAGATCGTTATCGAGCGCGCCGAGGTCTTCTGTGCCGTAGACGGGCACGCGTTGATCGCGCAGCTTTTCCTTCAGCGGAATCAGTGGGCGCGTCGGGCCGCGTTTGACCGATGAACCGTAGCCGGGATAGATGTATGGCGGGTGGGACGCGAAATCGCGGGCGGTGAGAACAGACTCGTCCATCAGTGTCTCCTTCGGGGAATTGTGGGATACAGCGTATGGAGCGACTTTATCCAACCTGAGAAGTTATGCAAAATGACGTTTTCGCTCTTTTCGTATAACCTTTCGTTATGCAACGCAGCCTCGCGGATAGCCGCGTCAAATTCCGTCATCTCCAGTGCTTTCTGGCCGTCGCGCAGTTCGGCGGCGTGCAGCGGGCGGCCGAAAGTTTGTCGATCACGCAGCCCGCGGTCTCCAAGACGGTCGCCGAACTGGAAGCGATACTCGGCGTGAAACTGTTCGAGCGCGGCCGTCACGGCGCTGTCACGACTCGCGAGGGGCAGCTCTTCATGCCGCATGCGAGCGCTTGCGTCAGCGCATTGCGGCAGGGCGTCGACTTGCTCGCGCGGGCGGAAGGCGCCGCCGCGGCCACGCTGGAAATCGGCGTCCTGCCGACTGTCGCGGCTGCGCTGATGCCGCCTGTGCTCAAGCTCTTCGCCGTGCAGTGGCCGCGCGCGATCGTGCGTCTCGCGACCGGCTCCAACCCTGAATTGCTGGAGCGTCTGAAAGCTGGCGCGATCGAATTTGCGATTGGACGTCTGGCGGATCCGGAGCGTATGGTTGGGCTCAGTTTCGAGCAGCTCTTCAGCGAGCCGCTGATCGCCGTCGTACGCGCCGGGCATCCGCTGGCAACGGGTTCCGGCTTGCCGGCCACTTCGCTGGAAGATTTTCCGGTGGTGCTGCCGCCGTTCGGCACGCTGATCCGGCAATCGGCTGAGAGCCTGTTGAGCGCGTGGGGCGTGCCGCCGTTGTCGGCGTATGTCGAGGTGCTGTCGGTGTCCACGGGGCGCGCGTTGACGCTCGAGAACGACGCGGTCTGGTTCGTGCCGCTGAGCGCGGTCGAATACGAACTGGCGCGCGGTATGCTGGTGCGTTTGCCATTGCCGTTTGCCGGCACCGACGAGCCGGTCGGGTTGATCCGGCGTTCGGATACGCAGCCGTCGCCGGTGGGCCGGGCGCTGATCGACGCGGTGCGCGAGGTCGCGCGTCAGCGGATGAGCGCCGCTGCGGATCAGTCCGGCGGAAAGCGTGCGCCCAGGCGCAGCCGCACGACGCGCTGAAACGCCCCCTGATGGTCGTGGCGTGGTTCCGGCGCGATTCCGGCTGAACCATTCAGTACAAAATGCAGGTTGCGAACGCCCTGCTACACGGTGTACAAACACGGTGCGAAAGCCGTCACTGACCGCGTCGTCGCGGCACACCACGAACGCACTGCCGCGTTGCGCGCGTATGACGGCCCGCACCGGACATCTGCAAAAGCGTCGAAAGACTGTACAAGGAGAATGCCATGCCCAGCGACTTGCCCACCCCGGAGGCCGCGCTGCGCGCCGTGTCGGTTCCTGAGCACAATCCGCTCGGCACCGCCGGCCTCGACTTCGTGGAGTTCGCCGCGCGCGAGCCGCAGGTGCTCAGCGAGACGTTCACGCAACTCGGCTTCAAGGCGATTGCGCGCCATATCAGCAAGGACGTCACGCTGTATCGCCAGGGCGAGATGCATTTTCTGCTCAACGCCGAGCCGGACTCGTTCGCCGCGCGCTACGCCGAAGAATACGGCGTGGGCATCTGCGCGATCGGCATCCGTGTGGCCGACGCGCAGCGCGCGTTCGACCGCGCGATCGAACTCGGCGCATGGGCGTTCGAAGGCGAGAGGATCGGCGCGGGCGAACTGCTGATTCCCGCGATCCAGGGCATTGGCGATTCGCACATTTATTTCGTCGACCGTTGGCGCGGCCGTGGCGGCCAGCGCGGCGGCCTCGGCGACATCTCGATCTTCGACATCGACTTCCGGCCGATCGAGATCGACACCGCGCACGCCGACCTGAGCCATGTGGGCACTGGCCTTGTTGCGGTCGATCATCTGACGCAAACGGTCGGCGCGGGCCGGATGCAGGAATGGCTCGACTTCTATCGCGATCTGCTGAATTTCCGCGAGATTCACGAGCTGCACGCGAACTGGCATGTGTCGGCGGAATCGCGCGTGATGGTGTCGCCGTGCGGAGCGATCCGCATTCCGTTGTATGAAGAAGGCACGCGCCGCACGAATCTGATGCACGAGTATCTGCCGGATCATCCGGGCGAAGGTGTGCAGCACATCGCGCTCGCCACCGACGATATCTTCGCGTGCATCGAGCAATTGGTGGCGAACGGCGTCGAATTCGTCGAGCCGCCGCCGCGTTACTACGAGCAACTGGATGCGCGCCTGCCGGGCCATGGGCTCGACGTCGAACGGCTCAGGCGCACGCACGTTCTAGTGGACGGCGAGATCGGCCTCGACGGCGTGCCGCTGCTGTTTTTCCAGACTTTTGTGCGGCGTCGCGCGGGGGAAATTTTCTTCGAGATCGTGCAGCGGCAAGGCCACCACGGTTTCGGTGAAGGCAATCTGAGCGCGTTGGCGCAGGCGCGCCAGGCAACTGACGCCTAATCGCTATCGGTGTCGGCAGCGCTCTGGCCGGCCAGTTCGGGATTCACCGCGCTGTAGGTGAGCGCTTCTTGCAGCAGCCACTCGCGGAAGCTGGCGAGCGGCTTGCCGTGGCTCAACTCGGTCGGATAGACGAGGTAATACGCCGAGTCCGCGACCGCCGGTGCGTCGAGCGGTATGACGAGTCCAAGCTGTTCGAGTTGCGCGTCGACGAAAAAACGCGGCACCAGCGCGATGCCGAGGCCGGCCGCGGCGGCGCTGATCAGCATGGTGTGCAGTTCATAACGGACCCCTTGCATGGTCCGGTTGTCTTCCACGCCCAGGTTGGCGAACCACGACGCCCAGCCGTCGGGCCGGGTGGTGGAGTGCAGCAGCGGGTAGTCGAGCAGATCGGCGGCTGACTCGACCGGCCGCGTCAGCAGACTCGCCGCGCACACCGGCACCACTTCTTCGCGAAACAGAAAATCCGCCGATGTGCCTGGCCATGTCGGTTTGCCGTAGTGAATCGCCGCTTCGAAATGCGTGTCCGCGAAAGGGAAGGTGCCGGTGCGCACGCCCATGTTGACCCGCACGTCGGGATACTGCGCGTTGAATGCCGCCAGCCGCGGAATCAGCCATTGCGACGCGAACGTCGGCAGCACCGCCAGTTCCAGATAACCGCCGCCGCTGCCGTGCGCGATGATCGACAGTGTGTCGCGGTCGAGTTGTTCCAGCGAGCGCCGCACCTGCGCGCTATAGACCTTGCCCGCCTTCGTCAGCACGACGCGCTGTTTGACGCGCACGAACAGCCGCACGCCGAGATTGCTCTCCAGCGTATTGATTTGCCGGGACACCGCGCTTTCGGTGAGGAACAACTCACGCGCCGCATGCGTGAAGCTTTCGTGCCGCGCGGCGGCCTCGAAAGCGAGCAGCGCGCCCATGTTGGGGATCTTGAACTTTCGCACGTTGATTCCAAAAACGCATCAAGTGGCGATTTTATCTCGCTTTACGCGATGCCGCCGAATTTGAATAATCTCGCTCGAAACATGCCGCGCTTGCGTCTTGAAGCTGCGCCGGCAGGTCCCCTTAAGCGCGTGAATGCACGCCTCAAAGCGCCACCTGGAAAACCGATATGCGAAACATCAAGAATGCGAATGTCGAACAACTGCTGCTGGAACTGCTCGGCGCCCACAGGACGGCGACGCTGTTCGCCACGTTGAACCATCCGCAGGTATTGAACGAATGGGAAGACGGCGTCGTGACGCGCGCCGAACTCGCCCAAGCGATGAATATGGCGTTGTTCGAAGACCTGCTGGCGCGTTCCGCGAACGGGCGCCAATACACGGAGGAGACGATCGCCGCCGGCGGCAGCGTGTACTTCGACCACGGCGCGCTGCGCACGGTGCGCTGGCCGCACAGCGGCGCGCTGCCGCCGGGCGAAGCCGCGTTCGCGCGCATTCTCCGTCCGCTTGGCTTTAGCATCAACGGCCGTTATCCGCTCGACCGTCTCGGCATGACCGGCCGCGCGTGGACCCACGACGACGCGCCTGACGAGATCGCGCAGTTCTTCGTCAGCGAATTGCACCCTGAGCGTTTTTCGGCGGAATTCCAGCAGGCGGTGACGAACGTGATCGGCGCGTCGCGCGATCCGTTGACGCCGCAAGCCGTCGGCCAGTTGTGGGAGCTCGAACGCGAAGGCGTGTTGCCGCTCGACGCGGCCCATGCGTTGCTGCCGGTGATCGTCGGTGCGTTTGCGCGGCAGCACGAGACGCCCCGCGAAGCCGATTACGACGTATTGTTGAAGGAATCGGCGGAAATGGCATGGATCGCGACCGAGGGCAATGCGTTCAATCACGCCACCGACCGCGTCGCGGACGTGTTCAAACTCTCAGACGACGAAAAGGCGAAGGGTCGTCCGATGAAGCCGGAAGTCGAGCGTTCGCGCTCGGGCCGCGTGTTTCAGACCGCGTACCGCGCGGACATCGTGAGGCGAGAATTCCGTGCGGCCGATGGCAGCACCGTGACGCGCGACGTGCCGGGCTCGTTCTACGAGTTCATCACGCGTAAGCGCACCTTCGATCAGGACGCACGCCGCTGGGAAACGGACCTGCGTTTCGACGCGGGCAACGCGCAGGGCATCTTCAAGATGACTGCTAGCCAGGCTGCGTGAGTGCAGGGCGAGCGTTGGGCACGGGACATGAGAGACGCGGTGGGAACATCAATCGATGAAGAGCCGGGCGCGAGTGTGAACGCGATAGGCGATGCACAGCGTCGCGCTGCGCCGGTCGCGCGGCCTTTCGAAGGCACCGCCGCCGTGATGCAGGCGCTCGAAGCCGATCTGCGCCGCAGCGTGCGTGGCGAAGTACGCTTCGATCAGGGCTCGAAAGCGTTGTATGCGTCGGATGCGTCGAATTATCGGCAGGTTCCGCTCGCCGTCGTCGTGCCTGCGGATGTCGACGATCTGCTGGAAACGCTCGCCGCATGCCGCCGCAACGACGTGCCGTTCCTCCCGCGCGGCGGCGGCACTTCGCAAAACGGCCAATGCGTGAATGTCGCCGTGGTCGCCGACGCGAGCAAATACGTGAATCGCGTGGTGTCAGTGGATCCGGCGGCACGCGTGGCTATCGTCGAACCGGGCGTGGTTTGCGACACCTTGCGCGCCGCCGCCGAACAGCACGGCCTCACGTTCGCACCCGATCCGGCCACGCACAGCCGCTGCACGCTTGGAGGCATGATCGCCAACAACTCGTGCGGCGCGCATTCGGTGATGGCCGGCAAGACGGTCGAAAACGTCGAGGCGCTGGAAATCGCGACCTTCGACGGCGCGCGTTTCTGGGTCGGCCCCACTTCGGACGACGAACTCGCGCGCGTCATCGCAGCCGGCGGTCGGCAGGGCGAAATCTACGCCGCCCTCAAACAATTGCGCGACACCTATGCCGATCTGATTCGCGCGAAATTTCCGCAGATCAAGCGGCGCGTGTCGGGCTTCAACCTCGATCAACTGCTGCCGGAAAACGGCTTCAACGTCGCGCGTGCGCTGGTCGGTACCGAGGGCACTTGCGCGGTGACCTTGCAGGCGAAAGTGAGGCTCGTGAAGAGTCCGGCGAAACGCGTGATCGTCGTGGTCGGCTTCACCGACATCTACACCGCCGCGGATGCCGTGCCGCATTTCATGCGCTTTGCGCCGATCGCGATCGAGGGACTCGACCGCGCGATCATTCGCGGATTGCAAGCGCGCGGTTTGAAGAAGGACGAGATCGCGTTGCTGCCGGAAGGCGACGCTTGGGTCGTGCTTGAATTCGGCGCGGACACGCAGGAGGATGCGGTGCGCGAGGCGCAAGCGGCGGCCGCCTATTTCGCATCCGGCGAGGCAGGACCGAACGTCTCGGCGATGCTCGTCGAAGACCGTGCGTTGCAGGCGAAGGTATGGTCGATCCGCGAAACGGGGGCATCGGCGGTGGCATTGTCGATCGATCCACGCACGCCTGATCCGGTGGTCGGCTGGGAAGACGCGGCGATCGATCCCTTGCGCCTCGGCGATTATCTGCGCGCGTTCCAGGCCCTGGTGGATCGCTATGGCTACGAGACGAGCCTGTACGGCCATTTCGGCGACGGCTGCGTGCACGCGCGCATGACCTTCGACTTGCGCAGCGCGGCAGGCGTCGCGACGTGGCGCAAGTTTCTGCGCGAAGCGGCGGAGCTGGTGGTCGAGTTCGGCGGCTCGTTGTCGGGCGAACACGGTGACGGCCAGGCCAAGGCCGAGTTTCTGCCGATCATGTACGGCCCCGAACTGATGCAGGCGATGGAGCAGTTCAAGGCGATCTGGGATCCGGCCAATCGATTGAATCCCGGCAAGGTCGTGCACGCCTATCGCGCCGATGAAAACCTGCGCGTGGGTCCAGCCTACAAACCGGTGAGCCTGCAAACGAAGCTGACATTTGCCAGCCCGGAAGGCGACGGTTTCCAACGCGCGATCGAGCGCTGTATCGGCATGGGCAAGTGCCGTTCGTTAGAAGGCGGCACGATGTGCCCGAGCTATCGCGCGACGCGTGAAGAGAAATATTCGACACGTGGCCGCGCGCATCTGTTCTGGGAAATGCTGCAAGGCGACGTGATCGCGGACGGCTGGCAAAGTCGCGAAGTGAAAGAGGCGCTCGATACGTGCCTCGCGTGCAAGGGCTGCAAATCCGATTGCCCGACGCATACGGATATGGCTTCGTACAAGGCGGAATTTCTCTCGCATTACTATGAGACGAACCGCCGCCCGCGGCAGGCGTTGTTCATGGGACGGATCGGCGAATGGGCGCCGTGGGCGGCGCGCTTTCCGCGTTTGACGAACTTCATGACGTCGGCGCCGGGTTTGTCTTCGGTGGGCAAGTGGGTCGCGGGTGTGGCGCAAGCGCGCGATTTGCCGAAGTTTGCGACGCGAACGTATCGGCAGATTGCGCGGCGCTCGCAGCAGACTGAACGTGCCACTCGCGGTCGCGGCGAAACGAAGAAAGTCCTTCTGTGGGTCGATACGTTCAACGATCATTTCACGCCCGACATCGCGCAAGCTGCCGCCGACGTACTGACGCAAATGGGCTGGCACGTGGTGCTGCCGAAGGACCGTTTGTGTTGCGGCCGTCCTTTGTATGACTTCGGCTTGCTTGAACGCGCGCGCGAGTTACTGACGAACATTCTCGACGACCTCGCCGATGACATCGCTGCCGGCGTGCCGCTGGTCGGACTCGAACCCGGCTGCTTATCGGTGTTCAAGGACGAACTGCTGAAGCAGCTGCCAGATCATGCTCTGGCCAAACAGCTGTCGGCGCAAACTTTTCTCTTCTCCGATTTCGTCGCTCGCCAACCGTTCGATTGGCCGATGCTGGAAGCAGATGTGGTCGTGCACGGGCATTGCCATCAGAAGGCGCTGTTCGGCATGCAAGGCGATACCGCGTTGCTGACGAAGCTCGGCGTCAGATGGACGTTGCTCGATACCGGATGTTGCGGCATGGCGGGATCGTTCGGCTTTAACGCCGAACATCACGCGCTCTCGGAGAAGATCGGCGAAGACAAACTGTTTCCTTTCGTGCGTGGCGCGCCGAAGGAAACGATCGTGCTGACCAACGGTTTCAGTTGCCGCGAACAGATTGAACAAGGCACCGGACGTCACGCGCTGCATATCGCGCAGCTGGCACAGAGGGCGTTGGCCGGCGGCGCGCTAACAGGCGCCAAGGCTGGTTTGCGCCGCTGATGCGCTTGCGTTACTTCTTCGGCGAGTCGGCGGCGGGCGGTGCTTGCGGGATGTCGGCGCTGGTCGCCATCCACAACACTTCGGCGTCTTCTTCGCTGGTGGAGACCGCGGCGTGGCCGGTGCGGCTGTCGAAGTAGAGGCTGTCGCCGGCGTTCAGATGCGTGGGTGCGTACAACTCGGAATAGAGGCACACGCTGCCGCTGATCACGTACAGGAATTCTTCGCCTTCATGGCGGCCCCAGTCGTCGAACGCGTCGAGCGTGTGCGCGGAGATGCGGATACGGAACGGCAGCATCGCTTTGTGCGCGAGGTCGGTGGCGAGCAATTCCATCTGATAGCCGCGGTACGCGTGACGCTGGCCCGCGTCTTTGCGGGTCAGCGCGCGGCGCCCGCTGGCATTGACTTTCGGCGTGGAGCCAAACAGTTCGCCGATTTCGATCTTCAGACCGAGGACGATTTTCTGTAAGACGTCGAAAGTGGGGGACATCAGGCCGTTTTCGACCTTTGAGAGCGTCGAGCGGGAGACGCCGCACAGGCGGCTGGCGGTTTCCAGCGTCAGATCCTGCGCCTGGCGTGCAGCGCGCACGCGCCGGCCGAGGTCCGTGGTGGATTGCTCAGGCGGTTTGGTGAGATGCGTATCCATGGGGTGTGGGGTCAAATGCGCGCTTTGGGAGGCGTTTGGTGTTTCCGATCATAACATTTGGAGGAATGGGGGAGCCTGGAAGGGCCTGGGCGGGTGACTGCTGGCAGCTGCAAGGCGGATCTTCCGATGGTTCACGTGCTGGCTGAATGGCGGCTGAGCCTTGCACTAAGTGGCGCGGAATGATCAGGTGGCGCTGTGCGAGCGGCTTCCGCGATACTCACGCGCGTCGCTGCGTGAGGCACGCTCGTTCGTGTGGAGCATCGACGGATTTTTCCCATCGGAAACGTTGTTCTTCGGGATTGTCGTTATGGCGGCGCTGCCTGATTGGCCGTGCGCGTTCTGGCATCGCTGAACGAGTGTCCATGGAAATCTTCATCGTCGGCTCGGCAAGGCCGGACTCGTTTGGCACGGACCCATCGCACACCCTATCGGATAAGATACCGCCCGCCTCGCATTTTTCAGAACAGAAGGAGTGTTTTCAGTGATTCAACCGAGCAACGCATTCAAGGATAACCTCGCCCAACTGCCGGCCATCGACGGGATCGAGCGTATCGACCTGGTCGACGGCAAGGGCGCCGTGGTTGCAAGCATCGAGAACAAGCCGGGCAAGCAGGGCTCACTGGCGGTGTACCACTACTTGCGGCAGGTATTCGGCGCGCTGGACGCCAAGGCGGCCGAGCACGGCCTCGCGGTGTTCGCCGAGCACACGGCCGACGCGCGCAACCGTCCGGGTGCGCACCCGAACGTCGACCGCTTGCTCGCGATCGCAGCCGGAGGGGAAGCGTTGCGAATCGACGCCGTCGCGGCAGCCTGAGCGCTCGCACGGACACTCGAACGTCAGGTCAAATCAGATCAGATGTCTGTGGCAAGCCTGGAAGCATCATTGCTCTTCTTGCAAAAAATTATTGAGTTTCAAATCAGGCGTGGTTCAGATTGAATCTTCTGCTCACATCATGCCGCCGGTGGCGCTGCCTGTGCCGCCAGTGCCGGATGAAGGTGTGGACGTCATTGTGATCGGGTGAGCGAGACCCGCCGCTGACAGCAGCGAGACGGCGGCCGGATCGGGCATGCCATTGGTGTCGATCGCGCCTGCTGTCGCCAGCGCGCCGAGATCGCTGTCGACGCCCCCTTGCCCGACGATAAACGGCGTCGTCAGAAACGCCGGTGCCGTCAGCGTGACCCCATAGCGCTGCTGCAGATTCGTGACGACTGCCGATTGCGCAGCCAGCACATCGGTCTGGTTGACCAGCACCTGCTGGAACTGTGAGTTGCTCGGGAAGTCCGCAATCAGACGGGTCTCGCTCGTGCCAAGTTGTGAAGCGAGGTAGACGAGCATCAGCTCGGTCTCGGGCGTCGTATTGAAGGTGCCACCGGCAAATGCCAGCGAATGCAGGGTCGAGCCGCCGGAGGTCACGGTGAGGATGCAGGGAAGCGTGGCGTTGAACGTGATGCTGTAGTGTCCACCGCCGTCTGACAGGGTGGAGCCCGAACTCCGTGCGCAATTGAAGCTGACCGTCGCGCTGGCGAGCGCCTTGCCGGTGGCGACCGTGCCGGATATTGCGACGTTTTGCAACCCGTTGCCGCCGCCACAGCTGTCAAAGCCGACGCAGAAGCTGCCGCCGCACGCGACTAGCGTTGCGAGCGGAGCCACGCAGAGTGCAGCCAGCACCGGGCGAACGAAACGCGCATCGTGAGTGTTCATGGCTGACAGCCGTCGATGGAAGGGGGCAAGGCGGCAGGTCCCACGCAAAGGGGCCGGCGCTATTTTTAATTTTAGGCCCGATGCGCCGAAACCGTGTGTCGCGTCAATCACATTGCCGCGTTGTCGGCTGGAGCGGTCGTCGGCCCGCCACGACAAGTCGACGGTCGCGCTAACGGGCGGTCTTATCGGACCAGCCCGGCGACGCCTGCGACGCGCGAACAACGCAAGTCCGAAAATCCAGACAGTCCATTGCACGATTTTCTGGAAATTCGGACGCGCACGCGCCTCGCCGTTCAACGATGCCTTTGTAATCAACCCACTGGCGAACGGCCGAACCTGGCATCAGCTTTGCATCAATCGCTGGCCGCAGGACCCGGTCGCCGGCAGGACGCAAGTGATCCGTTTGATTGCGGCGAAACGTAAGGTTTTATGGAGCATTTTGAAGGCACGAGTGATTGCGACATGCAATACGTACTTCTACCGTACTTCTGAGGATCTGACTGCTAGTGTCATCAACGGTGAGGTCATTTGTCGTCAAGCTCGTAAATAGACCTGGTTGAGTAGTGAGGCTTCACTAGCCGAAGGTCGTATTGCCACGCTTTATTCCCATAACCAGTAGAACGTTTGGAGACGAAAATGAAGTTGCAGCGAATGTTAGGTATTACCGTGCTGAGTGCGTCACTTCTGACCGCTTGCGGAGGCAGCGTCAATTCTTCAGGAGTGCCGCATGTCGTCGCAGACATCGCAATACCCGGCGTGGGTCCAGGCGTTAACTTTTCGTTTGACCTGGGCGATATCAGCGGGGGGCGCTTCTTCTTTACGGACCGCAATAACGCGGCGGTGGATGCGATCGACATCGCGAGCCAGAAACTCGTTGCCCAGATCAAGGGGAGCGGGGCGTTGGCCTTTGCAGGTGCAGGTGCGAGGCCAGCGCTGTCCGGACCTGATGGAATCAACGCCGTGGGCAACCTTCTGTACGTTGGCGATGTGAATTCGGTGAAGATTGCCGATCCGGCGACAAACACAGTCGTCAAGAGCATCACCGTGAGCACGGGTGGCGTCCGGGCAGACGAAGGATGTCTGGACTCGGTCCACAATGTTTACATGATCTCGAGTCCGGAGGAAGCAACGCCATTCGCGACGTTCATTGACACGCAGACGCAGACGATTTTGGCTAAGGTCACCTTCTCGGACGCGGGAGGAGCGCCGTCGGCAGGTCTTGAACAGTGCCGATATGACGCCGCAAGCGACACATTCTTCGTCAACAACGACGGAAGTACCGCCAATCCGCATGGTGAACTCATCAAGGTTCCCGCGGCCTCGGTCCGAGCGATTCCCCGCGGTGCAACGGTCAATTACACTGACCTCGCCGGCGCTGCCGCGTACCCTCTCGGCAATTGCGATCCCACCGGGCTTGCACTCGGACCGGGTACCGACGCTGCGGTAGGCTGCCGCGAGGCGACGGCGGGGGCTCCACTCCTCGTACAGATCGTGAATCGCTCGTCAGGTGCATTGGTGGCGTCTCTCAATGCTGGCGGAGGAGATGAAATCCAATATGATGCAAAGTCCAATCGCTACTATAACGCTAGCTATCGCTGGACGGCGACGGGTAACTCGGTCGGCTCCGCAGGCTGCTCGGCTGCGGCTCCCTGTACGCCGGTCCTGACCGTTATCGATGCGACAGCGCGCGCGGTGGTCGCTCGAGTGGCAACGGGAAACAACACCCATTCGGTGGCGGTTGACCCTGTGTCTGGTCTCATCTTCATGCCGTACTCCGCGGCCGACAAGCCGGCAGGATGCGCGACCTGCGCCGCGAACAACTTTACAAACGGCGGGGTGCTGGCCTTCCAGATGTAACCAATCATTGGCCTGTGGTGCCACTGGTGCTGCCTTATGCGCGCCAGTGGTTCTCCCACGTCGTTGCCTCGGACGGACACCTCGACGTGGCGGCGCCGGCGCGATTGTTCGCCACCTCAACAAGCTGAAAGCACCCCCCATCCAGACAGCGGACGCAGTAGTATCCTTGACACGCACGTTGCCGTGATCGAACTGGCCTTTGCGAGTGCGATGCATCAACTCGATACCGGAGATCCTCCCTTCTCCTTCATCTGGCCTTTCGCGACCATGCACATGATCTCGATGCCGCCCATGATGATGCGAGCGCAGCGAAAGTCCTTGAATCCCAGCATTGGACGTACGACGCGCTTGACCACCCGATGGTCCTGTTCAATCATGTTGTTCAGGCACTTCGGTTGTCGAACCTTGATAGGCTCGCTTCGCGCGCTGCCCGCGCCATCCTGCTCAGTCCCACTGCACAGAAACCGCTCAGTGCTGACCTTGGATTGCAGGGGCACCCAGACTTTCGTGCCGATTCGTACCGCGAAGTACTTTGGCAGCCATTCTGGCCGGTGCTTTCAGGCTACCAATCGCAGACGCGGAGCCGTCCGAAAGTTTGAACACTGCCACGGCTTGCACCAATTGCTGGGCTTGGGACTTCAGGCTTTCTGCAGCCGCAGCACTCTCTTCTACCAACGCAGCGTTCTGTTGCGTAACCTGGTCCATCTGGCTCACAGCCTCACCCACTTGCCCCACACCGACGCTCTGCTCGTTGCTGGCCACACTGATCTCACCAACGATATCGGTCACACGTTTGATCGAGCTGACGATATCGGCCATCGTCGTGCCAGCTTGATTTACCAGGGCAGTGCCCTGGTTTACACGTTCGACGCTGGTTGAGATCAGCGTCTTGATTTCTTTCGCCGCGGCGGCGCTGCGCTGTGCCAGGTTGCGCACCTCCGCAGCAACCACAGCGAAACCACGACCCTGGTCACCGGCACGCGCCGCTTCCACGGCAGCGTTCAGCGCCAGGATATTGGTCTGAAACGCGATACCGTCGATCACGCTGATAATCTCGGCAATCTTCTTCGAGCTGTCGTTGATACCAGCCATAGTTTCGACGACCTCATCGACAACCTCTCCGCCTTTGACGGCGATCGTACTCGCGCTGCGCGATAGTTCGTTGGCCACCTTGGCATTTTCCGCATTTTGTCTGACTGTAGCCGTGAGTTGCTCCATTGAAGCGGCAGTTTCTTCCAGCGCGCTCGCTTGCTCCTCGGTGCGACTCGACAGATCGAGATTACCCTGAGCGATTTGTGCGCTTGCGGTAGCCACACCGTCGGCGTTCTGGCGTACATCCGACACAACCCGCAACAAACTGTCGCGCATGTTCTTCAGCGAGGCCATCAGGCTACTCGTGTCGCCAGGCCGCAGGTCGATGTTCACGCTGAGATCGCCTGCCGCGACGCTTTTTGCAAGGTCGGCGGCTATCACTGGCTCCGTCCCGAGTTGCCGCGTCAGACTACGCGTGAGCCAAATGCCGATTCCGATTCCGGCCACGGTAGAGAAGATTGCCAGGGCGATCATAAGATTGCGGCTTTCCCGGTACAACTCCTGGTTGGTTTCGGCAGCTTCCTTCGCATTCTCCTGCTTCTTGCTGACTAGCGTGTTCATGAGCTCGTCAACGTTATTGACCTTCTGGCGGAAATCGCCGAACAGGTGTTCGGTGAGTTCCCCTCGATCCTGCAACGAGGCAGCACGGGTTTTCGCTTCCATATCCTTGAAAGCATGGACATAGTCTTGCCAGTTCCGATCGAGATCGAGAAAGATAGCTTTACCTTGCTCGCTGCGGAAAAGCGGTCTGGCTTTGTCGAGCGTCTCACGCGCCCGCGCCAGGTTTTGCTCGCTTCTGTCCAGAAACCCGGCTCGCTGCTCGGCCGTGGAGGCCAGAATGGCGTTTCTCAGCGAGCGGCCAGCCTCCAGCAGATCGATATTCGCCTTTTGGGTCAGTGATAGTCCGATCAGATCGAACTGGTAGACTTTGTCGCCCTCGTCGTTGATCTTGCCCATATTGCGGATTCCGATCCCACTGACAACTGCGCTGATCAAGCACACCAACACAAAAGCGCTGATCAGTTTGGTGCCAAGTCTCATGTTGCTGAATTTCATTCTGCCATCCTGTGAAGTCGAAGGACCTTTTCCATTGCAGGTCATTGCACCAGGAACGCGCAAATCCTGTGTGCGGTTCCAACTAAGAGAATCAGCGCCTCACCATTCAAATTCGTCTGAAGATAACAGCGGACCATCAAGCGTATTCATAAGACAATTGGCAATCCTCTACTAAGTGCTCAACTACGTGGCGGTTCACTTCCAGACCGGCTTCGCACAGGCGCTCCAGTAATATTTCGGCGCAGGCGCGCCGAACTTGAGAGGCTGTGAATATAGATTTACGCTCATGGGTTGCCGTACGCAGAAGATCGAGGACAAAGATGCTGGACAATCCGCGATCCGAACGAAGGCGCTCACTGAAGCCGGCCGTTAGTGTCGAAACAAAGCAGACGTGCCAATTCATCGTCCAAGCCGCGTCGGAACCGCTCAGAGCTTCAAGTGGATATCGTCGGTCGAGCTGTGGATCCTCGAACGATAAGCTTCGGAGGCGAAGTGTGGATGACCGTCGACTCGTTCGCCCGCCCGGCCATGAGTTCGATGAGAAGGCCTATCCCCTGCTCGGCCAGTTCGGTCGTTGGTATCGCGACAGTGGTCAGGCCCGGGCGCGATTGGCGTGCGGGGATAATATCGGTGATGCTCACAATGGATAAATCGTCGGGCACCGAGTATCCAAGGTCCGATGCAGCGTTCAACACACCAAGCGCCGGAAGGTCGTTAGAGACAAAGAGCGCTGTCAGGTCGGGACGGGCCGAAAGCAAATGCTTTGCAGCTTCGTAACCGTCTTCGAATGAGTCTCCTGTGAATCGCTCGTCCGCCGCTAAATGTCGAATTTTGGCTTCCCGCATGACCTCTCGAAACCCACCATATCGAGCTCGGTGGATTCCATTTTTCGGGCTGCCAATGATAGCCCCAATGCGCCGATGTCCATATTCAACCAGGTGCTGTACGGCGAGTTTGGCTGCGCCCTTCGAATCGAACGTCACGCACGGGATCCCAGGAGGTTCGTCTGGCAGTTCCCACACAGATATGACCACCGGCACGCCTCGACGCTGCAGCCTGCGTAGCTCGTCAATCGGTAGATCGGCGTAGTTCGCTACCAGAACCCCATCGGAAAGAGAGCCGGCGACTTGTTCCAGGAAACGCGTACCACGGTCTGGCTCATGATCTGTGTTGCAGACGAGCAGATGGCGCTGGTGCTTTAACGCTGACAGATTCGCCGCGAGCGTGAATTCCGGATAGAACGGGTTGGTGATGCAACTGAGCATCAACGCAAGAGTCGGCGCCTTGCGTTCCACGAGTGCGCGAGCCGTAAGGTTCGGCCGGTAGCCTTGGCGCTCTACCACTTCGAGAACTCGCTTCCGCGTCTCTTCACTCACGCGTCCCCGACCGCGCAACACATTCGAGACGGTCATGACCGAGACGCCAGCGTGTTCAGCTACGTCCTTGATCGTCGCGGCAGGGGTGAATTGTTTGCTGCTCATAGTAAGAACACTCGTCGGCGAAGCCGCAACAGGATTTTTTAGCATCATTCAATCGACGCGACACGGCGTTGTCAATCATATTGCCCATGAAAAAGCTCTTGCACCTGCTGGGAAACGGGCGTAGAGTCCATCGCAAATACAAGGACAGTTGCTCCCGGTCAGGCTTCGCGGCCTTTTTTTAAAACCCGTTGGTGTAACGTTAAATCAAGCTGGACGGAGACATGGCAGCCATCACACTGAAAGGCGTGACCAAGGCGTATGGAGCGCACTCGCCTGTACTACGCGGAATCGATCTCGATATCGGGGAAAACGAGTTCTGTGTTTTCCTGGGGCCATCTGGCTGCGGGAAGTCGACGCTGCTGCGCATCATTGCTGGACTCGAAGACGCGACGTCTGGTGACGTGCACATTGGTGGGAAGCTCGTGAGCGCCGTACCCCCTGCTAAACGAGGGGTAGCGATGGTCTTTCAAAGCTACGCCTTGTTTCCCCACATGACCGTCGAACAGAACATGGGGTTCGGCCTGAAGTTGGCCGGTCTGCCCTCGGGCGAAATCACGCAAAAGGTCAACCAGGCGGCGAAGATATTGCAACTGGATGCTCTGCTCAATAGAAAGCCAGCGGCGCTCTCCGGCGGCCAACGCCAACGCGTCGCCATCGGTAGAGCTATCGTGCGCGAGCCGGGAGTGTTTCTGTTTGATGAACCGCTCTCGAACCTCGACGCAATGCTTCGGGGCCAGACACGCGTCGAGATCGCGCGGCTCCATCGTCAATTCGCTCGAGCCAGTACTGTGTACGTTACTCACGACCAGGTAGAAGCCATGACGCTCGGAGACAAGATTGTCCTGTTGCGTGCAGGGCAAGATGCTGAGCGCTTCGGCAGCATCGCGCAGGTCGGTTCACCGTTGGAACTTTATCACCGTCCAGACAGCCGATTCGTTGCCGAATTCATTGGTAGCCCGAAGATGAACTTTCTATCCGCGTCCGTCGTATCCGTGGGCTCCGAAGGTGTCACAGTGAAATTGATGAAGTCCGACGACGTAGTGGTGGCGAAGGTCGATGGTTTATCCCTGGGGATCGGACAATCAGTGTCGATTGGAATCCGACCTGAACATATCGAGAACGCCGCGGTTCACGACGCTGCAATGTCTGCTGAACCTCACGAGGAAACGCAAGTTTTGTGGCGCAACGTCGCCTTGGTCGAACGACTTGGCGAACACAGCTATCTGCACGCCGATGACCCCGGTGGAACGACAATCATTGCAAAGCAACCAGGTGACGCGAACCACCTGACCGGCGCTCGCGTCGCACTGGCCTTCAGGTCCCATTCTTGCCACATGTTCACCGCCGACGGCCGCGCAGTGCCGAAACTTCAATAAAACGACATCCGGAGACATCGATGAAACGACTGCTTGTGCTCTCAGCCTTGGGTGCGGCCCTCTCTTTCGCGAGTGTGGTCGATGCGGGGACTCTTCAGTTGAATATCGCTTTCAAAGGCGCCGAGCAGCGCGCGGTATGGGAGCGGCTGATTCAGGGATTCGAAAAGGCCAACCCGGATGTGACTGCGAAAGTCGCGTTCGTCGAGGAAGAGTCGTACAAGGTGCAGCTTCCTGGTTGGCTGACATCGGTCGCACCCGACGTGATCAATTGGCATGAAGGCGAGCGCATGGCCTACTACGCACGCCGTGGTTTGCTCGAAGACCTGTCTGCGGATTGGCAAAAGAACGGCTGGAACACGCAGTTCGCGTCACTCAAGACTGCGTCCTCGTACGAGGGCAAGCAATATGCGATGCCTACGCAGTATTTTGCGTGGGGACTCTTCTACAGGAAAGACCTGTTTGACAAGGTTGGCATCAAAGGCGAACCGGCCACCTGGGACGAGTTTCTTGAGGCGTGTCGTAAGCTCAAAGCGGCGGGCATTGCTCCGATTGCAGTGGGTGGGCGCGACTCGTGGACGCTGGCAGCGTGGTTTGATTATCTCGACCTCCGCATGAACGGTTACGACTTCCACATGCAACTCATGAACGGCGACATTCCGTACACCGACGCCCGCGTGAAAAAGGTCTATCTGGCGTGGAAAACGCTCATCGATAATAAATACTTCATCGACAATCCGCTGTCGTACAGTCTGGACTCCGTACAGCCGCTCTATATTCAAGGCCAGGGCGCGATGATGTTAATGGGCACATTCCTGTCGCCCGGTTTGCCCCCGGCGACGAAGACACAGACCGGTTTTTTCCGGTTTCCCACGGTCGACCCCAAAATTGCCCCTGCAGAGGACGGCTCTGCCGAGTGCCTCAATATTCCCAAGCGGGCTGCGAACAAGATTGACGCCCGTAAATTTCTTGCGTCCATTGGCCGACCGGATATCGACGGGGAACTCGCGAAGGGCGTAGGTACGCTTCCGGCCAACAATCAGGCCGCGATGCCTGAGGACCCGATTGCAAAAATCGGCTTCCAGATTCTCTCGAAGACCACAGGCGGTGTGGCGCAATTTTATGACCGTGACATGACCAAGGAAATGGCCGACGAGGGCATGAAGGGCATGCAGCGGTTCATCAGCGATCCATCCAGGCTCGACGAGATTCTTGGACAACTCGAAACGACGCGCAAGCGCATTTATAACAAGTCGTGACGGTGCGAGGCGTGCCATGGCCACCGCAGAGACGAGAACGTCAGTGCAAAAAAGTTTACCCACAGACCAGCCCTCTCGCATTCGCCGCGCGTCGACGGGGGGGCGGTCTACACCTCTGGCAAGCAGGCGCAAGCGGGCAGCCATCCTGTTCTTGCTGCCCGCTTGCGCGATGTTTTGCATTTATGTGATTTACCCGATCATCAGCAGCGTCGTACTCAGTTTTTATAACTGGGACGGCATGAGCGACAAGGTTTTTGTGGGGTTTGCGAATTACAAGGAGCTCTTTCATACCGACACGTTCTATGTCGCACTGAAAAACAACTTGTTGTGGCTTGTGCTCTTTCTGCTCGCATCGCCTCTAGGACTGATTTTCGCTCTATATCTGAACCAAAACGTTAGAGGCATGCGGCTGGTCAAGTCGTTGTTCTTCTCGCCATTCGTGCTGTCCGGCGTGGTGGTTGGCCTTGTCTTCAGCTGGTTCTATGACCCGGCCTTTGGTCTCCTGAAAGTGTTCGTTGGGCACGGAATACCCATTCTCGGTGACGAACACTACGCTACGTTCGGAATCATCGCGGCAGCACTCTGGCCACAGATTCCGTTCTGCATGTTGCTCTACCTGACCAACCTCACAAGCATCAACCCCGAAATTATTGAGGCAGGTCGCATGGAGGGGGCCACAGGCTGGTCTCTTTTGTGGCACGTCGTCCTGCCTCAATTGAGGCCGGCTACCTTCTTATCCGTCGTACTGACCATTATCGGCGCGCTGCGTAGCTTCGACCTCATTGCTGTTATGACCGGCGGTGGTCCATTCGATAGCTCGACTGTGCTTGCGTATTTCATGTACGACCAGGCTATCAAGTACTTCCGATTCGGTTACTCGGCGGCCATTGCTGTTGTCTTGTTTCTCATCATGCTGGTTTTCATCGTGTATCAGCTGCGCCGCCTCCTTCACGCGGAACGGTAACGAAGGACGATTATCTATGTATCCAACTCCCGTTAGCAGATGGAGTCCAGTTGGACGGACTGTCTACAAGGCTTCGTTACCACTCGCACTTATCATCTGGCTACTCCCGTTGATAGCAGTTCTAGTGACGTCCGTTCGCTCGTCAAGCGAACTCATGAAAGGAAATTATTGGGGTTGGCCTGAGGGATTCGCCCTCTTCGAGAACTACAGGACAGTCCTCGTCGACTCCCCGATGCTTCACTACTTTCTGAATAGTTGCCTCATTACCGTGCCATCGGTGCTGGGCTCCATCGCTTTGGCGGCGATGGCGGGGTTCGCCCTCGCAACCTATCCGTTCAAAGCGAACCACGCGATTCTTGGCGTATTTGTGGCGGGTAACTTTGTTCCCATTCAAGTCTTGATGATTCCTGTGCGCCAGCTGACCTTGCAACTGGGATTGTTCAACACTCTTGAGGGGCTGATTCTCTTTCACGTGTCGTTTCAGACCGGATTCTGCACGCTATTTCTGCGAAATTTCATCAAGGAACTGCCCTATGAGCTTATCGAGGCTGCGCGTATCGAAGGAGCAAATGAATGGCAACTATTCTACAAAATCATCCTGCCGCTTATTGCGCCAGCGCTCGCTGCGCTAGCGATTCTTGTTTTCACATTCGTGTGGAACGACTACTTCTGGGCGCTATGCCTTACGCAGGGTGATGATGCGGCACCTGTCACAGTGGGTGTCGCTGCGCTCAAAGGGCAGTGGACCACAGCCTGGAACCTCGTTTCCGCCGGCTCGCTACTTGCCGCCCTCCCGTCGGTCGTTCTGTTCTTTGTCATGCAGAAGCACTTCGTTGCCGGTCTGACCTTCGGCGCCACCAAGGGCTAATCAAGCCGTTCATTCCATGTTCAATGCGAGCGATGGGCTTGCAGGGCGCCCTGCGCCCATAACATCCATAAAGGAACAATTCCATGAAGGTGGGAGTCGACTACTACCCCGAGCATTGGGACGTCGCGCTGTGGGAGCGGGATGCGCAGCAGATGCAGGACGCTGGCATTACTATCGTTCGCCTCGCGGAGTTTGCGTGGTCAAGGCTTGAGCCTACCGAAGGCGCTTTCGATTTCGCCTGGCTTGACCAGGCCATTGCAGTCCTTGCACGTCACGGCATCGGTGTTGTGCTCGGCACGCCCACCGCTACGCCGCCAGTGTGGCTCACGCACAATTATCGGGACGTTCTTCCGGTCGACAACAAAGGTCACGCCCATTACGCGGGCGTGCGCCTTCATCGCTGCTACAACAGTCCTTCATTGCGCAAGTATGGCGAACGAATCATCGACCGACTGACGCGGCATTACAGCACGCATCCGGCTGTCATGGGTTGGCAAACGGATAACGAACTCGCGGCAAACGATTGCCATTGTGAGAATTGCACGCGGCTCTTTCGTACCTGGCTCCAAAGCAAATATGGAACGCTGGAGAATTTGAACCGTGAGTGGGGAACGGTTGTCTGGAGCGGTGAATATAGCGACTGGACGCAGGTCAATACACCACTTGGCGGGTCGCCACATCTTAATCCGTCGTTCCTACTGGATTTCCGGCGGTTCTCCTCCGATTCCGTTGCCGACTTCAATCGTTTCCAGGCTGCCCTTATACGCGAGAACAGTCCCGGCAAGTTCGTGACCCACAATCTGTGGGGCTACCCCGTCACGGCCGACTACTACGACATGTTCGACAGCATGGACTTCGCGTCAGTTGACTACTATCCGGCCACAGACCTGATCGACAACTCGAAGTCCCGGATGTATCACGGGGCTCTGACACTTGACCTGACGCGTGGACTGAAGCGGCAAAACTTCTGGGTGATGGAGCAATTGAGTGGGACGCCGGGATGTTGGTACCCGATGTCACGCACGCCGTTTCCCGGAATGATTCGAGCTTACGCATGGCAAAGCGTATCTCGTGGTGCCGATGCGGTGGTGCAATTCCGATGGCGTTCGGCCCGGATCGGTGCAGAGCAGTTCTGGCACGGTCTACTGGACCATCACGGTGTGCCTGGTCGCCGTTTCGACGAGTTCGTGCGTTTCAGCCGGGAGGCAACGAAACTCGCTCCACTGCTGGAGGGCACGACATTAAATCACGATGTAGCGATGCTCTTTTCGCACGAGCAACTCAACGCCTTCCAGATTCAGCCGCAGTCGGACGGGTTCGATTACCTCGACAACTTCAAACGCCTGCACTCGGCACTCTTGCGAATCGGCATCGGCACGGACGTGCTTAACTGGCGGGACGACTTCCAACGCTACAAGCTTGTCATCGCCCCGATGCTCTACCTTATTGACGAAGCCGTGGCGGCCAGGCTGCGCCAGTATGTGGACAACGGCGGTACGCTTATCTTGACAACGCGCTCCGGTGTCAAGAACACCAACAACGTGTGCTTGCCAGACCGCTTGCCGAACTTGTTGACGGAGCTCGCTGGCGTGTTCGTAGACGAGTACGATCCAGTTGGAACGGACGTGCAAAGAATTGAGTTCGAAGGTGGTGCGCTATTCAAGTGTAGTCAATGGTGTGACATCCTTTCACCGATCACAGCGGAGACGATAGCAACTTATTCAAGCGAATACTTTGCTGGCCGCGCTGCCGTCACGAGGAATGTTGCCGGCAACGGCACTGTGTATTACATCGGAACAGTGCTCGATGATGAGGCTTATAAGGTTTTGCTCGGTCGGATTGCGGTAGATGTGGGTCTCGATTACGAGCCAGATCTACCCGAGGGAGTAGAACTCGCCGTAAGAAGCTCTGAGGCCACAAGGCTTCTGTTCGTAATGAATCTTTCAAAGGAATCGAAACGAATCACGCTCAACCATCGCGAGTGCGTAAGTGCCTTGTCAGGCAAGCGATTGCAGGGAGGACGCATTGAACTCGAAGCTGGGGATGTAGAAATCTTTGTAGAAGCACGTTCGGAAGTGGCTGTCACTTTGTAACGCATTGGTTTCGCGAGCGACTGCGGCGCTAACGACTGTCTGATAGCGCCGCAGCTTGTGCTCGACGAGATTTGCGATACCAGTCGTGGGGGTACGGACAGGGTCGCGTAATGGCCAGGAGAACTCGGAAGTTCGACGAAGGACCGAGTTCGCCCCCCGCCGCCCGCCGCGCGCCTGTCACTGCCTGCACAGGCACAGTTCAGCGCATATTCCCGGTGTGGCCTAGCGAATAACGCCCGGGCTGCGGCCAGACAGTGAGTCCGTGTGGTTCCATGCCAACCGGAATGGACTTGACTGCGCCGGTCGTCGTGTCGATCGCGTAGACCACGTCGTCGAACCGGCCGGACAGCCACAACATCTTGCCATCCGCGCTGACGTTGCCCATATCGGGACTGCCGCCACCCGGAATCGGCCAGTTCGCGACGACCTTGCGCGTGGCGAAGTCGATGACCGACACGCTGCCCTTGCCGTGGCGAACTCCGTGGACCAGATTGGAACCTCGATTAGCGACGTATAGTCTGGTGCCATCCCGGCTCGGGTACAGGCCGTGGGTACCGACGCCGGTCTTAACGAAACCGATCTTGGTGAAGCTGTCGCCGTCGACCATGAAAACGCCGTCGGCCATCATGTCGGCGACATAGAACACCTTGCCGTCCGGCGAGACGCGAATATCCTGCGGCATGCCCTTTTTGTCGAGTTGAAGGTAGCCCACGACCTTGCGGTCGACGAGATCGATCTTCGCCAGCTTCCCGCCGAATTCGCAGGTAAACAGCGCGTACTTGCCGTCAATCGAAAAATCAGCGTGATTGATACCCTTGCACTCCGGTACGGAAAGGCTCGACTTCAGCGTCATCGTATGCGGATCGCGAAAATCCAGCCGTGCGTGTGCCTCTGCCACCACGATCGCTTCCTTGCCGTCCGGAGTGAAGTACATGTTGTAGGGATCATCGACCATGACTTCCTTGCCGGGTTTTCCGGTCTTCGGATCGATCGGCGTCAGGCTGCCATCGGTTCGACCTTCCGCATTGTTGGCCACCCACAGCGTCTGCAGATCCCACGCAGGGACGACGTGCTGCGGGCTGAAGCCGACGTGAAACCGGTCGACCACCTTGAACGTCGCCGGATCGATCACATAGACATCGTTCGAACGCAGATTGGGCACATAGACTCGTGGCAAGGCGCCTGACACCGCTGGACTGAGGCGGCCGGTGCCAGCTTCGCTATAGAGATTGCTGGCATTCATCACGGGCGGCATGCCGGCTACCGTGGCAACTGCCGGCGAGGCGGACACGGCGCCGGCCATGCATAGGCCGGCCAACGCAGCACCGATTGACGAGGCGAGGCGTGACAAACGACTGGAACACGAACGCATTTCGACTTCCGTTATCAAGTGGGTAATTGAAAACAAAGGTTGGACGCCGGCGAACCCGTCAGCGGCCGGCGATTTCTTTCCTGATGCCGTCGATTGTCTGCGACACGATCGCATCGATGCCCAGCTGACCGAGTTCGACGCTCGAGCGACGCGGATCGCCCCCGTAGATACCATCGGCGGCCCCGAGTTTCGGACCGCTTCGCAGGCGCTCGAGCCGCACCATCTGGGGCGCGACCGCCAGCAACAGCGACGTATCCGCGAGTCCTGCGTGAGTGCCTATCTCGTCGTCGCGGTAGCCGTGCTGGCGCAGGATTTGTGCGTATCCGTCGGAGCTGGCGCCGTAATACTCGGGCGGCACGAATGCCCGCGCGCCAGAGCCCGCCCATGCCTTGTCGAGCTGGGCTACCGCCCGCTTGATGTCGTTCTGATAGCCGCCGTGATCGCCGAGAAAGACGATGTTCCTGAAGCCGTGGACCTTGAAGCTGTTGGCGGCGGATTCCAGCGTCTTTTCGAACACGTCGTCGGGCACCGTGATCGTGCCGGGAAAACGCATGTGCGAGGTCGGCGGTGCGTAGCCTCCCTCAGGCACATAGGCAATGACTGGCGCGACGAGCGCGTTGCCCAGGCCCTCTGCAATACGCTGGGACAGCACCTTCACCCGCGCGTTGTGCTTGCCGAGCGCAACGTCGGGCCCGCTTTGCTCGGTGCCGCCGATGGGAATGAGGATGGTGGTCTTGCCCGCATGAATCTGATCGCGCAGCTCGGTCCAGGTGAGGTCCTCCAGCTGCACCGATTTGGACGTCTGCGCGAGGACAGTCTGAGTAGTGACAAGCAAAATCACAGAAGCGAAAGCTCGCCGTAGGGTGAGGCGCATCCTGAATCCTCGAAGGAAGGGGGTGTGAATATCGGAGATCAGTCTACGGGAGCCCGGCCGACATGGGAACCTCGGCCGACAAGGGAACGTCTCTTCCGTGATCAAGCTCAATTAGCTCGTTGGTGATTGGATAGCCAGGGTAGTACGTATCGCCGTCACAGTCTCCTGGACCCGAGACGGGCCGTGTCACAATGCGTTCCGGATCACGTACCAGCGGTGACCGATCCAATCACAGGGATGTGGGTCCATGAACTGAGCGCAGCTCCGGTCCGCGGTCCGTCCGTCGGAGACAAAAACTCAACATTGAGAAGACGATGATAGAAAGACATATGGTCGCGACGACGTTTGAGCTTCCGGGTCACAGGATAGAGCGCTCCTTTGGAGTCGCTCGTGGGATCGTCGTTCGATCTCGATCCATCGTCGGGGCGCTGGGAGCATCCCTGCAGACGATATTCGGCGGAGACATCTCGCTGTACACGTCGCTGTGTGAGCGAACGCGGCAAGACGCATACGAACGCATGCTTGCGCAAGCTGCTGACCTGGGGGCAAACGGCATCATCGGTATGCGCTATGACGCAACCGAAATAGCAAAAGGAATCACAGAGGTACTGTGTTACGGGACGGCGGTTCGCGCAACCGCGCTAGTTTAAAAAGCATGTACGGATTGAGACTGACGACGCAGTCAGGTGACGATATCGACACAATCCCGGTACCGGTGCACTTCGTCTTTTTGATCCAACATTGTGACTGCACGTACGCGAGCCTCGAGAGCCGTAAAAAAAGCCCGCCGGAGGCGTGGCCGGGCAGGACTTTTGAATCCGAACCTCGGTGACAAGTCCGGATGGTTCGGGAGGAGAGCGAACTACGTTGATTGGACCAACCGCCTGGACCTCGACATGTGCTCCCCTGTTATGAAGCTATCGATTCAGATTTGAATCGAATCCTGTTACGGGAAATTTTTATTCGCACGCCAGAACCGACCGACGCTCCATGTCCTGCCGGAGCAGCTCTCCTCCCGCTTGTGAACATCGGTGAACATCGCGGAGAGCATACGCCGGAGGATCGGACTGTATCCCGTCGGTGCAACTCTCCCGTGCCTTTAACTCATGCCTTGACGAGCTGCAGGCCGCCAAAATTCTGGATGGTGGGAATATCGACCTTCGTGTATGTGTCAACCTGGGTGACCGGCGCCACCACGATGGCTGGGCTGGCGAAACCGCCGCCATACGCAGCGTTGACGTTTCCGAGGTTGTAGTTGCTGCCGCCGCGTACAGCCGAAAGGGCCTTGGCGGACAGTTCTTCGGCGTGTGCGAGGTCTTTGATCATCAGCGAGGTCATGGTAAATCCCCTGGG
>NZ_JBYSWU010000047.1:0-68329 GCF_058781505.1 Paraburkholderia sp. FW306-2-2C-D06C | reverse complement strand
GGCGTTGGCGTTGGCGTTGGCGCCGATCTTACCGAATCAGCGTCAGATCCTCGGTCCTGACATCGCAAACCAGCATGTACCCGGGGGCATGAGTGATGCATATCGGCGGCCGCGCTTCCACCGCCGCAGCCTGAGGCGTGACGCCGCAACCCCAGAAAACCGGGATCTCGCCGGCGCGGATTTCCGTCGGCTCGCCCTCATCGGGCACGTCCACGTTCGCGATGCCGATCAGCGCCGGATCGCCCATATGGACCGGCGCACCGTGCGCACCTGGCAACGGCCGGCAAACCTCGTAGGCGATCGCTGCCTCGGCCGGCGTATACGGCCGCATCGACACGACCATCGGTCCGCGAAAAGCGCCAACGGGTTTCGTCTGAATGGAGGTGCGGTACATTGGAACGACCTTGCCTTCGTCCACGTGCCGCACACGCAACCCCGCCGATTCCAGAGCGTGCTCGAACGATAGCGAACAACCGAGCACGAAACCCACGAAGTCCTCCTGCCAGATTGCGGAGATATCGTCCCGTTCCTCCACGAGAGCGCCATCGCGCCAGACCCGATAGCGCGGAATGTCGGTGCGCAGGTCGACGTCATCGCCCAGCATCGGCACAAGACTGCTGCCGGCCTCGGTCATGCCGATGAGCGGACAAGGCGTGGGATTGGCGCGGCAGTACCCGATGAAATCGCCGGCCCACGACTGCGGCAGAATCACGAGGTTTCCCTGCGCAAAGCCGGGCGCCATGCCGCTCGTGTTGCCGTTGAAGCCCGCACGAATGCGTGCTCTCGCAGCGCGAGGCGTGGCCGCCCAGCCGGGCAGGATATTGCCTCGCGGCGTTTCGCTGATTGCCTGGTTCATGACAAGCTCTGCAAGCCGGAGCGGGTTGATATTGGGTTGAATTTCGTCCGGCGGATCGGCCTTTACTGCAAGGAGGCATCCGCCGTTTCGCGCGTCCTGGTCAGCGTCAACAAACCGATTGCCGCCGCACCGACGAGCAGGAACGCGGGACTCAGCAGGTTGCCGGTCTTGCCGATCATCGCGGTCGCAAGGTAAGGCGTCACGCCGCCGCCGAGAATGGTGCCGAAATTGAAGCTGAAGGCCATCCCGGTGTAACGGACCCGCGTCGGGAATTGCTCGGCATAGGTCGGATATCCAACCGATTGAACGACGGGCATCGGCAGCGCGACGATAAACATCGCGAGGAAAGCGAGAGCGAGATTCTGGTGGTTCATGAGCATCATCATCGGGAACACCAGCACGATGTATCCGGCAAAACCGATCGCCAGCACGCGGCGGCGGCCGATGCGGTCGGACAGTCCGCCCCACACCGGCATCAGCACGGCCATCGACATGCTGACGATCGACATGATCCAGTAGACGCTCGCCTTGTCGTATTTCAGGTAGGTGGTCATGTAGATGTTCATGAAGACGAAGCCCACCCAGTAGCCGGCGTTCTGTCCGAACGAAATCAGGAAGACCCTCAGCATGGCCGCGCGATGGTGCGCGAAGACTTCCTTGAACGGCGCCTTGAGCGGCTCGCTGTGTTCGAGAGTCTTCTTGAATGCCACCGACTCTTCGACCCGTTTGCGCACATAAGCCGATATCAGCACGAGCGGAACCGCCGCGAGGAAGGGAATCCGCCAGCCCCAGTCGTGCAACTGCGACGAGCTGATGACCGCGGTGGTCAACCCGCAGACTGCCGCGGCAAGCGCGCCGCCCAATGCGACACCGACCGGAGTGAACGCGCCGTAAAATCCGCGGCGTCCGCGAGGCGCGGATTCAGCGACATAAGCAGCTGCACCGGTCACTTCCGCGCCCGAGAAAAATCCCTGCGCGAGACGCACGACCAGAAGCGCCGCCGGCGCGAAGACACCTGCGCTCGCCGCGGTCGGCAGCAAGCCGACGACAGCGGTCGCAATACCCATTCCGATCACCGTCACTAGCAGGATGGCGCGGCGCCCGAGCTTGTCGCCGAGACGCCCCAGCACGATTCCGCCCACTGGCCGCATGAGGAACGCACTGCCGAAGATCGCCAGGATCGAGAGCAGCGCGGCAGTCGGATTGTCAGACGGGAAAAACAGCGGCCCGATTACCGCGGCCATGTAACCGTACACGCCGAATTCGTAGTATTCGATCGCGGTTCCGACAGCCGCGGCAGTGGCTGCCTTGCGAGCGACGTGTTGGGTCGAGAGGGGCGCAGGCGGAATGTCTGCGTCGAAGGTGGCGGTTGGGACGTGGGGCATTTTGCGTTCCGTTGTGAGGATGAAAGATGGACTACGTCCCGCCGAGGCCGGGGTTGAAGTCGGCGTTGCGGTCGGGGTTGAAATCGCTGCGGAAATCGCGCTTCAGATCGCGACGATCACGCACGGCACCATTGCGCGAGCTGCGCAAAACTTCGCTCCTGGGACAGCAACAGGCGCTGTGCCTCCGCAAGATCGACCAGCTCGAAGCGCACATCGTCTCCGGGTATCCGCTGGGCAAGGCGCGGCAAGTCGACAGCGCATACGTGCGCGATCTTCGGATAGCCGCCGGTCGTCTGGCGGTCCGCCATCAGAATGATCGGCTGACCATCGGCGGGCACCTGGATCGCGCCGAAGCCCACGGCCTCGGACACCACTTCCCGAGGCGCAACGAGGCTGAGCGCCGGGCCTTGCAGGCGATAACCCATGCGGTCGGACTGCGCCGTGATCTGGTACGTCTCGCGCTCGAGAGCCCGCCTCGCGTCCGCCGTGAAGTAGCGCCATTCGCGCCCAGGCGTGATTCTGATCGGCGCGTCATTCGATAACAGCACGTCTTCCGAAAACACCGTTTCTGGAGAGAGCGAGACGCTACGGCACGCGAAGCTTTCCTGAGTGAACAGCATGTCGCCCTTCTTCAAAGGCCGGCCGGCGTGCCCACCGTAACCGCCGCGTGCGAACGTGCTCGCGCTGCCCATGACCGGCTCGATCGAAAAGCCGCCGCGCACCGCGAAATACGTACGCAGCCCTGCATGACGAGTGCCGAACGATATTTCGCAGCCCGCCGGCACCTCCAGGGAGCAATCGCTGAAGAGCGGCTGTCCGTCGAGCTGGCAGTCGAGATTCCCGCCACAGAACGCAATCGTCGCCTTCTCGTGAAACCTGAGCGTCGGTCCCATCAACGTGATTTCGAGTGTCGGCACAGTGGGCGCGTTGCCCACCAGCGCATTGGCCAGCCGGTGCGCCCGTTCATCCATCACGCCGTTGACCGGAATGCCGAGATGCTGATGGCCCACGCGGCCGAGATCCTGAAACGTGCTCAACGCACCCGGCTTGATGACTTCGATGCTCATCGCGCGGCTCCCGCATCCCGGCTTGCCGATTCATAGGCCTGGAACTGCTCCGGCGTGATCGGCATGAAGCGGATCCGGTCGCCCGCGTTCACCAGACACGGCGTATCGCGCGACGGATCGAACATCCGGCATGGCGTGCGGCCGATCAGATTCCAGCCGCCCGGCAGCGTCATCGGATAGATGACGGTTTGCCGGTTGGCGAGACCGATGGAGCCGGGCGCGACCGCCGTGCGAGGTGTCGCGCGCCGGGCCGGCGACAGGCGTTCGTCGAACATGCCGATGTACGGGTGTCCCGGTGCGAAGCCGAGCAGCATCACGTCCACCAGCGAATCACTGTGCAGCGCGATGATTTCGCCGGTGGCGAGACCGCACGAGCGGGCCACTTCGTCGAGATCCGGCCCATGTTCCCCGCCGTAGCACACGGGAATCTCGACGACGCGCGCCGACTCGCGCTGCGCCTCGGATGCGCTTTCCAGCAGGCCGGCCACCACCTTCGCCAGCGCGTCGTAAGGGGCTTGCGTTTCATGCGAGAGCGGCACTCGCGACGGCGCGTAGTGAATGCCGACAGTCGTCATGGCGGGCGCGATGTCGATCACAAAGTCGAGCTGCGCGGCCGCCACGCGCGCCGCGAAGTCTCGCGCCCGGCGGTTCTGCTCGACGCGGCCGCTTCCTGCCACCTCGATGATCAGCAGGCTCTCGCCCGACGGAAAGAGCGACCATGAACTCTCAGGCACAGCTTCCGGCAGGACAGGTTCGCTTTTCATGGGACATGATCCGGCTGCGGGGCAGATTCGACGCAATGAGCGGCGCGATGCGCGGCGCAATGAGCCGCGCCGTCATTCGGGAAGTGAATATGCGGCTGAACGCTTACTTCGCGAACAGCGACTCGATATTGGCAAACGCCTTGATTTCGAGCGCGTTGCCCGACGGGTCGAGGAAGAACATCGTGGCCTGTTCGCCCACTTCGCCCTTGAAACGGATGTGAGGCTCGATGATGAAGTCGATGCCGGCCGCGCTCAGCCTGTTCGACGCAGCGTGCCACTGCTCCATCGGCAGCACGACGCCGAAGTGCCGGACCGGCACGGCGTCGCCGTCTACTGCACTGGTCGTGCGGTGACCGGCTTCTCCCGGCGCCAGATGGGCCACGATCTGATGACCGTAAAAATTGAAGTCCACCCAGTCGGCGGCGCTGCGGCCTTCCGGACAGCCCAGCAGATCGCCATAGAATTCGCGCGCCGCGGAGATGCTGTGAACCGGAAATGCGAGGTGAAAAGGAGAGATGACGGCAGTCGTGTCGCTCATGGTCGGACCGATATAAGTTGAATGATTGAGCCGGCGACGGGCGCGCAACCGCGCCATCCCGCCGTGCTGGAACGACCCGGAGGCCACACCATGAGAAGCAGTCTAGGGATGACAAAAATAGCGAAAAAGCGATATATTTTTACCCTCAGCAACAATAATTTCGATCAATCGATCGAATCAATCGACCCATGATGCGAGAGCTGAAGACCTTCCTGGCTGTCGTGCGCTACGGCACCTTTGCGAGCGCCGGCTCGCATATCGGGCTGACGCAATCGGCCGTCTCCGCGCAAATTCAACGGCTGGAAGAAGACCTTGGTTTCGCGCTCTTCGATCGGACGGGCCGCTCCGCGACGCTCAACGAGGCCGGCAAACAAACGGTCAAACTGGCCGAAGATGTCTTGTCCGCTTACGCGCGGCTGGCGGAGAAAGGCGGCGACGCGGAGCGCTCGGGCATCCTGCGCATCGGCGCCATTGCATCGGCGCAAGCGTCGTTTCTCATCAGCGCGATTCAGCAGTTCCGTCAGCATTCGCCCGGATGGAGAATTCGCGTCGTTCCCGGCGTGTCGCTCAATCTGCTGACGCAGGTGGACTCGGGCGAGGTGGATATCGCGGTGATCATCAAACCGCCATTCGCGTTGCCCGCCGAGTTGCAGTGGCGCACCTTGATTACCGAAGCCTTTGCGCTGCTGGTTCCCCGCGAGCTGGCGGATCAGCCATGGCGCACGCTGCTCAAGACGGAACCCTTTGTGAGGTACGACCGGAATTCCTTCGGTGGCCGGCTCGTCGATCGTTTCCTGAGAAGGATCCGGGTCACGGTGCACGACGTGGTCGAACTGGATGAACTGCAGGGGATCGTGGGGCTCGTCTCGCACGGCGTGGGAATTTCGCTGGTTCCCGAGGCTGCCGCGCTTCACTTGCCGGAGAATGTCGTCGCGCTGTCTTTGGGAGAAGACACGTTCAACCGTGAAATCGGCCTCGTGCAGCGAGGCACACAACATCAGCAACGCGCGATCGAGCAGTTTTCCGCTTGCCTGGGTTCCGCGATCGATGCGCTTGGGCAAGCCGGGTGAAGAGGTGTCGTTGCAGTTGAGGGCGGTTATTGATCAAATACCGCGATCAAATACCGCGCGCCGTCCGTTGTATAAGTTCTTTAACCCGTCGCGCTATGTTGCTCAATACGCTCCTGCGCGCCTTGGCGTCCGGTTGTCTGTGCACCATATGTTGCAGATCCTCCCAGTCCTCATCCAGAGAACGCGCATGACCCGCCGGTGTATGCGGCCATTCGACGACTACCGCAGCTCGCGCGACCGTCCCGCGCTGGCCGTCCTCGAACCTGTCCAGATACGCGTTGATGGCCAACGCCTCCCGCAGAGCCGCCTCCTGAGAACGGGTGGCAATGAAGTCGTTAAGGCCTTCGATATGGACGCACCACAGCCTTTCGCCCACTTCCAGACTCCGTACGGCTCCCAAGTCGCCGACCTCTGATCCCTCCAGCTTGAGCAAAGTTTGTCCCATTTCAAACAGGCCTCATGACGCAATGAAGCAGGTTGCCATTGTCAGTGCGGATTTTCCCCGCGTGCTCGACCCGGGGCCTCAATCTAAGGCATCAGTAGGCGTTAGGATGATGCAGCCCTTTGAATACAGTCGCAAAGATGATCTTCACATCAAGCCTGAATGACCAGTTCCGGAGGTAATACAGATCGTGTGCTACACGGCCCTCCATCTTCTCAATGCGATCCGTTTCGCCGCGGAAGCCATTTATCTGCGCCCATCCGGTGATGCCAGGCTTGATGCGATAGCGATGGATGTAACCCAAAACAATGTTCTGATAGAGATCGTCGTGTTCAAGCGCGTGAGGACGCGGTCCGACCACCGACATGTCGCCGCGTAGCACGTTGAAGAATTGGGGCAATTCATCCAGGCTGGTGCGGCGAAGGAATCCACCCACGGGAGTGATACGTGGGTCGCCGCGCGTGGCCTGTTCGAGAATTCCCTGCTTCTGCTCATGCAGGCGCATCGTGCGAAATTTGTAAATCGTGAAGACCCGCCCGTCGGCCCCTTTCCGGGATTGCTTGAAGAATACCGGTCCGCGTGAACTCAACTTCACTGCGATCGCACATACAAGCAGGATTGGCGACACTGCGAGCAATGCAGCCAGCGCAAAAAGACGATCGAATAGCTCCTTCTTCACCATCGCATTGGGCGGCAACGGCGATGCAGCCAGGTTGATCGTCGGAAAGCCCAGCAGGTCTGTTACGCCTCCTTCAAAAAGTGCCAACGCACGCACATCGGGCATGAAACGGATGTTGATCAGGTCATTGCGAAACTCGTCGACAAGCTTGAGAATCGCGCGCTCTTCGGTCAGCGGCAACGCCAACCAGACTTCACCGATGTTCTGTTCGCGAACGTACCGGGCGAACGCCGCATGATCTTCAAAAACCTGCACGGACGTCGTGGTCCTGGCCGTGGTCCTCGCCGAGATTCTGGCCGTGTTGCCAGGCCGCAGGTTATAGAGCGCCTTTGGACGGAAGCCGGCTGCGGGCGCCGCTTCCATCTTGCGAATAATCTCGTCGCAGTGTTCCCCGCATGCGGCAACCGCAACTTGCTGCAAATCCAGCCCGGCGTTTCTCACGCGCCCGAGCAGGACATGCGAGATCATCCGCCCGGCCATCATCGCAGCGCCGGAAATGCCGGTCCAATACGCAAACCAGAGACGAGAGACGAAGTCGATGCAGTGTAGCGAGAACATCAACGCCATTGCACAGGCTTGCACGACTAGCCAGCCGAGTGCGACGTGCCCTACAAGCGCTCTCTTGGAACGGCCGCGCCATGATTCGTAAACACCGAGCGCCGGGAACACGGCAAGCGAAAACGCCGCCGCGAACGCTACAAACGCCAGATAGAAACTTCGCTGCGAGACATCGTCGAAGCGGAATTGCGAGGCCACGAAGGCACCCGCCAAAATCATCGCAACGTCGAACAATCTCGCCAGTAAACCTGTAATCAATCGCATTGCAGTCCTCCAGGAGCGCGCACGAGTCCGCCACGGCCGGTTAGCCGCACCGCCCATATTTGTCGTCGAATCTCACGATGTCGTCTTCGCCAAGATAGGTTCCCGATTGAACCTCGATGATCTGAAGCGGGACCCACCCGGGATTCTCGAGACGGTGACGCACACCCAGCGGGATGTACGCCGATTCGTTCTCTCCCAGAAGGAACTGTTCTTCTCCGCGAGTGACGAGCGCTGTTCCGCTCACGACGACCCAATGCTCGGCGCGGTGGTGATGCATTTGCAAAGACAGGCGCGCGCCAGGATTCACGACGATTCGCTTGACCTGGAAACGGTCGCCGTGATCGATCGAATCGTAGAAGCCCCAGGGCCGGCGGACCTTTCTGTGCGCGTCGGCTTCGGGAGACTTGTCCCGCTTGATGCGCGACACGAGGCCCTTGATGTCCTGCACGTGCGAGCGGTCGGCGACGAGCACGGCGTCGTCAGTCTCCACCACGACCAGGTCGTTGGTGCCGACACACGCCAGCAGCCTTCCGCCTTGAGAGCGCGCGTAAGTTGCCGTTGCCCCTTCGAACAACACGCGACCGCTCGATGCATTACCTGACTCATCCTTTTCCATCGCCTCCCAGACCGCATCCCAGGAGCCGAGATCGGACCAACCCGCTTCAAGCGGCACGACTACTCCCATGCACGGAGAGTCGGGCTTGCCAAGATGTTCCATGACCGCATAATCAATCGAATCGGATGGCGATCGCTGGAACTCCACCTCATCGGGGACGACGCAACCATCTGCTTTCCGGGCGCTTTCATAGGCTTGAACACAAGCGGCGTACATCTCTGGCTGGAAGCGCTCGATGGCGGCAAGCCATACCGACGAACGAACCACGAACATGCCGCTGTTCCACCAGTAATTGCCAGCGTCGACATATTGAGCAGCAAGTTCCGCGGCGGGTTTCTCCACGAAACGCTCGATCTGATAAGCACCATCGCGCAACGCGCTGCCCAGGCGGATATAACCGAAGCCAGTGTCGGCGCGGCTCGGCGGAACACCGAGCGTCGCGATCGCGCCGGCTTGCGCATAGCCGGCTGCGACAGCGATCGCATCATGAAGCGCTGCCAGATCCGTAATAGCATGGTCTGCGGGCATAGCGACCAATATGGCGTCCCGACCATCACTGCATGTGGTCAGCGCAGCCAGAGTTAGAGCGGGCGCGGTATCCCGGCGAGTTGGCTCCACCACGATGTGCGCATTCATCCCGCTTTCGCGAGCCTGTTCGCAAGTGACAAAGTAATGCTCCGCGCCACAAACGATCACGGGTTCCGGCGCGACATCCCACTTGCCGGCAAAGCCTTTCATCCGACCCATCGTGGCTTGCAGCAAAGTCTGGTTGTCGATCACGCCGATCAGCTGCTTGGGAAACTGCTCGCGCGACACTGGCCACAGGCGAGTCCCGGATCCGCCGGCGAGAATCACTTGCACGAGTCGCGGACTATCCACGAACGCTTCATTGATAATCGCAATATCTGTCTCGCCTGCCCCAACCGTTACCTTGCTCATTCAAAACTCCTCTTCAATGCAGCCCGATCCCGGACGCTCATGTTCACGCCCGAGAGCAATTCCTGCGCCGATGTCTCTTCACTTGATTAGTGACACGACGTCCGTGTCAACGGACATGACCAGCCGTTCCGTCTGAGGCAGCAGAGGACCAACGCGGTAACGGCGGATCGATTTCGATCCGTGCCCGTCACCGCTGCCATGGACAGACCGCGACTCCATCGCAAGCAAAATGAACGACACACGTCGACGTTCTGCTGGCGAGCAGAGGCCGCAACGGCTGTACTCGATGTGATAAATCATAGACGCGATACGCTGCAGCACGGCATTTCTGGCGCGAACCGTTGAGGTTTTGGCCACGCATGTCGGACCCATGCGCCAAACGCAGCGAATACCCCTGCTTTCCGCTCCGACAAATGACGGGCAACTTGGAAATCAACTTCTACACGTGGTACCTTCGTATGAACGCGGCGTTGTCGCAATCACAAAGGTAGGATTCCGATGTTGTCCATAGTCAGCACAGTTCTGGCGTGCTGTGTCGGATCTCTCGCGTATTTTTTATGGCACAGGCTGGTCGTCAAAGGCTGTCTGATGTTCGTTTATGGAACCCGCAATGGCTTACATATCGTTATTTGCGCTATTCCTGACTGTCACCAATCTGGTACCCGTTAGCGCGGTGGGGTTCGTACCCCTCGTCTTCTGCTCATGGCGTTTCTTCGGAAGAAGCTATCCTGCATTCATCACACCGCTCACCGCGTTCATGCTTCTGGCGGTGGTCTCGACATTGCTTTACGACCCTCGATCATTCACCGAGTTTGACTTCTATCGGCGCGACGGTAATTTCTTCATCTCGTATGCACCCATTTTTGCCGGTTGCCTCTACGCGCACCGCTGGGACCTGAACAAAGTTCTCCGTGCGTTTTTCGTGTTCGCGGTGGCAATCAACATACCGCTTTACGCTTACTACATTCTGGAGACCGGGTTGCTGAGCATTTTCACCCATCCGGACGACAGTTTCGGCAGCTTCTTCATCGCTCGTAACGCGGCGGGAGGCTTCTTTGCCATGCTGTTTTGCCTGGGCGTGGCATGCTACCTGCAGAAGCGAAGCAACCTGCTTCTGGCGCAGCTTGGCATCAACGCACTGATGCTCTTCTCCACGTATAGCAGAGGGTCATTGCTGGGTGCCCTTGCAATCCTTCCCTATCTCTACTTCGGCCGCAAACGCTGGATACTGGCGACCTTGATGGCCTGCCTCGTCGTGGGCTCCATTGCGATGGCGGTCTACCATACCGACCCGACGGTCGACTACATGGGCTATACCTTCTCCATTCACAATCAGGATGCCAAAGTCGCCAATCTGGACATTCGATATGAATGGCTGTGGCCGCGGGCTCTTACTTACTTCCTGCAAAGCCCAATCGTCGGGCTCGGTTTCGGTTCGTTCGACGACCATATCGGCAGCGTAGTCTCCTACTTCAACCTCCTGGGCATACCTTCAGATGTTGTCATCGAACATAGCGACTCCCATGCTCACAACTCCTACCTGAACATTCTCGCGGAACTCGGCGTGATCGGCCTCTTTCTGATGCTGAGTTTCTACTGGAAACTGGTTGAGTGGAGCAAGCAAGGTGCGGCCGCGGCCGCACTGATTGCACAAGGACGGAACTTCGCCGCCTTCAGATTTGTCGAGATATCGTCTGTTTGCCTTCTTGTGATGGCGGCGACAGAACATCGGCTAGTCTCGCCATCGAATGTTCTGATTCTTTCTCTCGTCATCTCCCTGTTACTGGCCTCGCGGTCAATCACCGCAATCGCGCCTGAACAGTATCGGCACGGGCCACGCGGGCGTATCCCATCCTGACAGCCTGTTCGCGCCGGTCTGATACGGCGCGAACAGGTTGCGCATCAGTCTCGCTGTGTCAGCTGAAGATCAGCGAAGAAGAGAGAATCCTATGTGGACCGTGTTCACCAACCTGGGCGACGCCGCCATCACGCTACCCGTGGCCGCTATCTGCGCCGGCTGGATCGCGCTATTCGATGTCCGCCTGGCATGCCGATGGATCGGCGCACTGGCCGCCGGCATGGCTCTGGTTGGCGCAACCAAGATCATCTACGCCGGGTGGGGCCTATCCATCCCGAGCTCGGATTTCCGCGTCGTTAGCGGACACACCATGCTGTCGACTTCAGTATGGATTGTGACGATCACCCTTCAATTGAAGTGGTGGCGTCAACCTCCGATACCAGGCATCGTCGCCGGCATGGCCATTGGGCTCCTGACCGGCATTTCCCGAGTCGTGGGCCACTCGCATTCGCTGCCCGAAGTGGTCACCGGCTGGGTTTTAGGCGTACTTGTGGCCGCGATATTCTTACGGGCTACTACTGGCATCCAGTTTGAGCGCTTCCGGCCTATCTGGTCGACCATCAGCCTTCTGCTTGTCGCGACGCTCGCCTATGGACACAAAGCGCCGCTGCAACATCTCATTGAGACGCGCTCGCCGGAACTCCGCAGCCATACGCCCTCTGTCCTCGCCCGCCTCGGTCGAATCGCCTATCGCGTCCATTCTCACGAAGCCACGTCGGCAAGATGACGCTCCTCAGTGAGCACCTGTTCGCTGACCCGATTCGGAAGAAACTGTTCGACGTGGCCGTATGGAATGCGGGAATCGATAAAATTCGTCAACGCCGCCTTGAAGTTCTCAGACGAAAATCGCTCTGCGTTCCTGCGACATTGCCGCGGATCAAACAGATTGGCATTGTGTTCAAATCGGATGACCGCCTCCAGCAGTGCTTCCGGCGTCTGCTCCCCGAAGAAAACGCCGGTCGGTCTTTCAAGCGGCAGACCAACAACGGACTCGAGCGCACCGCCCCTGCCGAACGCGATGACCGGCGTTCCACATGCTTGAGCTTCCACCACCGAGATACCGAAGTCCTCCTCAGCCGCAAACACAAACGCGCGGGCTCGCCGTAAATGGTCGACAAGGACTTCCGACGATTGATGACCCAGGATCGTCACGTTTTCCCCGGCAATGGATTTGATCTTTTTCATCTCGGGTCCGTCTCCGATCACCACAAGCCGGCGCTCAGGTGTCTGCGAGAAGGTCCGCACGATCAGATCGATACGCTTATAGGGCACCATGCGCGACGCCGTAACGTAAAAGTCGTCCTTCTGCGTGCACATCGTCATGTTTTTCAAATCGACCGGTGGGTAAATGACCGTCGCTTCACGTTGGTACGCTTTCCGGATCCGCCGGGCGATGAATTGCGAATTCGCGACGAGGTGATCGACTCCGTTCGCCGAGCGCGAATCCCAGCCCCGGATGTAGTGAAGCAGAACGCGCGCCATCGCGGATTTGAGCCCCCTCGCCAGATGCGACTCCCTGAGGTATTGATGCTGCAAGTCCCAGGCATAGCGAATAGGCGAATGAACGTAGCTGACATGCACCTGGTTCGGTCCGGTGAGAACACCCTTCGCGACCGCGTGCGAGCTGGAAATGACGAGATCGTAACCGGACAGGTCGACTTGTTCGATGGCGATCGGCATCAAAGGCAGGTATGCGCGGTAACGATTGCGGGCAAAGGGCAGCTTCTGGATAAATGAAGTCTCGACGGATTTGCCCTGCAGGCACTCGCGATCTTCCATAAAATCCACAATCGCGAAGACGTCCGCTTTCGGAAAGCATTCGATGATGTTCTTCAGGACCTTCTCTGCCCCACCCGAAACGACTAGCCAATCGTGAACAATGGCGACTTTCACTTCGACCTCCTGTGAGATTAGGATCGAAACCCTACGTGTTCGACAAACATGATTCACTCGTCCTTTGCGGTGCCCGCCTGAGTCCGTGCGCCCCATGCAAGCCGAACCATCCCAACCGCCCGTTTGGCGCCCGGCACCAGGCCAAACAGTTCCAGGCGAATCATGGTGCCCATCAGCAATGCCGATAGCGTTGCTTCACCAATCACCCGCGCGAATGCCATTCCAATTGCGCCATATCGAGGCGCGAGGAAAAGTGCCGCGGCAAGATTGGCGAGACCCGACACGACTCCGACGACGGCAAGCAGCCGGTCCTTCTTCCGCGGCACGAACACGTAGAACGCGGCGAATTCGTTAAACGCAGCGAACGGGAACATCCACGCGAAACACTGAAGTACGCGAGCGCTCGGCTCGAAGGCGGCACCCAGTATCAAAGGCAGCAGGAAAGGCGACAACGTTAGCGCGCCGCATAGAATCAATAGTCCATAACCCATCAGCAACGTTGCGCCTCGCCGGGTAGTGGCGTGCGCACCGTCCCTGTCTCCTTGCGCGAGTTGCCGGGAAATCGTGGGAATGAACACTTGCGACGCCGGCCCCATCAGGCTGAGCCCGATTGTTGCGAAGCGTTCGGCGGCGCCGAAGTAGCCCACCTGAGCGGGAGTGGACAAGAGAGTCAGCAGGTAGGTCGACGACGCCGTGAGGACGACCGATCCCGACGAATAACAGAAGAGCATTGTCGAGCTTCGCAGGAGCGGAACGATTCCGGCTAACCTGAGACGCGGCAACCCCAGTTGAGCGGTTGTGAGACCGTATGAAATCGCGAGAGATGCCACGCCTGCGATCAACAGGCTCCCAAGCACCCATACGGAGTCCTTCGGCCCTCTCACCAGATTCAGAACCAGCACGAGGCTCAAGGCGAAGCCGGAAACTTCGATCATGATGGGCGTTCGAAAGTGCTGACGCCCCTGAAACAGCCACCCGAGATTCAAAGCGGAGACAATACCCAGCAGGGTCGCCAGCAGACCGATGACGGGCCGTTCCGCCAATGTGGGAGAACACATCGTGGCAACAATGCCGACACATCCACCCGCCAGCCCCAGCAAAAGACGCGCACTTACGTGCAAGGAGTAGATGGCATTGCATTCTTCAGCCGATTTCGCGTTCGATACTTCGCGCATGCCGACGAAGGTGAATCCGTAGCTTACGAGCATCCATATCACGTTCATTAGTGACATCGACGCCAGGACGCGACCATATTCGGCCACACCAAGAATCCTGCCGTAGAACGGCACCACAATGATGAGATAAACGTATCTCATCACATACCCGCCGTAGACAAACGCAATGACGTTAACGTTCTCTCGTTTATCCATGCTGTTCCCCTTTGAACCGGATCGACACGCGTTCTGGACTTAGTGCTCGACCGTGCGACGACGGGCAAGCGGGTTGGTTATGTAACGAACCACAAAGTCAGAAAGTGGCGAGTACGGTACGAGACACAGACTTGATAAAGCGAGAGTGCCGAGCTTCTTCTTTAGACTCCAGAATGGGTTGGCGACGATCGCATGCAAATACCCGCGAGACTCCCGGAACATCCAGCGCCACCGTGTTAAAAGCGGCGCGCCGTAAACGGCCGCGCAGAAGCCAGCCTTCTCATGAGCAAAATCATGAAATGACACCGGAAGCTCGATCTGCAGCCGGGAACGTGCAATGTCCCTCAATATCGCCCACCGCATACTTAAGGCTTTCGGGGCCTTGGAGATTTTCTCCGAGTTAGCGAACGACGCAGTAGAGCCGACCGAGTTATGCACACGATAGCCCCCTAGCGATCTCGTGACGGTCGCGACAGGACCTAATAAAGCCGTCCCGTAGATGGCGTAGAAGTCCGCTCCGTAGCGATTTACATTCTCCTCCGGAACCGGAAAAATGTGCTTTAGCGCGCTCACACGATACGCATTTCCCGACGCGGGCGGCGATGGATACAGCCACCCGCCCCGCAATAGCGCGCCGCAATTGGCAGGCGGCTCGGTGTGCGGCACATAGGCGCCAGTTGGCTTTCCCATCACGTCCATGACGTCCAGGCGAAACTGCACCTTCGTCCGATCACCGTCATCGAAGATCCGCATCACTTCGGATACGGCGCCCGGATACAGGACGTCATCCGAATCGAGGAAGATCACATATTCGGTCTCGAGAATCGAAATCGCACGATTGTAAGCGGATACCTGACCGCCGTTTTCCTTGAAAATCGACACGATGCGCGCCCCATATCTTTCAATGATTGCGCGCGACCCGTCGGTCGAACCATCGTCGACGACAATCACACGTGTTCCCGGATGGTCCTGCTCGAGCGCAGAGTCGATCGCCGTGGCCAGATAGTGCTCGTAGTTGTAGTTGCAGATGACAACGGTGGCTTGGTTCATGGTATCTGGACGCTATCTAAAAGAGTCGGTCAGTGTGAATCCGCCGACAGTGAAACTGACAATTCCCGCAGCAAGCACGCGACGCACACCCCGCACACCCATTGAGCATCGCCTCCCGCCTGTCCGAATTGCTACGATTGAGTATGGACAACGACATAAGCGAGGTGCTTCGGTGGATCGTTATCCGGACCATTGACGCGACTTGGCACCTTGAATCGAATGTTCATGTTTTCGCCCTCCCACGTCAGACTGACATCGTCACGAGAACTCCTCAGGCCAGTCAGTGCGTCGATCAACTCGACATTTGCACGGCGCGACGGCGGCGGTTTGATCCCGGACGCAGTGACCGTTCGCCAGCCCGCGTCCGCGCTCAACTGAAGCACGATGTCTTTGCCGGAAAGTAGTGCACTTCCAGATACACCTGTACCGAACTTCAACGGTTTCGAAAAACTTGCAAGCGAGCCGGCAACGGTCTTACGAAGCACGATCAGACTTTTCCCCGATACGTTGTACGTCCTGTGAGGCGGCCCCCGATGTGTAAGACGGAACGGTTCGTAGCCATCCCAGTGATAGACCATGGAGAGATACTTGTCCGCGTCGGTCCAGTTCCGATCGAGCGCCCACACTGCAAAGTCAAAAAAATAGCGCGGCAAATAGTGCACATCCTTCATGTAGGCGTCACCGATTTCTGTTTGCCATATACCGCGAGCGGGACCATTCCTAACGTATTGCTGATAAAGCGAATCGAGATCGGCGACAGCGAGGTAATGCGTGTCGAGGTAGTCGACCCAATCGATCATGCGCTCCTTCAAGACGGGGCTCCTGTACTCCAGCCATTTGCTGAAATTGGCAAGCCCCCCCCGATCCGGCCATCCACCGTAGACAACATAGGCCCCGTAACGGCGGATGATTCGTGCCGCCGGGATATGGATTCGTTCAACGTAGTCCTGCATGGCGCGCTCATAGGGCGCTGAGCGCTTCTTGTCGACGTTGAAATCCGGGCCGTGCCAGAACGTGGCCTGAGGCAATCCCCCGGACAGCTTGCCGGCCGCCTCGTTCCAGATCTGGAAGTAGCGCAGGTTATAAGGCGGTGCGGAGTACTTGCGGACGACCGCTTCGACATATCGTTTCCACGCCTCCACATCCACAGGTGCCGAATTCGAGTCCCCCGGCACGCTCGCATTCCACGTAGGCGTATAGCCGAGCAACAGGAGAGATCCGATCCCGTTCCGGTTGTTTCGGATCAGAACCGACGGCAGATCGCTGTCAAATTCAGAGCCTGTCCTGTCGACGCGCATGACTTCGCCGGGCGAATCAGGTTGTCCAGGTCCCACAGAGCCGCGCCCCCAGCTGATGCCCATCTCGCGCCACATCTGAATGTCTCTAGCCGATCCGGGCCAGCCGTTTGTCCCGATCAATTCAGTGATCCTGCGCCCGGTGGCATCGTGCGTGCGGGAATCGGCCAGCAGCGCAAACGAGGTCTTCGCTCGCGTCATCGGCAAGACAGCCCCCGCGAGCGCTGCCAGTGTCCGCAACGCCCGCCGCCTGCCGGCACCGCGACCGGTCCGAAACATAAGCCTGCCCACCAGCATTCGCTAGCTCACCGACGCGCTGGGCGCAAGCTCGGACAGCCGGGTGCCAGTTTGGCCATACAGAATCTCCAGCATTCTCTGCGCCGAGCGCTCCCACTGATATTCCCGTGCATGAACCAGACCCTTTGTTCGATAGCGTTGCCGTAGCCCGTCGTCGGACATCATCAACGAAACCTTTTCGGCGATGTCCTGAGCGGAGCTCGCGTCGCAATACATAGCGGCATCCCCACACGCTTCCGGTATCGAAGTACGCGAAGAGGCGATCACCGGGCAGCCACAGTACATCGCCTCGAGCGGCGGCAGCCCGAATCCTTCGTACAGGGAGGGAAAGACGAGGCAGCCAGCATTCTCATAAAGCGCTTTCAATTCACCATCTGAAACAAATCCCGTCCACACGATCTGTTTCGAGTGCGCCGTTCGCCCAATACTTTCGCTATTGAAGATACGCGGATTCTTGCCTCCGACAACGACGAACTTGACGTCGCCGAAATGCTCGAGCTGATCGATGGCTTCTAACGCGCATTGCAAATTCTTCCGCGGATCAAGGCTGCCGACAATGATGCAGTACGCGTCCTTCACAAGATGAAGCCGTCTCACTGTCGCGGGATTCGATACAACGCGATCCAGATGATCCGCGCCGGGCGGGACGACCGCGACGCGTGCCTCATCGATCTTCAAGTGATGACAGATCCGTCTTTTTGAAAATGTCGATACCGTCAGGATCATCGGCTTCATCCTTGGCAGTATGGAAAAGCAGATCCGATACCACAGCAGAAACTTCTTCGAGAACCCTTGCGGGACGTCATAGACGGCCATGTCGTGGACCATCACGACCTGTCCGCGCTTGAAGATCGGATTGGTATTGCAGAGATTGAGAAGCGTCATTCCCCTTGCGGCGATTGGAAGCGTAATCTGCTCCCAAAGTGTGCCGCGCAGCCACGGAAAGCGCCTTTGATGCTTAAGCAGCGCACCCGGTTCGATGGCGTTTTCAGGCACGAAAACCTCCAGTTCGTCGCCAGGATTTGCGCGCATCTGCATGGCTCTCGTTAGTTCATAGGCAACTCTTTGAACACCGGTGATTTGCTGCGAGGTGAACTTTCCGTTGATTGCGAAGGCCATCAGGTTCTCCGTTTTTCGAATTGCAGAACATCCGGTCGCAACTCGCTTGCGACCCGGTCATTTCAGCGTTGGTTCGAGATCGCCAAAGTCGCTGGCGTAGTTCGTCGGATACCCGTAATAGCGGGTACTACGCCGTAGCGGGATGCCATTGAAGACCGCACCTGCCATGCGTCCCTCGGCGCGCTCCAACTTCTTGACCGTGTCGGCAATTTCCTGCTCGGTTTGCATTCCCGAGCGCAAGACAAGTAGCGATGCGCCGGCCTCACTGGCAACGATGGAAGCGTCAGTGACGGCGAGAAACGGAGGCGTATCCACAATTACCAGGTCGAACTGGTTGACGAGCTGCTCCAGTACATCCTTGAAGCGCGGCCTCATTAGCATCGCGGCGGGGTTCTCCGGACGCGCCCCGCATGACAGGAAGGACAGGCCGTCTATGCTGGTATGTCGCAGCGCATGACGCAACGCCATCCGCTCAGAGAGAACTTCGGAGAGACCGCCGCGGTTGTTCTGATCGAAAAACGACGCGAGGTGGCCGCGACGCATATCGGCGTCTACCAATACGACCCGCGAGCCGATCTCGGCATGCAGGATCGCCAGATTCGCCGCAACAAAGCTCTTTCCGGCAGACGGCGTCGGACCAATAACCATCAGGATGTTATTGCGCGCGTGCGCAAGGTCGCGCGTCACCGCGGTGCGCACAGTGCGAAGCGCCTCGACCGAGGGGTCGTTCGGAAAACATGCCGCGAGGACTCTGTTGCCATCAGCACGCAGGGAACCAGATGGATCCAGCTCATTGGCGCCACCCTGCAACCGGATATCGGATGCGGCTCGCTGGAACGGTAACGTAGTTCGCCCTCCACTGGTCGGCAGTGGTTTGCGTGCTCCATTCTGGGCGCTACGGTCGAGCAACACCTGCTGTTGACTGAATAGAATCTCGCCGAGCACCGGCACGCTGAATCGATGTTCAACGTATTTCGGATCCGTCACTCCAATCATGACGTGACGGCGCATGAAAACCAGGACGATGCCCGACACGATACCGAGCACCACGCCGGCCGGCAGCACGAGCGCGGGATTCGGCTTGACGGGCCGGTGCGGCCTGACTGCAGCGTCGACGATATGCGCGCCTCCCGTCGTGCTCGCACGCCGCACCTGCAATTGCTCGGCTTTCTGGACCATACCTAGATAAATCGTCTCCGCGACCTTCTGGGCCCGGACGAGATCGACGCTTTCGCGTTCAGATGCCGGCATGCTGCCAAAACGGCCGTCAAATTCCGCCTTCGCGTTTTTCAACTGCTCGAGTTGTTTATCGACGCTCTGCACCCAGCGGCTCTCGGGCGTGAAGCGCTCCAGCAGTTGGGTACGCTGTAGTTGCAGGCCCGCGATTTGCTTATCAAGGTCGAGCCCGCCCTGGAGGTAGGATTGCGCCTCGGTAGTCGGCTGCATGGACTGGGACGTCGCTCTGAAACGCTTGAGCGCTTCCTCGGACTTCCTGAGATCCGCGAGCAAACGGGGAAGCTCGCCGTTAATGAACGCGAGAGTGGTCGTGTCGTTGAGTTGCCGGCTGGCAACGGCAGCTGAAAGGTATTGCTTTCCTAGCGCGTCGGCGACTTCGGTGGCCTTGTCGCGACTCGTATCCGAATACTCTATTTGAAGCAGACCCGAGTCCTTAACCTTATCGCCAACTTTCACTACGTTGTCAAAGCGCTTGATGGCGTCAATTGAATTCCAGCGAATGACCTTGAATTCCGTGCCCGGTCGCGCGATCAATTGCTTCACCAGCATTGAAACGTCGTTTCCCTTCGCGGTCGCACCCACCGTCCCTTTGACCAGAACCTGACCAGAAGGACCACGCAACTCATACGCGCCACCAACAAGGGCAATCAAGGTCAATTGCTCTTCCTCGAGATCCTTTGGAACGTCCAGCGCACCGATCTGAACGCGTTCTCCTCCCCATGCGAACGTCTTCAATCCAAACCATGCTCCAGCCGGCTCACCAGGGGTGGCGAATTTTTCCGCGATATCGCCCAGCAGCGGAATCTTGTGCGGCGTCACGGTAACGTCGAACCGGTATTTCTCGATCACCGGCTCCAGTACCGAACGAGTCCGCATGACGGCCATTTCGGTAACCGGCGACGGCGCAGGCGGAGGAAGCGCCTCCTGGCTCTGTATTGCGAGGCCGAGCGCATTCGGTTCTGGCGGATCTACGCGCACGAGGACGTCGGCAGAGTAGATCGGCGTGGCGATAAGCAGATAACCCACCGCCAGCATAGAGACAATCGCCGTCGCGGCCAGAATCTCCCAGACGTGGTCTCGCATCAGATTGAGCATTCCGCCCACGCTGAGTTGACTGCGCTCTACGTTGGCGGCAAAGGGGAGCGAATTCGAAGGGTAATAATCCAACGGTGTGATCCTTCCAAGTTCGATGGGCGATGTCATGGTTCGGTACCGAGCCGCGGCACCGGTGTTTCGCAATCTGGAAGCGGCGCTGGCCTAATCGGATGCAGCACCCGCCCAACGCCGCCCTGGAGTTTCTGCTGGCTCGCATCAGGTTTAGGACCCGCTCTCAGGACTTCTTGAGCGCAGTCCAGACGATGCAGGGCGCGCTTCACCTCCGGCGCAATTGCAGATCTGCCCGGAGGCGCATTGCTTCATTCATCACGATATGAACTCCTTGTACACATCCAACAATAACTCGTGTTAATTCGTACTACCAATAGTCACACTGACTGAAAGTCAGAAAAATTTGTCTCTTCCATTTTTTTCGAACAAGTGGCTGCCCCAACTTTTGAACGAGCTGGGACATATTGAACGGCTGGCATCGGTGATGTCGACGCCGCGGTGTCGCGACAACCGGAGACCAGCGTCAAGAAGATCCAACGCGGGCCCCACAGGTCGCTGAGAAGACGGTTTCGCCTGATATGGCGTGTACCTCTCTCTATGCAGGTTGGCTCCCTGCAACCGGGGCCTTACACCTTCATGACTTGAAGTCCAGAAGGCAATCGAATGCTCGTAGAAGGCAATGATCTGACACGCTCTCCTCACCGCATTGGACGCGCCCTAAAAGTAAACTACTCCGCGTCAGCTCTCAGGAACTGACGCGTTCGCAACAACAGCTTTTGCATCCATGTTGCACTGAAGCATAGTCCCCACCAAAGGCACCGGATCGCCTTCGGCCTAAATTCGGGTGCTATTGGCCGATTCCGTTGAACGCGTTACAAATACCGCGACGTCAGAAAGCGTTGTTGCGGTCTGCAATTGATGTAACAGAGTTATACACGACGCATTTTTAAGTCGTGACACTATCGCGGTGACAGTTCGTCTCGCGCAATCGTCTGCTCTGGCGCGGCTCGCGGGCCGCAATTCCTTGCTACTCGGGGCAGACGGCCGCACGCACGCACAACTTCGGGTCGTCAACCTGCAAAATATTTGCGGGAAAAGTTTCCGATGAATTGAGCAACACGCGAAGATTCCTCAGTTTAATTAGAGGTAATAGTTTCATTCATTCTGACAATTACGCCAACACCCCTCGAAACTGGACAGGTCGCACGACTCGTTTCGATACGATAAGCTTGCTACGTAGTGTGATGCATCCATTTGCATAACTAAGTGACTGCTTTCACTCGTTTTTCTACGCCCTGCATCAAAGATGCACCAAGCGGGACTGAAGGTTATGAAACACATTGGACTTCTAGTTTTTCAGGAATGCTCATTGACGACCACAGGAGCGATCGGAGATGCCTTCCGCCTAGCTAACCAGTTTGGGATGACAGGAGGCGAGCAGCCTCCCTATAGGTTTTCAGTGTTGTCGGACGAAGGTGGCCTGGTAACTAGTTCGTCCAGCATTTCTATCTGGACGCAACGACTGGAGCGGTACAGCGTGGCCGAATTCCACGCGTTCTTTGTGGCTTGCCGCGACGCGACGGTGTCAGCGGAATCGAACGATAGCCTGCTTTCATGGATTACACGTCAAGGCTCCATTGCATCGTTTGGTATGCAGCAAGGAGCGAAAAATCTGGCCGTCGTCTGCAGGAACCCGCGGCAATCAACCGTGCCGATTTTTCTCTTTGACGACTGTTTCGGTGGAACGCCGAATCGCGGCGCGACACCCACCGACGTGGTTCTTGCACAGATCGAGCGCGACCTGAGCACGGATACCGCTCGAAGGATCGCCCGCGCGCTGCACACAAGGTTCGTCGAGCACATCGGGCCTGAGTTTGACGATGCAAGCATCGTTACGACAACCGAGAAGATCCGCGAGTCGGCGCGATGGATCAAAGAGAACTACAGCAACCCCATTTCGGTTGCTCTAGCAGCAGAATCCGCTGCGATGAGCAAGCGCAATTTTCAACGCCGCTTTAAATTCGAGTTCGGCATGACGCCACTCGAGTACCTGCTACGCACGCGCTTCGAAGTCGTTCGCACAATACTAAGGAATACCGACTTACCAGTCGACAAGATTGCGAGACGGTGTGGAATGGGAGACGGCAACCGCCTAGGCCGCCTGTTCAAGGAAAGATATGGCATGTCGCCTACGCAATTCCGCGCGCAGCAGCGCTTTGAACTCGGCGAGCGGAGCCTGCCCCATGACGAAAGTTGGGAGAACGTTAGCGAGATATTGCGGGAAACACCCTGAGCCGCCTAAACCTTTAGATGCAGTCTGGCAAGACCATCAGTTATGGATGGAAAAATGAAGAACAAAAAGTCCGCGCAATTCGACAGACACGCCGGCTCGGCCGCCCGACGACGAAATCGAGCCGATCTGTTCGAAGATATTGCGCCAAACGAAGGGATGTTCTCACCGGATAAGCTTCATCTCTCACCAAAAAGACCTGAGTCAGTCGCGCGAAGAATCAAGAATGCAGCGAAGTCGATGCTACCAGATGCTCTATTCCTGAGTCTGCTGCATCATAAATGCGTCGGCCGCTATCCAAACCTCATTCGTCCCACTACCTTCAACGAGAAGATCCTGCTACGGAGCCTCAGGCCCGACCCACGCTATGTCACATTGGCCGATAAGCTTTCAGTGCGAGAATATATTGCGGCGAAGCTTGGCGAGAAGCATCTCATTCCACTGCTCGCGGCGCCCGGGATTTTCACACGCGAGATCTTCGACGCACTCCCGGGTTCCTTCGTGATGAAGGCAAACCACGGCAGTAATTTTGTCGAAGTCGTTCGAAACAAGTCGGAGACCTCCTTCGGAAAATTGCAGCATCTGGCAGCACAATGGTTGTCCACCGACTTTTACACGATTGCACGGGAGAGGCACTACCGGAAAATAAGGCCGCGCATCTTCTTTGAACACCTTCTTCTGGACCAACGTGGCCAGATTCCCGCAGACTACAAAGTGCATTGCTTCGGCGGCAGAGCGGGACGACCGCTCATCTATATTCTGGTGATCTCGGATAGATTCGGGGGCGATACCAGCGGCGATGTGTACGACGTTGATTGGAATCATCTTGACGTAGCCATCGGCCACTACAAGCGCAGCGCAACGCCGCCCCCTCGGCCAAAGAACCTCGAGTCGGTGTTGGCTGCGGCAGCCACTCTATGCGAAGACTTCGACTATGTCCGCGTCGACTTATATGCTCCAGATGACAAGGTCTACTTTGGTGAGTTGACGTTCACACCCGGCGCCGGCGTATTGCCTTTTTCCCCCGACCGCGTCGACTACGAATGGGGCAGACTTCTGACCTGAACTCGAGGCTAATAGCACCACGTTGGACGGGTCCGCGACCTTGCAAGGACATGCGACCTGCTCCCGACTAGCAAGGCGAGTCAGGAGCAGGTCTATCTTGCGCTACAAATGCGGGGCGGGTTAATTGTCAGGATAGCCCGCTACGAAGCTCGAAAATGCACTGTATGGCGGATTCAGTGCGACACCGTTGTTCATAATGCCGAACGTATTGTCTCCGCTATCCAGCACGTAGTACATCACCGACTGGATGTTGTGCGTCTTTCTTGCCTGATAGAACTCGCCCAGTTTTGTGGTGATGTAATTCGCCCGATAGGCCTGGGTTTGCTCAGGGCCCGTGTTCCACTCCGAAATGATAAAGGGCACACCGTATCTTGCCTTGCAATAGGTAGGCAAATCAAAGCCGGGACCCGCCCCATCGGAACCGATGTTGAAAATGTCTCCGTACACTTCGTAATTGTGCCAGGTAGTGATGTCCCAGCGCACCTTGGAATAGCCCCCGCTTCCATCGGGCTGCATGCCGTCCCACAACGCGTCAGCCGCGCCAACATCCGCCACGCAAAAGTTGATGCCGCACTTTGCGGAGGCCTGGACTGATTTCACCCCGTCGATCATGCCGCGCATCACGCCACGCATGACCGGCCAGTTCGCATTGTTGAAATCGACGGCCTTCGTACCTGCGTTGGTAAAGTCCAGAATCGTGGCGTTTTGCCGTGTCAACTCATTTCCACATTCGTAAATTGTGACGCCGTATGGCTTCAGAGCGTTGGCAACCGCCATGCCGGCCGCGAAACCACGGTTGTAAGCGGCAGACTCGCCATTCAGGAGGCTTCCGTTGGTGTCGTAGACGCCTTGATTGACCAGCACAAGCAGCGTGAGCCCGGCTGACTGGAATGCTTGCGCCAGTTTCACCACGGCACTCAACTGATTCGGGTCGTCGCTGCAGCCGACGCGGTAGCTCGTACAGCCTAGACCCTTCAGGATCGAGACGAGTTGCCCAGGCGTGTACGCGTAGTCGTAATGTCCGTTCATCCCGTAGAAGGTGCCCGCTGTCGCAGCCGTGGCGATGCGGGGATCTTTGCACGGCAGCCATTGCGGGGAAACCTCCGCGTTCACGTAGAACTGGCCGCCTGTGCCGCTATGCCAGATCTTGCCGCCGTACCAGAGGACAAGCGATACGTTGTACGTGTTGCCTACGGTTGCTCCGTTCTTATAAATGACACCGTTGACGAGAGTCCATATCGCACCCGTCTTGTCGATAATGTACGGCGCTGAAGGAATCGTCGTACCGTCGGCAGAAGTGCCGCCCAGGCGCGGATCGTTGCAGGCGGTCCATGTGGAGCCGTTCCATGAATAGAACTGACCTCCGGTGCCTTCGTGATAAATACTCCCGCTGTACCACAGCACGAGCGTCACATTGTAGGTATTCCCCGCTTTGGCACCGTTCCGATATACCGATCCCTGCGCCAAGGTCCATACGGCGCCCGTGCTGTCGGTGATAGAGGTCGCCGACGGTATTGTCGTGCCACTCGCCGACGCAGTGCTCGCATGTGCCGTCGCATTACTGACGGCGGATCCGGAGTTACTGCTACTTCCGCCTTCGGAGCTTCCACCGCACGCGCTCAAAAGATAACTTCCGCTGAGAGCCGTCAGGCAACCAAGAAATTGACGTCGTTTTATCATTGCGAATTTAGTCCACTGTCGAAAAAGTCTCGATAAAAAATCCAAATGGTCGTTTTTGGATGTTTCGAATGAGTCAGTGCGCATAGACAAAGCGCGTTGAATTTCGCAGCCCTCAAAGCAAAAATTTTTCTAGTGACTTCTTCGTTCAGTTTGAAAGCTCGATTAAACCGCCAGGGGTAACGTTTGGTTAAACGCGGCGAGCCAATGGACAAGCGCCGCCTTTGCGAGCGAAGCCGATCCGCGCGCCACGCCACGTTTAACGAACGATTGAGACGATCTAACTGCGACACCCACCGTTGTTCAAAACCTACCGCCACGCGCCGGACAAACGTTCGACCGGGCAGGACTGCCATTAGCAGCCATCCGGCAAATTCTTCACGCTTACCGCCGCAACCGGGGTAAATCGTACCCGGAATGGCGGGTTGATCACAAACGAAATAGTCGCCTTCCGCCAAATAGCAGAATTCTTTCTATTACTTTGCCGCGTCGCAAAGATTTCGGCTTTCTCATGATGATCGGAAGATTGGATGCACACGAACTTTGCGATTTCGACCCCGAATGGAGCGACTCCGAGTGACTCTAATTGGTGTGCGCAGACGCTGTGCTAACGCGACGCTCACGCTAGTCGTCTCGCTTCCCTGCCTCACGAGGTAGCGAAGCCATTCTGAAAGGTACGGAACGTCGAACAGGTGTGGCGCGACGTAGCGATCTTCTCAGGTGGCATCTCGTCATTAAGAGAGAACGAGATTTCAAATGCACTCTCTATTTATAACTCACAGTGCCGTTCGAGGATGCAGTGTCCAATAAGCACAAAGTGGTCGAAAGTTCTCATGCTCGTCGCGCGGCACGCAAATCGCGCGGCGAGCGCTTCAGCGTATTCCCCAGCACGCGCTGAATATCCACTTCGCGAGTAATGCGGGTTTTCCCACATACCTGAAATTGACGCTCCGTCATCCTGTCAGTTCAGGCGTGTGCTGGGAGATCGCCATGTCGGTCTATGTCGATGAGGGGTTCAGGCCCTGTGTCACGGAATGCGCAACCGTGGCCTTTCGTGTCTGTTTTGACGATCGCGCGCAGATCTTCGAAGTGAGCGCTGAGGCGCTGATCAGATATTGCGGGGCCGCGAGCAGGCGGCGGACAGATCTTCTCATCGCGTTCGAAGACGCGCAGCTCGAGATATTGAGGGTGGCGGAACTCAAACAATCCTTCAAGCCCGCGGAGCCCATCAAGCTGGGGCTCGAAGAATTCAAAATGGTCATGCACTAGGTGCTGGCGGAAACGGCACGGCCGAAGGCAACGACGGCGCGTGCCGCGCACCCAGACATTCAACGACGCCGCCACCTCCTCCGCTGTCAGCGACAAGTGTGAGTAAAGCGCCGAGATGGCCCGCGATGCCACGCACCGATGAACGATTATTCTTCGGCGTTCAGCGTCACTTTTTTGATGCCGAAATCTTTAATCCCCCATTGCGAGAGCAGTGCTGCGTAGCTGCCATCGGCAATCATCTGGTTGACCGCATTTGAAACCGTCTTGATCAAGGCGATGTTCCCTTTGGCGATGCCGATACCGTTGTATCGCCAGACGAAGGGCGCGCCGAGCACTTGATAGAGGCCAACGCTGTCATGCAGCGGGAAACCACGGATGAATAAGTGAGCATGAAACTCGTCCTTTATTGTTGTGCGGATCGGCTCAGCTCAAAGCGGCCAACTTAGCCGAGCTTCGCGTCCAGCCACAACGCGAACGCGGACACGAGCGGAGTGTCCGCGAGTTCGTGACGGGACACCAGATAATAGGCGTGCCGCGAGGGCACCGTGATGTTGAACGGGCGAATCAACGTGCCGTCGACCAGATCGTCCCGCACCGAGAAACTGTCGCCCAGCGCGACACCCTGACCGCGCACGGCAGCTTCGATGCCGATGTGCGCGTTGCCGATTTCCAGAATCCGCAGACCCTCGAGCTTGTCGGCCGACGCTTGCGCGAGCCATCGCATCCACGATCCCGAGTGTTCGCAGAACAATGTCTTGCCAGCGAGATCCCCGACCTTGCGGATTGCGTCGGGCCCGTTCATCAGCGCCGGACTGACGACGGGGAACAACGCCGGATGGGTGATGAGCGTCACACGGCGGTCGCGCCAACGGCCCTCGCCATAACGCACACAAACGTCGACATCGGGAGCATAGACCTCGCGGTCATCGTTGGACGGGATCACCTTGAGTTTGATCCCCGGATAGTGATCGAGAAACTCGCCGATATGCCGCGCAAGCCAGCGCGAGGTGAACAGCAGCGGCGTCGAAACAACGAGATCGCCGGCCATGGCGGGCGAACCCAGTTTGACCACCGCACTCGCGATCATGTCGAACGCGCCTTTGACGGGATGCAACAGCGCTTCGCCCTCCCGGGTCAGCTTGACGCGCGCCTTCGACCTGACGAATAGCGCCACCCCAAGCGTGCCCTCGAGAATGCGGATCTGGTGACTGACAGCACTTGCCGTAACGTTCAATTCCTGCGCCGCGCCCGACACGCTGCCGCGCCGTGCCGCCGCCTCGAAGGCCCGAAGTGGGTTGAGCGGCGGAAGGCGATCTCTCATGGGCAGGGACAAGATGCTGAGAAAAATTTTATTTCATCAGAATTTAATTCTCGCTACAAGAAGAAAAGTTGAACACGTAGAGTTCATATAACCCAACTACGCAAGGCATCCGGCAATGAGCATTTCTGAACCAATCGAGCGCTTGTGGGGTGGCCGCTTCAAGTCCGGTCCCTCAGCCGCATTGGAGGCCTTGTCGAGATCCGACCCAAGCTTCTTTCGCCTCGCCCCCTACGATCTCGCCGGATCCCGCGCCCATGCGCATGAACTGCGTCGCGCGGGAATCCTGAACGATGACGAACTGCAGCAGCTTCTGAATGCGCTGGCGCAAATCGAAGCTGAGTTTCTCGCGGGCGAGATCGCCCCGTCGCTGGCCGACGAAGATGTACACACGTTTCTCGAGCGCGCGTTAACGGAGCGTCTGAACACGGTCGGCGGCAAGTTGCGAGCGGGACGTTCGCGCAACGACCAGGCGGCGAACGATCTGCGTCTTTATCTGCGTGACAAGGCGCGCAAACTTGCTCTGGGTGTGATCGGTCTTCAGAACGCACTCGTCGAACAGGCGCAGACGCATGTGCAAACCGTGACCGCGGGTTTTACCCACTTGCAGCCGGCTCAGCCCATCGTGTTCGCGCATCAGTTACTCGCGCATGCACAAGCCATCTATCGTGACGTGGACCGTCTGCTGGACTGGGACCGCCGCAGTGCGCGCTCGCCGCTGGGCGCCGCCGCACTGGCGGGTTCGGCGATCTGCCTGCAGCCGGAACTCTCCGCCGAGGAGTTGGCGTATGACGCGCCGTGTGAAAATTCGATCGATGCGGTTGCGTCACGCGACCATGTCGCCGAATTCGTGTTCATCGCGAGCATGCTGGCTGTGAACCTGTCGCGACTGTCCGAGGAAGTGATCCTGTGGACGTCCCGCCAGTTCGCCTGGGTCGAACTCGACGACGGCTATGCGACCGGCAGCTCGATCATGCCGCAAAAGAAGAACTCCGACATTGCCGAATTGACGCGCGGCAAGGCCGGCCGCCTGATCGGAAACCTGAGTGGTCTGCTGGCGACGCTGAAGTCGTTGCCGCTTGCCTACAACCGCGATCTTGCCGAAGACAAGATTGCGGCATTCGACTGCATCGACACGTTGGAACTCGTGTTGCCAGCAATGGCGGGCATGATCCGTACGATGCGCGTGAATGTCGACGAAATGCGGCGCCAGGCCCCGCTCGGCTTCACGCTGGCAACCGAGGTTGCGGACTGGCTCGCGCTGCGCGGCGTACCGTTCAGCGAGGCGCACGAGATCACGGGCGCACTGGTGTGCGCCTGCGAAGTGCAAGGCATCGAACTCGCTGACGTGTCGGCTGAAACGCTGGCCACGGTAGACGCCCGCCTCGAGCCGGCCGTGCTCGAGCGGGTCACACTGGACGCGGCCGTTGCAGCGCGCAGCGGCTTTGGCGGGACCGCGCCGCCGCGCGTCGCCGAACAGATCGCACGCCTGCGTGCGGCCATCGACCGACAGGCCGCCTGGGCAGCGGATTACAGGGGACCCACATGTTGAGCACATCGCAGAACAGCCAGGCAGCAACGGGCGCGGACGACGTCACCGGCATCTCGCATCTGGAGCATGTGCGACGCCGCTACTGGGGACGCTATCTCGCATCGGCGGCGATCATCGCGATCGTGGGCTATGTGGTCGCCGCTTTTGCACATGGACAGATTGAATGGCGCTACGTCGCGCGCTTCCTGACGGCGCGCTCGATCCTTACCGGTCTGGTCAACACGATCGTGATGACCATCCTGGCGATGGCGCTCGGCATCGTACTCGGTGTGATCACCGCGATCATGCGGCTATCGACCAATCCGGTATTGCAAACCGTCGCGCAGGCTTATGTGTGGCTGTTCCGCGGCACGCCGGTGATCCTGCAGCTGCTGCTGTGGTTCAACCTGGCGCTGGTGTTTCCGGCGCTGGGCATTCCAGGCCTGTTCGAGTTCCGCACCGTCGACGTGATGACGCCGTTCCTCGCCGCGCTGCTCGGTCTTGGCATCAACCAGGGCGCGTACACCTCGGAAGTGGTGCGGGCCGGCCTGTTGTCGGTCGACACGGGGCAGTACGAGGCAGCGAAGTCGATCGGCATGCCGCGGCTGCAGGCGCTGCGCCGCGTGATCCTGCCGCAGGCGATGCGGGTGATCGTGCCGCCGATCGGCAACGAACTGGTGGGCATGGTCAAGTTGACTTCGCTCGCGAGCGTGATCCAGTACGCGGAAATGCTGCATAACGCCGAGAACATCTACTACGCCAACGCCCGTGTGATCGAACTGCTGATGGTGGCGGGCATCTGGTATCTGGTGGTGGTGACGGTCCTGTCGTTCGCGCAGTCGCGCGTCGAGCGGCATTACGCCCGAGGCGCGGGCCGCGCCTCGGGCCGGCAGTGAACCCGGCGACGACAAAGGAGAAACCCACCATGACTTCCATCGTTCGCGCGGTCGATCTGCGCAAGTCGTATGGCGAATTCAAGGCGCTGCAGGGGATCACGCTGGACGTCGCCAAAGGCGACGTGCTGTGCGTAATCGGACCGTCCGGCTCGGGCAAAAGCACCTTCCTGCGCTGTATCAATCAGCTGGAGACGATCAGCGACGGCGCGTTGTGGGTCAACGGCGAACTGGTCGGCTACCGGCGTGTCGGCAACAAGCTCTACGAGTTGTCGGAGAAGCAGATCGCACGGCAGCGTCTCGCGACCAGCATGGTGTTTCAGCGCTTCAACCTGTTTCCGCACAAGACCGCGCTGGAGAACGTGATCGAAGGGCCGGTGCAGGTGCTCAAACGCCGTCGCGCCGAAGCGCTCGACGAAGCACGCGCCTTGCTGACGCGTGTAGGGCTCGGGCATAAGTGCGACGCGTTCCCGGTGGAACTCTCGGGTGGCCAGCAGCAACGCGTGGCGATCGCGCGCGCGTTGGCGATGCATCCGCAACTGATGCTGTTCGATGAACCCACCTCGGCGCTCGATCCCGAACTGGTCGGCGAAGTGCTGGCCGTCATGCGCGATCTGGCGAAGAGCGGCATGACGATGATCGTCGTGACGCACGAACTCGGCTTCGCACGCGAAGTGGCCAATCGCGTGGTCTTCATGGACCAGGGGCAAGTGGTGGAGAGCGGTCCACCTCAACAGGTCCTGTCGCAACCCCGGCATCGCCGCACCCAGGATTTCATTTCAGCCGTGCTGTCCTGAGCATAACGCCGGGTTCCGGCAGGCATCCGGTTCAACCTTCACTTCCAAGCGATCCCATGAACGCATCTTTCCGTTTGCGCAGCCTTGTCATGCTCATCGTCGGCGCTGCGGCGCTGCAGGTTTCGGTTGCCCATGCCGAGACACCGCCGTCGATCGGCAAAAGCACGCTCGTCGCGGCGATCGTGCCGAACTATCCGCCGTTCGAATACAAGGATCCTGCCACCGACAAGCTGATGGGTTTCGACGTCGATCTCGGCGAAGCACTCGCTGCGAAGCTCGCCGTCAAGCTGCAGTGGGAAGAGAGCAGCTTCGACCAGATGATGAGCGCACTCGCCACGAAGCGGGTCGACGTGATCCTGTCGGGCATGACGGACCTGCCGTCACGCCGCGAGGCGGTGAATTTCCTCGACTACATCGCGAGCGGTCCGCAGTTCTACACCGTCAAGGCGCGCGCAGGCGAATTCCCCAACATGGATGCGCTGTGCGGCAAGACCGTGGGTGCGAGCCGCCGCACATCCTTCCCGGACGACATTACGAAGTGGAGCGACGCGCACTGCGTGAAGGCCGGCAAGCCGGCGATCAAGGTGGTCGGCACGGACGGCTCATCCGATGCCCGCATGCAGTTGCGTCAGAACCGGATCGATGCCGCGGTGCAGGGAGGTGAAACGCTGCCTTACCAGAACTCGGTGGAGCAGAACGCCTATGCGCCGGTCGGCAAGCCGTTCCTGTCGCAGTACAGCGGCATTGGCATGGCGAAGGGTAACGCGGCGCTCAATACCGCGCTGACGACCGCGCTCAGCCAGTTGATCGCCGACGGCACGTACCAGAAGATTCTCGTGAAGTGGGGCTTGCAGGAACATGCCGTGCAGAAGGCCGTGATCAACGCCAGCAACTGACCGCGACCGCGCATGCTCATCGAGCATTTCGAGAGGCCGTATGGGCACGCATCGTGAGGCTTAGCGCGTCAGATTTCCACGCGTGCGCCCAACTCGATTACCCGATTGGCAGGCAGCTTCAAATAGGCCGCGACGTTGCCGACGTTGTGCAGCATGACCGCGAACAGCCGCTCGCGCCACATCGCCATGCCGCTGTCGCGCGTGGGCACCACGGTCGCCCGGCTGAGGAAATAAGACGTCTCAGCTGGATCGAAGGTGAAACCCGACGCCTTCAGTGCGCGCGGCAGATCGACCTCATCCATGAAGCCATAGGTGATCGTGACCTGGTAGCAGTCCGAGTCGAGCGGGTGCACAGTCACGCGCTCGCTCGCCGGAACCCATGGTATTTCCTCATTATTCACCGTCACGAAAACCACGCGATCGTGCAGCACGCGGTTGTGCATCAGATTGTTTATCAGCGAGTGCGGCACGCCATCAGGATCAGCCGACAGGAAGATCGCCGTACCGCCGACCCGCGTCGGCGAGCGGGCCAGCAGCTTCGCCAGGAATGGCCGGAGAGGCGTCGTCCCGGCCCTCACGCGCGCTTCGGCACGCATCATCTCCCAGCCGCGCCCCCATGTCGCCATGATCGTGTAGATGATCAGCCCGATCAGAAGCGGGAACCAGCCGCCCTGCATCAGCTTCAGCAGATTCGCGGAGAAGAACGTCGCGTCGATGACGAAGAAAAATACGGTGGCGAAAACACACAGCAGCCAGTTGTAATGCCACGCGTAGCGCACGACGAAGAACGTAAGAGCTGTTGTGATCAGCATCGTGCCGGTCACGGCAATACCGTATGCGGAGCCGAGCGCCGTCGATGAGCCGAAGCCGACCACCGCGGCCACGACGGCAGCAAGTAATGTCCAGTTGATGCCGGGTACGTAGATCTGCCCCATCTCCCTTTCCGACGTATAGACGACGTTCATGCGCGGCAGGAAGCCGAGTTGCATCGCCTGCTTCGTCATCGAATACGTACCCGAGATGACGGCTTGGGACGCGATGACGGTCGCGATCGTCGACAACACGATCATCGGATACAGCGCCCATTGCGGGAACAGCCGGTAGAACGGATTCTGCAGCGCCCCCGGATCCGCAAGCAGCAACGCGCCCTGCCCCAGGTAGTTCAGCGCGAGCGCCGGGAACACCAGGCCGAACCACGTCAACCTGATCGGCTTCGCGCCGAAATGTCCCATGTCGGCATACAGCGCCTCGGCGCCCGTCAGCGACAACACGACCGCACCCAACGCAACGAAGGCCAGCCACCGGTGACGCAGACAGAATGTGAGCCCCGTGAACGGATCGAGCGCATACAGTATCACCGGCGCCCTCGTCATATTGACGACGCCCACCACGGCAAGCACGATGAACCAGAGCACCATCACAGGTCCGAAGATCTTGCCGATGCCGGCTGTGCCGCGCTTCTGCATCAGGAACAGCGTGACCAGCGCAACCAGTGTCACCGGTATCACGTACGTCTTCAGAAACGGCGCGGCGACCTCCAGACCTTCGACCGCGCTCAGCACCGAGATTGCCGGCGTGATTACGCTGTCGCCGTAGAAGAGCGCGGCGCCCATGATGCCGACGCCCAGCAGCGTATGACGCAGCCGTGGCCGTGTCGTCACTGACGAAGCAGCGAGCGCCAGCAGCGCCATGATGCCGCCCTCGCCGTGATTGTCCGCGCGCAGAATCAGCGCGACATACTTGAGCGAGACGACGACAATCAGCGACCAGACGATCAACGACACAATGCCGACCACGTTCAGCGCGTTCAGTGTGAGTCCACTGGCCGGATCGAACACCGTCTGCAGCGTATAGAGCGGGCTGGTCCCGATGTCGCCATACACGATACCCAGCGCCGCAAGTGCAAGCGCGGGCATCGCCGGCCGGTGAGGCGCGGGTTCGCCGGGATGGTCGGGATGGCCGGGATGGCCAGCCTTGGCCCTGGCGGATACTGACTGGCTCATGTCTCGCTCCAGATTGGCGCTCCTGCGATGCAACGCACTCGATGTGCCGCTGTGCCGTAAGGAACAGATCGTCGCGTCTTCGCTCCCGATCGATCTGAAAGCCGGATGAATGATCAGTTGATTGGCTTGCTGCCTTGTTTGTTCAAAGTCCTTGTTTGTTCAAAGTATAGGGAGGCAACAGCCGAAAAGCAGGTTCGATGTGACAGCGACAAAAAGCGTACCGCGCCGGTCCGTCGGCTTCGGAACGCCGCCGCATGCCAGCCGATTGCCACCCGATTGCCGCTGTTCGGCCGATGAAGTCCGCCAGGCGGTTCGGATGTTGGCGGCACGCTCAGAAGTTCGCAAAGAAAGCCCGTGCGGCGACCATGCAGAACGACGCGACGAGGTCACCATGGTAGGCCTGCAGCACCGCCGAGGCGCCGCCGTCGGTGGCGCCTGCCGCAACCGCCTGACTGGCGAGCGTCGATTTCGCGAGCGCAAAACCTTGCTTGATCGGCGCGTAGGCGTCGTTGGGCCCGGAGACCGGGGAGTCGACATCCAGCACCGACGTGAGCCCCGCCGACACTTTGGCGTTCAGCCAGTAGGCCTGCTCGATCTGCGCGTTGAAGAAGAACACCGTGGGATCCGACTGGCCTCCGCAGAGCAGAACCGGCGAACGCGGACGCCAGTTTCGGAGATCGTTTCGCTTGAATGCCTGGCGCAACGGATGGGTCGGATTGGCAGCCGGCGCGAGAGCAACCGTTGCGTTGGGGAAGGCGCCATCGGGATTGACGGATGCGTCTTCGAGAAGGCTCAGCCGATACTCGTTGCGCACGAGGTTCGCGCTGCCGAACCCTGAAGCAAAGAGCGGCGTCAGCGCGGCGGGCACAAGGGGCGGAGCCGTCAGCGGCGTCATGGCGGCGAACTGCGGGGCGGGAGGGACGCTGCTGAAGAGTTGCGTCGCGGGCAGCTTCCCTTTTTCAAACAGGGTATCGAGCGGCTTCACGCTGGGCAGCAGATTCTCGATGCCGGGCGCGTAGGCGGCTTCGTAAAAGTCGCCGGGCTTGCGATAGATGTTCTGGTACGCATGCTGGTAGCCCGTCACGACCAGCGTCGTGAACAGCGTCGAGCCCAGGTTCACCTCGCCTTCGACGAGCGCGTCGGCGGTGGCGGCGAGCGCATAGGGTCCCGATCCCGGCGCGGCCGCGGTCACGCTGACGCCCGCCGCTTGCAGCGCTCGATGCGTCGCCATGGCCACAAAGCCGCCTTGCGAATAGCCGGTGATAAAGAGCTTGCCGTTTTCCCGCGTGCGCCTCTCCGACTTTTCCGGCCTTTCCGGTTTTGATTCACCCAGGACGATGCGCGCCGCCCGCAGCGAGTCGATCATATCCGCCGATTGCTGATCGGCGTTCAGATAGGGGTGGTACGGCAGATCGGAGCCGGCATAGCCCGCGTAGTTGCTGGCCACCACGATATAGCCTTGGGCTGCGTACATGGCGGCGACGCTGATGCCCTCCGACGCACCGTCCCCGTTGCCCGGATCGGTTTGCGTCACATCGGCGATGTTGTATTTGCGATAGGCGGTGGTGCCGTGCGCGTAGAGCATGAGCGGGCGCGAGCCGCTACACCCCGTACGTCCGCCAGGCATCATCAGGGCGGCGCTGGCCGTGGCGGGCTCCCCTGCTCCGCCGATGGTGCGGTAGCGGAAATACACGATCTCCACGTTGCACGCGGGGGTGCCGGCGACTTGAGCGAGTTGCTGGCCGGAGGCGGTCGACGCCAGCAGTTTCGAGAATGCGGCTGCGCTCAGGCGCAGCGTGGTGCGTCGATCGAGGAGTTGGCCGCGAGGATTGCAATTGGCGGAGTTGCATCTGGCATCGGCTTGTACGCAGACGGTGGCGCTCAACATGGAGCAGGTCAGTAATGCCAAGGCCGCGTTTCGCAATGCTATCGGCATGTGAGGCTCCGTGTTGTTGGTATGACTGTGGGTGGAGGTGCCTTACAGAGTGAGAGGAGTATAGGTAAACGCTCCGCGCACGTCATAGTGCCGCCCGGCAAGATCAATGCAATGGATCGAGAAACGGCGTGTCCGGATCACTGGTGTAAAAGATAACGACACGTAGCGGATCGCTATTTCAAGGTTCCGCTTCGTCTTGAGTCCGTGCCGGCTTACGTCACGCCAACCACCCAAAATTTCACGATGTGGCATGACGCGTTGCTCTGTAAAAAACCGTGGTGCAAGGCACAAATTCGCCATTCCGCAATGTCGCCTCGAGTTTCACATCTCAAAATGACTCAAACAAACCATTGTTTTTTAAGGGTATTTTTTGATCGAATGAGCCATCTAACGATCCCTTGCGACGCGACCTGCTGACGTAGACTCTTTCACATGAGTTGGCGCTTCACGCGGTCGAGTTGAAACGGATAGGACAAAAACGCTGTCGAGTCTGTCCCCCGCCGCCCGCAGGAAGCCGCCACGGCGTCGCGGTTTTTAATGGCAATTGGGAGACTAAAAATGAAAGGCTTTCGCTTTGGCTCGACCCAGGGAGCGTTCTACATTTTGCCGGGACAGGATGGTTGGGAGGCAACCTTCGGCAACGAAACGCTCGGTGAGTTTTCCAGCCCGCAACAAGCGGCTGACGACCTCGCGCGCGGCTTGACCTGCCCGCATCTGTCCGAAGTCGACACGTCGACGCTCGAAATTCCGGAAAAAATCGGCGATTGGGAAATCGTTCACGTGTGACGGCAGGCATGGCCGCCGCCCACGTGCAGGTAGAAACGACGATGGCGCTCACGAGCGCCATCGTCATGCTTACCGCTTACTTCACTGCGTACTTCAGTGCTTTACGCGACCATTTACGCAACCGCGTCCACGATCTTGTTCAACGTGGAGCTCGGACGCATTGCCTTGCTCGTCAGTTCAACGCTCGGACGATAGTAGCCGCTGATATCCACCGGCTTGCCTTGCGCTGCGCCCAACTCTTCGAGGATCTTCGTTTCGTTGTCGGCCATTGCCTTCGCCACACCGGCGAACTGCGCCTGCAGCGCGGCGTCTTCGGTCTGCGCAGCGAGCGCCTCGGCCCAGTACATCGCCAGATAGAAGTGGCTGCCGCGATTGTCGATACCGCCGACCTTGCGCGCAGGCGACTTGTCGTTATCGAGGAACTTGCCGGTCGCCTGATCCAGCGTCCTGGCCAGAATCGCCGCCTTCGGGTTGCGATACGCGTTGCTCAGGTGTTCCAGCGACGCAGCCAGCGCGAGGAATTCGCCGAGCGAGTCCCAGCGCAGGAAGCCTTCTTCGACCAGTTGCTGAACGTGTTTCGGCGCCGAACCGCCCGCGCCGGTTTCGAACATGCCGCCACCGGCCATCAGCGGAACGATCGACAGCATCTTCGCGCTGGTGCCCAGTTCCATGATCGGGAACAGGTCGGTCAGGTAGTCGCGCAGCACGTTGCCGGTGACCGAGATCGTGTCCTTGCCGGCGCGGATGCGTTCGAGCGAAAACTTCGTGGCATCGACCGGCGTCATGATGCGGATATCCAGACCGCTGGTGTCATGGTCCTTCAGGTATTGCTCGACCTTCCTGATGATCTGCGCGTCATGCGCGCGAGCCGCGTCCAGCCAGAACACGGCCGGCGTGTTGGTAGCGCGTGCGCGGTTCACCGCGAGCTTGACCCAGTCCTGGACCGGTGCGTCCTTGGCCTGGCACATGCGCCAGATATCGCCCTCTTCGACCGGCTGCTCGAGCAGAACCGCGCCAGCTTCGTCGGTCACGCGAACCACGCCGTTCGCCGGAATCTGGAACGTCTTGTCGTGTGAACCGTATTCTTCCGCGGCTTGCGCCATCAGGCCGACGTTGGGCACGGTGCCCATCGTGACCGGATCGAACGCGCCGTTTTTCTTGCAGTCTTCGATCACGGCCTGATAGACGCCTGCATAGCAACGGTCCGGAATCACGGCTTTGGCGTCGTGCAGCGCGCCGTCCGCGCCCCACATCTTGCCCGACTCGCGAATCATGGCCGGCATGGATGCGTCGACGATCACGTCGCTCGGCACGTGCAGGCTCGTGATGCCCTTGTCCGAGTTGACCATGGCCAGTTGCGGACGCTGTTCGTACTGAGCCTTGATGTCCGCTTCGATCGCTTCGCGCGTTTTGGCCGGCAGGTCCTTCAGGCGCGCATACAGATCGCCGATGCCGTTGTTCGGGTTGAAGCCGACTTGCGCCAGCGCTTCAGCGTGCTTGGTCAGCACGTCTTTGTAGAACACCGACACCACCTGGCCGAACATGATCGGATCCGACACCTTCATCATGGTGGCTTTCAGGTGCACCGAGAACAGCACGCCCTTCGCCTTCGCGTCGTTGATCTCGGCTTCGATGAAGCTGCGCAGCGCGTTCTTGCTCAGCACCGAAGCGTCGATGATCTCACCCGCTTGCACTGCCGTTTTTTCTTTCAGGACCGTCTTCGCGCCGTCAGCGGCCGTCAATTCGATCTTCACGCTGCCGGCTGCCGCGATCAGCGCCGACTTTTCGCTGCCGTAGAAATCGCCGCCGCTCATGTGCGACACGTGCGACTTCGAGTCCGCGGTCCACGCGCCCATCTTGTGCGGGTGCTTGCGCGCGTAGTTCTTCACCGACAACGGCGCGCGGCGATCCGAATTGCCTTCGCGCAGCACCGGGTTCACCGCGCTGCCCTTGATCTTGTCGTAGCGTGCCTTGACGTCTTTTTCAGCGTCGGTCTTCGCCTCGTCCGGATAGGCCGGCAGCTTGTAGCCCTGGTCGCGCAGTTCGGTGATCGCGGCCTTCAGCTGCGGCACCGACGCGCTGATGTTCGGCAGCTTGATGATGTTCGCTTCCGGGCGCGTGGTGAGTCCACCCAGTTCCGCCAGATCGTCGGAACCCTTTTGTTCCGCGGTCAGGTAATCCGGAAAGGCAGCGATGATCCGGCCGGCAAGCGAGATATCACGCGTTTCAACGATCACGTCGGATGAGCGCGTGAAAGCCTTGACGATCGGGAGCAGCGAGTAGGTCGCCAGTGCAGGCGCTTCGTCGGTAAGGGTGTAGATGATCTTTGGCGTGGACATGTTTAATGCTTTGCTTGGTGAATTGAAAGACAGAGCGTTGTAGCGCTGAGCCAGCGAGGTTGCGACGAACGGCGCAAAGGCAGCGCGACCCACGGCACTACTTTTTACGGCCCGCACGTGAGTATATGCGTGTTTTCCAGTACGCGCTGCTAGATAAACATACGCCGCAGACACCCCAAACCGGGCCGATGCCCGCCAGGCATGGGTTTGAGGGAATCTCCCCTAGTCTTTTGTCAGATGTCTTATAGATGACTTGAACAGGACGCAATTGTTAATACGAATCAGATGCGTCAACATTCATACTAACTTGCCGTTTTCCCCAGCCGTTCAACCGATTCCTTCCACACACCTTTGGTGCAGGAAGGCGTCACGCTGCCCAATTCAAAGAATATGCAAAATCAATTGCCTGCCGGCCGCCCTGCGTTTGCGCGCGGCCAACGCCGCACTCCGTCGCTTCTCAGTGCGGGGCTCCTGGTGAGCGTCGGTCGATACCAAGGCAGTGGATCATACCTGCACCCTATTCATCGGAGTCGAGCGCCAGCCGGGGTTGAAGTTGTTCCAGCGTAGCTCCAGAATCGTGTCGTCCTTGTCGATCTCGGTGTTCAGCACGTCGTGGATCACTTCGCCGGAGTCGATACCGTTGTCGACGTAATGAAACGACGCGCCTTGTCGGCGGCGGCGTTTCTCAAAGACCAGATATAAACGAGTTTTTTCTTCGGCATAGTCGGTTCGAGTAGGGGTCAGTCGTTGCAATGTTGAACATGGCAATGGACGTTCGGACGGCGCTCGAAACCCAGCTGCCCGCCCGAACGCCTGCCGCTTACCAGTCGTACTTCGCCGTCGCGATCACCGTGCGCGGATTACCGTAGAAGCAGGTGTTCGCCGACTGGCAACCGCTCACAAAGCGGCGATTGAAAATGTTCTGACCGTTGATCGCCAAGCGCCAGTTGCACATCTCGTAGTGGATCGCCGCGTCGTACACGGTGTAGCTCGGCACGTACAGCGAGTTGTCGGCGGCGCCCGCCGAGCCGCTCTGATAGCGAATGCCGGCGCCCATGCCGAAGCCCGCGAGCGGCCTGGCGGCGACCTGACCGCATTAGAGCGCCCACTGAGCGCCCATTTACCCGCGGCGGCGGGCACGGCTGCCGCAGAACACGGGACCGGCAACGCCGCGATTGCAGGCGTCGAGGCAATCGGCGCAATGCTTCTCGGCATCGCGCACCATGAAATGCACCAGCGTTTGCGAAACGTCGAGCGCGCGCGCCGTGCTTTGCAGCGTCTCCTCGCGCAGCCGCACCATCTCGAACGCGGCGCGGCTTCGCGGCGGCAACTGGTCGAGCGCGTTGTAGACATGACGCAGCGTGTCGCGCACGAGCAGCGCCGCTTCGGGCGACGGTTCCGGCGACGGCACGTCGAGCCCGTCGTCTTCGTCCGCGTGGTAAGTGCTTTCGAGGCTCTGGCGGCGGAAGGCATCGATCGATGCATTACGCACCATGCGGGTCACATAGGCCACGGGTTGCCGCACGGCATCCTGATCCGGGAAATCGACCAGCTTGATGAAGACGTCGTGCACCACGTCTTCCGCCAGACTCGCGCAGCCGACAAAGCCGCGCGCCAGATTGACGAGCATCGGCCGGTTGGCGATCAGCACGTCGAGCAGCGTGCCGTTCTCCCAGTCGACGGAGCGGGAACGGCGGCGCATACGTGGCGAAGGCGGCGGGCACGCAACGCCGGGGCTGAAAACAGACATCGGTCGCGCCGTTGAAGCCCCCCGCCGAGTGAGCACCTCAGCCATAGATTCGCTCCGTTTTTTTCAAGACAGGGTGTCAATCTATCGTAAACGCGAATCATTCTCAATAATGATCTGGAATAACCTTACAGTCGCGATAGTTTTGTCTGACGAAACGTGATGTGGGCCGCGACCAGGGTGAGCCTACGCGCCGGCGTAAATGGATTTGACCAGCCAGTTCAGCGAGTTGAACGCGACTGCGCTGTTATTCGCTTTGGCGACTGTTGCCGGTGGCGCGACGGGCAGCCAACAGTATTTTCTACGGGGACATCATGCAAAGCTGATTCGCATCCCATATCGATTGACGATCGCCACCCACCGGTCTCGCGGATGGCGTCAGATTCAATCATGGCTAGAGCGTCAAGCCTTGCCGCTCATCCGGTCGATAACCGCCAGCAGGTCCGTCAGAGATTGCTTGCATTCCGCCGCATTCGGCGTGCCGGCGCGCAATGCGCTCAATGCGCGATCGATTGCCTTGTCGACGGTGTGCCAGTCGGCTGCGGCGCGTGGCTTCAGCGAAGGCTCGGCATCGTCCCATGCGAGTTCCAGATCCTTGATGCGCGCTTTGCCGCCCGCGAGCTCGCCTTTGCCGACCAGGGCCGCGGTATCGGCGGCAATCTTGCGGAACGGCGACAGGTCGCCGAGCTTCGACGCCTTGGCCGGTTCGGCAGCCGCTGCGGACGAAAAGCCGATCCTGCCCGGCTCGATGTGGCCGAAACTGGCCGCGGAGATCGCGATGAACGAAGCAATGACGGCTTTACTGAGGGTACGTTGATTCATGATTGTTCTCTTCGGTTGGATCCGATACTCGGTGAAAAAAGAAGGCATCGTGTGCAGCTTTCCGCGCGACGCAGGTTCAAGGCTCAAGGTTCGCGTACGGTGACCGCGCGCATGGACCGCTGTTCGATAGCGCTGGCGAAGATAACCAGCACGACGATCGCGCTCAGGAACATCACACTCGTATTGATCGTGCCCAGACCGAGACCGCCGTATGCGCGTGACTGCGAGAGCAGATCGCCGAACGAGGCGCCCAACGGTCGCGTCAGAATGTAGGCAATCCAGAAGGTCAGCACAGGATTTCCGCCGACGTAATACCCGATGCCCACCACCGCGATCAGCGCGCCGAACGCCACCGCACCGATCATGAAGCCGAGTCCCAAGGCTTCTGTCGCGAGGTCGCCGGCCGCGGTGCCCAATGCGAACGTGAATAATATGGCGGCCCAGTAAAACAGTTCTCTGCGTGTCGTGACGATCGTGTGGATCGACAGCGTTCGCTCACTGCGGTACCAGAGGGCGAACACAGCGGCGAGCGCAATGGAAAACGCAATCGTGCTGGCGTAAAGACTGACGCCGAGACGGTCGGTCAGCGCATCGGTGATCTGCGTGCCGACCACGCTGACCAGAACCACGGTCAGCCAATAAATCCACGGTACGTACTTGCGCATACGAAGCTGCACGGCCAGCGCGGCGAGCAGCAACACAAGCATCATCCCGCCGGTGAGCGCCGTGCCAAGACCGACGTGCACGGTCAGATAGTCCGCACCGGTTTCGCCGACGGTGGTTGCCATGATCTTGATCGCCCAGAAGACAAGTGTCGCTTCAGGCACTTTGTTGCTCATGTCGGCAACGCGATAGTTCGAGATCTCTGCCAAGCTGGTTCTCCCGTTAATAGGCGTATAGATCGACGCTGCGAGCGAGGCGGCTCGCGTTTCGTCCAGGCGCCAATATGCGACGGGAAACCTTATGGAAAGCTTACGACGATGTAAAAAGGAATCGCGAGTCGCTGTTGTCACGCACATCACGAAGACAGGCTTCGATCGAGCCTTAAGAGATGCTTAAGAGCCGCGCGAAATGCAAAAAATATAGCGTCAAAGAAAAGACCGCCGGGCGGTATCGGCGGCGGTCTTGCTGTGCGTGAAGCATGCCGATGCATGGCACGCCTATTGAGGGTTGCGCGTCAGCGCTCAACCCACGGATTCCGTTTCGACCACACTGTCGCTCGAGCGCTGCTTCTCCAGCCAATGCGACAGACGGTCGAACCACAAATGCACCACCGGCGTCGTGAACAGCGTGAGCATCTGCGAAACGATCAGGCCGCCGACAATCGCGATGCCGAGCGGCACGCGCAGCTCAGCGCCCGCACCATGACCGAGCGCGAGCGGCAACGCGCCGAACAGCGCCGCAAGCGTGGTCATCATGATCGGCCGGAAGCGCAGCACGCAGGCCTGCCGGATCGCTTCGCGCGGCGACAGGCCCTGCTCCCGTTCGGCCACGAGCGCGAAGTCGATCATCATAATCGCGTTCTTCTTCACAATACCGATCAGCAAGATGATGCCGATCATCCCCATGATCGAGAGATCCTGACCGCACAGCATTAACGCAAGCAGTGCGCCCACGCCCGCCGAAGGCAGCGTCGAGATGATGGTAAGCGGATGAATCGCGCTCTCGTACAGGATGCCGAGTATCAGATAGACCACCACGAGCGCCGCGGCGATCAGATACGGCTCGCTCGCGAGCGATGCCTGGAACGCCTGTGCAGTGCCCTGAAACGAGCCCGTCAGACTATCGGGTTTGCCTGCCGCGACCTCGGCCTGGTGAATCGCCGCCACCGCGTTGCCGAGCGACTGCCCCGCCGCAAGATTGAACGAGATCGTCACGGCCGGGAACAGCCCCTGGTGATTCACCGAAATCGGCGACACGTTGTTCTCGAGCCTCGCCAACGTGTTGAGAGGCACCAGTTCGTTGGTCAACGGCGAGCGCACGTAGAGGTGCGCGAGTGCATCGGTGGTCAACTGAAAACCGGGGCTGACTTCTTCGACGACATGGTACTGATTCAGTTGCGTGAAGAGCGTCGCGATCTGCCGCTGGCCGAACGCATCGTAGAGCGTGTCGTCGATCGCCTGCGCGGTGATGCCGAAGCGCGAAGCCGTGCTGCGATCGATCACGAGCGTCGCGCTGGTGGCGGCGGCTTGCTGGTCAGAGGTGACGTCGGCGAGTGCCGGCAGCCTCGACAGCCGGTCGGTCAGCACGCTGGCCCAATGGTTCAGCTCGTTGATGTCCGGATCTTGCAACGTGTACTGATACTGCGCGGCGCTGATGCGGCCGCCCACCTGTATGTCCTGCCGCACCTGCATCGACAGTGAAATGCCCATGACCTTCGCCAGTTTCGGCTTCAGGCGGTTGAGCACCTGCGCCGCGCTGTCCTTGCGCTGATTGAACGGCTTCAGATTGATCATGACGCGCCCCTGGCTCACGGTCGGATTCGGGCCCATCCAGTAGTAGACGTTGTCGACAGCCGGATCGGCTTCGATCAGATTGCCCAGTTGCTGCATCTTGACCGACATCGAGCGAGGCGAGATGTCCGGCGCGGCCTGCGCGACGCCCATGATCAAGCCGGAGTCTTCCTGCGGAAAGAAGCCCTTCGGGATCGCGACGAACAACGCGCCGGTCGCCGCAATCGTGGCCACCGTCACAGCCAGCATCAGCTTCTGATGACTCAGCACCCAATCGAGGCCACGCTCGTAGCGCCGCTCCACCGCGGTAAAGCCCGCTTCGAGCCACGTTTCGAACTTGCGCATCCAGCCTGCGTCATCCGGCTCGGGCAAGCGGATCAGCCAGCCGCACAGCATCGGCGTCACGGTCAGCGAAACCAGCGCCGACATCACGATCGCCGCGCTCACCGTCACCGCGAATTCGCGGAACAGACGGCCGACAATGCCGCCCATCAGCAGAATCGGAATGAAGACGGCGATCAGCGAGATCGTCATCGAAACGATGGTGAAGCGCACTTCCATTGCGCCGAGCAATGCGGCCTTCATTCTGGGCACACCCTCTTCGATATGCCGCATCACGTTTTCGATCACGACGATCGCATCGTCCACCACGAAGCCCACCGCGATCGTCAGACCCATCAGCGACAGATTGTCGAGGCTATAGCCAAGCAGATACATCACGCCGAACGTGGCCACCAACGAAAGCGGAATCGTCAGGCTCGGAATCACCGTCGCCCACAGGTTGCGCAGGAACGAAAAAATGACCATCACGACCAGCGCGATCGTCAGCATCAGCGTGAACTGCACGTCGTGCACCGACGCGTCGATGGTCTGCGTGCGATCGCCCACCACGTGCAGATGCGCGGCTGCGGGCAGCGTCGCTTCGAGCGCCGGCAGCTTCGCCTTGATGTTGGCGATGGTCTGCACGACGTTGAAGCCCGGCTGCTTGTGAATGTCGAGAATGATCGCGCGCTCGTGTTGCAGCCACGCGGCCTGCTGGTTGTCTTCGGCGGCGTTCAGAACCGTGCCGAGATCGGACACGCGAATCGGCGCGCCGTTCTTGTACGCCACCACCAGATCGCGGTACTCCGAGGCGCTCGTGATCTGGTCGGTCGCGTTGAAGATGACCGAGCGGTCCGGGCCGTTCAGGCTGCCCTTCGGCGCATTCACTGTTTGCACGCCCACGATCGAGCGCACGTCTTCCAGCGTCAAGCCGCGTGCGGCGAGTTTGTCCGGATCGAGCTGGATGCGCACCGCGGGCCGCTGCTGGCCGTGGAAATCGACGAGGCCGACACCGGGCATCTGCGAGATCTGTTGCGCCAGATAGTCTTCGGCGTAGCTGTCGAGCTGCGTGAGCGTCAGCGAAGGCGAAGTCAGCGCCAGCGACAGCAACGTGAAGTCCGCGGGATTGACCTTCTGATAGGTCGGCGGATTCGGCAGATTCTTCGGCAGATTGCCGCCGGCCGCGTTGATGGCGGTCTGCACATCCTGCGCTGCGCCGTTGATGTCGCGCGACAGGTCGAACTGCACGGCGATGTTGGTGTTGCCGAGCGAGCTCGACGACGTCATCTGCGTCACGCCGGAAATCAGCGACAGTTGCCGCTCGAGCGGCGTGGCCACCGACGTCGCCATGGTTTCCGCACTTGCGCCGGGCAACTTCGCGACGACCTGGATGGTCGGAAAGTCGACTTGCGGCAACGGCGCGACGGGCAGCAGAAAATACGCTACCGCGCCGACCAGCAACACCGCGATCGCCAGAAAACTGGTCGCAATGCGCCGCTTGATGAACAACTCCATGAAACTCATGACGGATTGTCCTGGTTAGCCTGGCTGCCCGCTGCGTTGGCATTGGCGTTGACCGGCGGCGCCTCGGCGAGCGTCGCCACCATGGTCGCCGCCACATGCACGCCCGGGTTCAGACGGCTTTGTCCGTCGAACACGATCAGATCCGCCGGGGCAATGCCGCTGCGTATCTCCGTCATGCCGTCGACCGTGACACCGGTTCGCACCGGCCGCATCCGCGCTGTGCCGTTCGCGTCGATCACGTACAGTTGCGTGCCGTTCTGCGTATTCACCACCGCGCGGCTCGGCACCGCGAGACGCTGCGAATCGGTACGCACCAGCACGCGCGCGTTCACCAGTTCGCCCGGCCAGAGCTTGCGGTCCTTGTTGGTGAACGAGGCCTTGAGCTTGATCTGGCCGGTAGTGGGATCGACCGTGCTGTCGATGAACACGAGCGTGCCGTCGGCAAGCGGCGTACTGCCGGAACGCGTAGTGACGCTCACCGTCAGCGGCGCTTTCGCCTGATTGGCGAGCAGGTCGGGCAGCACGTCCTGAGGCACGGAGAACTGCACGGTAATCGGCTCCATCTGCGTGACCGTGACGATGCCGGTCGTGTCGGTCGGATGCACGATCGCGCCGATATCGGCTTCGCGCGCGCCGGCGCGGCCGGTGAACGGCGCGGAGAGCGTCGTGAAGCTGAGTTGCAGGCGCTCGCTCTGCACCAGCGCGGCATCCGCGGCGACGGTCGCGGCGAGTGCTTCCACTTGCGACCTCGCCGTGTCGACCGCCTGGGTGGTCGCCGCGCCGATGCCGACCAGCTTCGAATAGCGCGCGAAATCGAGCCGCGCATTGTCGAGCGATGCCTGGTCCTTGCGCTGCGCCGCTTCCGCCTGATGCAGCTGGGCAGTCAGCGGTCCCTGATCGAGTTGCGCGAGCAGTTGCCCGGCGTGCACATCCTGCCCTTCGGTGAAGGCGATGCGCTGCAACTGGCCGTCGACGCGCACCTTGACGTCCACGGTATTGAGCGCCAGAACCGTGCCCACCGCCGCGACGCGGATCGGAAAGTCGCGATTCGCCGCATGGCCGGCGTTGACCGGCACGGCCGGCGCCGGTTTGACAGCCGGGTGCCTCGGCCAGAACCACGCCACGAGAATCACGACGAGAACGGCCAACGCCACAGCGAGCGGCGCGCGGCTTCTGCGCGCACGCGGCGCCTCATGTTTCGGAAGGTCAGCAGGTTTCATGAGCGGGAAGGCGTAGAAGAGGAAGCGGGACGGCCATCGCTATCGCCGGTTATGCCGAAGCCGCCGCCGAACGCGCGAAACAGACTGACCGACGCTTGCAGGCGCGCGAGCCGCGCCTGCACCAGCGTGTCTTCAGACTGGTACAGCGTGCGTTGGGCGTCGAGGACGGTCAGAAAATCGACGGTGCCGAGCGAGTACTGGGTTTGCGCGAGCGTGGCGGCTTTGCGGGCGGCGTCGGCGGCGTTCTGGTCGGCGGTTTCCGCGAGTTGCTGCTGCTGCGCCGCTGAGAGCGAATCCTCGACGTCCTGCAGCGCGGTCACCACGGCCTGCCGGTAATCCGCCACGCTCTTCGTCTCGGCCGCCTGGCTCGCATGCAGTTGGCCGCGCAGCGCGCCGCCGTCGAAGATCGGCGCCGCCAGCGAAGCGGCGATGCTGGCGAACGGGCTCGACAGGAAGTGCGACAGCGACTTGCTGCTGAGGCCGCCGTCGGCGGTCAGCACGATGTTCGGCAGAAACGCCGCGCGCGCCGCGCCGACGCTCTGATTGGCCGATTGCAACTGCGCTTCCTTCGAGCGGATGTCGGGGCGCGTTTCGAGCAGGCTCGCGGGCAAATTCGCGCGCGGCTGCGGAATGACGATGTCGGCGAGCGGGGCTTCGCTGACCGTGAATTGTTCCGGCGCCGTGCCCACCAGGACAGCGAGCGCATGCACGCTGGTGTCGAGTTGCTGCTGCAGCGCCGGCACCGCGGCCTGGAAGGTGGCGAGCGCATTGCGCTGCTGCTGCACCTGCAATTCGGTCGCGACGCCCGCGGCTTGTTGCGCGAGCAACAATTGCAGAATGCGCGCTGCGTCGTCGGAAATGGTCCGTGCGATCGCGAGACGGCGGCGCAGACTCTGCACCTGAAAATACGTGTCCGCAACCGAGGCAGTCAGCGTCAGCGCAACCGTATCGCGATCGAATTCGGACGCGCGCGTGAGCAGGTCGGCGGCATTGGCGTTGGCGGCATTCAAGCCCCAGAAATCGATTTCGTAGCTGGCTTCGGCGAAGAGGCTTTGGCTCTTTGTGGTCGAACCGCGGCCCTGGTGACTGCGAGTAAAAGTCCCGCCGGCCGACAGCGAAGGATACTGTGGCGCGCCGGCTTTCTCGGCATTGCCGCGCGCCTGTTCGACGCTCGCGACGGCCGACGCCAGCGTGAAGTTGTTGCGCAGGCTGCGCTCGACCAGCGCGTCGAGCGCGGGGTCGTGATACTCGCGCCACCAGCCGCTTCTGACCGGCACCGTATCGGCCAGCGAGGCCCCCGCCGCGCCGTCGAAGCTTGGCGCCAGCGGCGTACTGGGCCGCTGATAGGCAGGCACGAGCGAGCATCCGGCCAGAACCGCGGCGGCCAGCGTGCACAAGGCAGCGCGCATGACGCTGGAACGCCGCGCATGAGGACTGACGACGGGAGAAAACGGCGCCGGACGGAACAGCCCTGACATGGAAAAGCCTCAGGCAACAAAGAATGCCGCCAGATTAGCCAATGGGTTCTGTCGGCGCTTTCGCCCAATGATTAAAAAAATTTAATGCGGCGCAACATGCGTGGGGAACGGCTTGCGGAATGGCCTGTGCGAGGCCATCGACGGCGTTCAGGGCGCGGGATTGAGCACGTAGCCCGCGCCGACCACGGTGTGAATCAGCGCCACCGGAAAGTCGCGATCCACTTTCATGCGCAGGCGATGCATGTGCATGTCGATGATATTGCCGCGCGGTTCGAAATCGTAATTCCACGCGGCCTCGAGCAACATGCTGCGCGTCACGACCTGCCCCTCGCGGCGCGCGAGGCATTCGAGCAACAGGAACTCGCGATGCTGCAGGCGCAGATCGCGGCCCGCGCGGCTCGCGCTCCGCGCACGCGTGTCGAGCACCAGATCCGCGCACTCGAGCCGCTCGCTCATCCTGCTGCGATCCGCGCGCCGCGCCAGCGCTTCGATTCTCGCCAGCACTTCAACGAACGCGTAGGGCTTCATCAGATAGTCGTCGCAACCCGCGCGTATCCCCTCTACACGTTCGTTCAGCCCGCCGAGCGCCGATAGCATCAGCACCGGTGTCGTGTCCCCGCCGGCGCGCAGTTGTTGCACGAGTGCGATGCCGTCGAGCGCGGGCAAGAGCCGATCGGTCACAATCACGTCGTAGATGCCCTCGCGCGCATAGGCGAGCCCGGTCGCACCGTCGGCCACCGTGTCGACAATGAGACCGCTCTCGCTCAAGCCGCGCGCCAGAAACTGGCTAGCGCGCGTATCGTCTTCGATCAGAAGGATTCGCATCCGCAATCGGGCTTACATTAAAATTTTTTCATGTTGGCGCGAAACGCCTGTGCAGCTTCGCGCGGCATACTGCGGAGATCGCGCGTACGGGCATAGTGTAAAACGGCCGGCCGGCTGCGGCCCGCCGCGCGCCGATTGCGCCGATTGCGCCGATTGCGCTGATTGCGCTGATTGCGCTGATTGCGCTGATTGCGTTGATTGCGTTGATTGCGTTGATTGCGTTGGCTGATTGCGTTGGCTGATTGCGTTGGCTGATTGCGTTGGCTGACTGAGCTGTCTGATTGAGCTGCTCATTGACTGGATAAAGGCATGTCGAATGTACTGGTCGTCGAGGACGACGAGCAAACCCTCGCGGAAATCGTCGAGGCCCTCACCGATCACGGCTGCACGGTGCAAGCCGCGAGCACGGGCCGCGACGGCCTGATGCTCGCGGTCGCCAATACGTACGACGCGATCGTGCTCGATCGTATGTTGCCAGGCGGCCTCGAAGGGCTCGGCATGCTGGCGGCGTTGCGCAGCGCCGGGGTGCTTACGCCGGTGTTGATTCTCAGCGCGCTGTCCGCGGTCGACGAACGCGTGCGCGGTTTGCGTGCCGGCGGCGACGATTATCTGACCAAGCCGTTCGAGTTCATCGAACTGACCGCGCGGCTCGACGCGCTGATGCGCCGGCGCGAAGCGGCGCCGGGTGTGCAGGAGTACCAGGTCGGGCCGCTGCGGCTCGACCCGCTCAAACGCGAAGTGACCTGCGGCGGCCGTCCGGTGCCGCTGCTGCCGCGCGAATACCGGCTGCTCGAATATCTGATGCAGCACGAAGGCCAGGTGGTGAGCCGCACCATGCTGTTCGAGGCGGTGTGGGATTACCGGCTCGACGAGCGGACCAATGTGATCGACGTGCACATCAGCCGTCTGAGGAAAAAGCTCGACCCGGACGGGTCGGCGCCGATGATCGATACCGTGCGCGGTTCGGGGTACATGCTGCATGCGCCTGACTGAACTGCACCGCACCACCGGTTTTCGCCTCGCCACGCTGTTTCTGGTGCTGTTCGGCGTGATCGCCATGTTGCTGTTCGGCTATCTCTACCGCGAGATCACCGGCTTCGAACAGGAACGCATCGACGACTGGCTGGTGCGGGAACACGCGGAGCTGATACGCGAAGACCCGAACGAACTGGTCGCGCGATTCCAGCATCAAGGCCAGTTCGACCCGCGCCACCAGCGCCCGTTCGCGCTGTTCGACAGCAGCGGCAAACATCTTGCGGGCGGCTATCCGGGCGAGCAACCGTCGATTTCCGCTTTCGACAAGCCGTTTTCGATGCGTCTCGCGAATCTGCCGGGCCACCCGCCCGGACGATGCATCGCCGCGCGGCTGTCCGACAGCCGCGTCGCGTTGCAATGCCAGAACACCCGCGAGCTCGATCACTTCGACGAAGAACTGCTGCACGCGCTGCTGTCCACGGCCATGCTCACGTTTGTGATCGGCCTGATCGGCGCGAGCCTGATCGGCATCTCGGCAATGCGGCGGCTCGATGCGGTGACTGCGTCGATCGAAGAGATCGTCGCCGGCAATCTCAGCAGGCGTTTGCCCGTGCATTCGAAACGGGACGACGTCGATCGTCTCGTCGGCGTCGTGAACGGCATGCTCGATGAGATCGAGCGGCTGATGCACGAAGTCAAGGGCGTGTGCGATGCGATTGCGCACGATCTGCGCACGCCGCTCACGCGGATGCTCGGCGCACTCGAACGCGCGCAGCGGCGCGCCAAAACCGAAGCGGAGTATCGCGCGGCGATCGATGAAACCATTGTCGAGACCACCGGCCTGCTGCGCACCTTCAATGCGCTGCTGCGTATTTCGGAAATCGAGAGCGGCGTGCGTCGTAAGGGTTTTACGAATGTCGATCTGGCCGCCGTCGCCGACGACGTATTCGAGTTCTACGAGCCGACCGCCGAGGACAAGCAGATCGTCTTCGACGTGCAGCGGACTACCGCCGGTCCGCTGGAAATTCAGGGCGACCCGAGTCTGCTATTCGAAGCACTGGCGAATCTGGTGGAGAACGCCATCAAGTTCGCGCCGCATGGCGGCAAGGTACGGCTCACGGTGTTTCGCGACCGCACGGGCGCGGGCGTCAGCGTATCCGACGACGGGCCGGGCATCGCACCCGCCGAACGGCAAGCCGTGCTGCGGCGCTTCTATCGCGGCGAGGCGAGCCGCCATACGCCGGGCAGCGGGCTCGGCCTGAGTCTGGCGCTGGCGGTGGCCGGCATGCACGGCATGTCGATCCGTTTCAACGACGCAACGCCTGGCTGCGAGGTGATGCTGTACAAGCCGAATGAGTAGCACCGCTCCAGGCGGCGTGGCTGAACGGGGCAGCGTGACGGAATGTGGCTACAGCGTGCGGCTACAGCGCCCCGGCAAACGCTTCGCGAGGCGCTTCTTCGCGCAGGATGTAGCCGAGTCCACGCAAGGTCATGATCTTCACGCTCGAACTCGCGAGATGCTTGCGCAAGCGGTGAATGTAGATGTCGATCGCATCGGCGCTCGGTTCGTCGTCGAGATTGAAGACGCTGTCCATCAGCGTGGTCTTCGAGACGGTCTTGCCCTGCTTGAGAATCAGCGCTTCGAGGATCGCGTGTTCGCGTCGGCGCAGCGGCAACAGCTCGTTTTGCAGCAGAAATTCGCGTGTGTCGAACAGATAGCGCAGATCGCCGCAGTCGATCGACTGGCCCTTGTCGCCCGCCGCCTGACGGCGGATCAGCGCCTTGATGCGCGCCACCAGTTCGCGTGCGTCGAAGGGCTTGACGACGTAGTCGTCCGCGCCGGCCGAGAAGCAGGCGACCTTGTCGTCGGTCGACCCGTTGGCGGTCAGCATCAGCACCGGCACGTTGTCGCGTTTGCGGCGCAAACGCGCGAGCACATCCTTGCCGCCGATGCCTGGCAGGCGCAGATCGAGCAGCACCGCGTCGTAGCGTTGCGAGCCGAGCAGCGTCTCCGCACTCTCGCCGTCCTGCGCCCAGTCCAGCGCGAAATTTTCGACCTGCATCAGGTTGATGACCCAGCGCGCCAAGTCGGCGTCGTCTTCGACAAGCAGCAGTTTCATATGTCTCCCCTTGCCGCGCTTCGAACCACGGCTGCCCACAATCGCATCTCGACGGTCGCGACCAGACCGACACCGTCTTCTCCCGGCCCGAGCGTGACGGTGCCGCCCTGCCGCTGGGCGATCTCGCGCACGATCGGCAAACCGAGGCCGGTTCCGTCCGCGTGGTTCGATGCGCGATAGAAGCGCTCGAACACGCGCGCCCTCGCCTCGGCCTTGATACCCGGCCCGTTGTCGACGACACGCACGATCGCCATGTCGTTCCTGCGCTGCGTCTGCACCGTGACGCGGCCGCCCGCTTGCGTATAGCGCAGCGCGTTATCGACGAGATTGGTCACCAGCGCCGCGGTCAGCGCCTCGTCTCCGGTGACGTGCAAACCGTCTTCCAGCTCCGCGCCCAGATCGATTTCACGCGACTGGGCAAACGCAATCAGCTCTTCGAGCACGCCCGCGATCAATGCGCTCAGATCGACGCGTTCGTGTTCTTTCGACCGCGCTGCGGACTCCGCCTGAGCGAGCAGCAGCAGTTTGTTGGTCAGCGTCGTCATCTTGCGGCTGCTCTTGTGCATGGCGGCCAGTGCTTCGGCAAGCCGCACGTCGCGGTTCTCGCGCTGGCGTGCGAACTGGATCTGCGCATCGAGCAGCGTGAGCGGCGTGCGCAGCTGATGCGCGGCATCGGAGATGAATTGCCGCTGCGCCGCGGCCTGCTGGCGCATACGCGCGATGCACTGATTGATCGCCTCGACGATCGGCCGCAGCTCCACATGCAGCCGCGCCACGCGAATGGGTTCGAGCTGCGATGGATTGCGATCCTCGACGTCGTCTTTCACTTTCATCAGCGGACGCAGTTCGAAGGTCAACCCGAGATAGACGAAGACCATCGCGAGCACCAGCGTGAGAACCTCGCCGAACAGTTGTGGACGCAGCAGACGCCACACCATCGCGTCGCGCGAGCGTTCCGTCTTGGCGACCGCCACCACGACTTCCTCGGTCCGCCCGGAGTCGTACAGCTGCCGCACGTAAGTGGCGGCGCGCACGGCGCGGCCATCGTCGAGATGGGTGGAATAGAGCCTCGGGCCGACCCCGGCGCCAGGCGGCAACGGCAGCTCGGGGATACCCGCCAGCAGACGATGCCCGCTCGCCTCGACGCGATAGAACACGCTGTCCTGCTCGGGCGATTCGAACAGTTCGAGCGCGGCCGGCGGAATCTGAATCACGACGCTGCCGTTATCCCAGTCGACGTCCTCGCCGATGATTCGCATCGACGAAAGCAACGCATTGTCCTGCACCAGATCGGCCGTGGTCTGCGCGTTGCGGAACGAAATCATGCCGGAAATGGAAACGAACGCCGCCAGCGGCAGCAATAGCCACCACAGCAAACGTCCGCGCAAACTGCCTGAAAACACGATTCGGCGTTCCTCTTGTCTCAGGAGGCCGGCGCACCTCGCGGCGCGGCCGGCGTCCATCTTATGGTTCGACCTGGTTCACGAACTGACTCGTGAAAGCGCTCGACAGCTCGATATGGCGGTCCTTCATCGCAGGATTGAAGCCCGCGAGCACCTTCAGCACCGGAGCAGCCAGGAACAGTGGGAGCGGCGCCGCGACCACGGCACGGACGGCGCGCGTGAAGCGCGTCAACGCATGGTTCATGGTGAATGTCTCCGTTTTATGTCCCGTATCCGGGCGGGCGTCGGGTGGATCGCCTGCAAAAATTCTAGGGGCGCAAACCCTTCTATATGCTTTCGCTTGTGCGTTTCCTGCGCCAATTGCGGGTTTGTCCCGACGCCGGCAGCAAGCAATGCGCGCCAAGGCGCTCGTCAGAGTGGCTGCGCCTCGTCGGCCGCCGCTCGCGGGAACGACACTGTCACGTGCACGCCTTTGCCGCCCTCGCCGGGCTTGAGCGTGATTTCGCCGTGATGCGCATCCGTGATCTCGCGCACGATCGCGAGGCCGAGCCCGGTCCCCTCTGTATCCGTCGACGCCCGGAAGAACGGTTCAAACACACGGCTGCGCGACTCGGGCGGAATGCCCGGCCCGTCGTCGAGCACGGTGAGCGTGACCGTTTCCGCATCGGCGCTGACGGCGACGGTGACATGGCCGCCCTTGCCGGAGTAGCGAATCGCGTTCTCCGCCAGATTCGCGACCAGCGCCTGCAGCAGGCCGCGGTGCCCCGCCACCGGCGCGGGCCCGTTCAGCTCGGCGCCCAGATCGATGTCGCGGGCCTGCGCAAGCAGCGCCAGGTCTTCCACCACTTCCATTGCCAGCGGCACGAAATCCACCGTTTCCACGGCCAACTGCGTGTTGTCGGCCGCCTCCGCCTGCGCGAGCAGCAGCAGCTTGTTGGTCAACCCGACCATCGAACGATTGCTGCGGTGCATGGCCGCGAGTGCTTCATCGAGCGCGGGCGTCAAGCCGTCCTGCTGGCGCGCGAACTGCAACTGCGTGCCCAGCAGCGTGAGCGGTGTGCGCAACTGGTGCGCGGCATCGGCAATGAAGCGCCGTTGCGCGGCCACCTGAACACCCAGCCGCGCGATACATTGATTGATCGCTTCGACGATCGGCCGCAACTCCGTGTGCAGGCGCTCGACGCGAATCGGCTCCAACTGCATCGGATCGCGGTCGGCCACCTCTTCCTTCACTTTCATCAGAGGACGCAACTCGAAGGTCAGGCCGATGCACACCAGCGCGACCGCCAACACGATCATCTCGATCTGCCGCACGAGCTGCGGCTGCCACAGCTGCTGCGCCATCGCATCGCGCGACCGCACGGTCTTGCCGACCGTCACGAGCACGCGCCGCGTTACGCCGTTATCGTACATCTGCCGAACCAGGCCGACGGCGCGCACCGGCTGGCCGTGCAGGTCGGCGTTGTAGTGATCGGGCGTGTCGGGTGCCTGCGCCTTGCGCTGCGGGAAATCCGGCGTGCCCGCCAGCAGCCGGCCGTCGTCGACGCTCACGCTGTAGAACACCTGGTCGCGATACGGCGACACGAAGACTTCGAGCGCCGCGGGCGGCACATCGACACGCAGGAACCCGTCCACCCATTCCACTTCGCCCGCGATCATACGCGCCGACGAAATCAGCTGGTTGTCCTGCACCAGATCCGCGGTGCGCCGCGCATTGTCGTATTCGGCCTTGCCCGTGACGAACACGTACAACGCGAGCGGCACCAGCAGCCACCACAGCAAACGCATGCGCAGGCTATTGGTCATCGTCTTTCTTGCGCAGCAGATAGCCGAGCCCGCGCAGCGTGACGATCGCCGCCGAACTGCCGTCCAGCTTCTTGCGCAGCCGCGAGATATAGATTTCAATCGCGTCTTCGCTCGGCTCGTCCGCGAGCGTGAAGATCGCGTCCGCCAGCGCCGGCTTCGTCACCGTCTTGCCGAGCCGCAGAATCAGCGTTTCGAGCACCGTGCGCTCGCGCGGCGTGACGTTCAGCGGCGCGCCCTTCAGCGTGAACTGGCGCGTGTCGATATCGAAAGCGAGGTCGCCGCACACCACCTCGCCGGCCTTCGACGGCGTCTGCCGCCGGATCAGCACCTTGATGCGCGCCACCAGCTCCCGTACTTCGAACGGCTTGACCAGGTAGTCGTCCGCGCCCGCGCCGAGCAATTCCACCTTTTCGTCGATCGAACCGCTCGCGGTCAGGATCAGCACCGGCGTGGCGTCGCCGCGCTGGCGCAGCCGCCGCAGCACGTTCTTGCCCGACAGCTTCGGCAGATTCAGGTCGAGCAGGATCACGTCGTAGTGGTTGGTGCGCAGCAGCTGGTCGGCGGCATCGCCGTCCTGCACGGCGTCGAGCGCGAACGACTCCTGCTCCAGCATCTTCGCGAGCCAGTGCGCCAGCGTGGGGTTGTCTTCGATCAGCAGCAGCTTCATGGCGGGAACGGCAAAAGTCAGGACGCCGATTGTGCCGTAAAACAAAGGCTTTGCGCGCGTCTCGCGTGGTTTGCAGCGTACGTTGTGATGTTTGAGGCGCGCTCGCGGCCCGGTTCCGGCTCAGTTTCGACTCGCTTCCGGCTCAGTCTCGGCTCAGTTTCAGCTCAGTCTCGGGTTAACACCCATGATTTGCCCGCAGCCCAGAAAGCTGCCAGAAGGTTTCCAATTTCTATAATCCTCGACATTCATCCAGAAAGCGCCGCATTTTTTGCACCCAGCGGCGACCATACCTAAGGAGACTGCTTCATGCGTACCTTGCGCCAGATTGCCGCTGTGACCGGTGTTGCGTTCACCCTTGCCGCCGCGTCGGCCGCCGCTCATGCCGAGAAGCTCACCATCATGGTCGGCGGCGCCACCAAGATCATCTACCTGCCGGCCAAGCTCACGGAACAGCTCGGCTACTTCAAGGACGAAGGCCTCGACGTCGAAATCCTCTCGCAACCGGCGGGCGTCGATGCGGAAAACGAACTGCTCGCGGGCGCCGTGCAAGGCGTGGTGGGCTTCTACGATCACACCATCGATCTGCAGAGCAAGGGCAAGGAAGTCGAGGCGCTGGTGATTTTCGGCCAGGTGCCGGGTGAAGTCGAAATGGTCTCCACCAAGGCCGCCGAAACGATCAAGAGCATGGCCGACGTGAAGGGCAAGACGCTTGGCGTGACCGGCCTCGGCTCCTCCACCAGCTTCCTCACGCAATACCTCGCACAACGCGCCGGCGTGCCGTCGACGCAATACACGCTGCTGCCGGTCGGTGCGGACAACAGCTTCATCGCCGCCATCAAGCAGAACCGCATCGACGCCGGCATGACGACCGAGCCGACCGTTTCGCAGTTGCTGAAGACCGGCGACGCGAAGGTGCTGGTCGATATGCGCACGCTGGAAGGCACACGCGCCGCGCTCGGCGGCACGTATCCGGCTTCGAGCTTCTACGTGCAGCGCGCGTGGGCCGATTCGCACAAGGACGACGCGGCGAAGCTCTCGCACGCGTTCGTGAAGACGCTGAACTTCATCGCCACGCATAGCGCCGATGAGATCGCGGCCAGGATGCCGAAGGACTACTACGGCAATAACAAGGACCTTTACGTCGGCGCGCTGAAGGCATCGCTGCCGATGTTCACGAAGGACGGCAAGATGCCCGCCGACGGCCCGGACACGGTGCTGAAGGTGCTGTCGGCCTTCAATCCTTCCGTCAAGGGTAAGCATATCGACCTCGCCAAGACCTACACCAGCGACTACGTGTCGTCGGTGCCGGTCAAGACCGCGGCTAAGTAACGAACACGAACACACTTTCAACATCACGAGAACAGCGAGGCATCAGCCGATGAATCAACCTATGTCACGCGATACGCCAGCCATCGAGTTCCGCAACGTATCGTGCCGTTTTATTTCTCCCGACGGCAAGGCGACAATCGCGTTGCGCGACTTCAGCATGTCGGTGGCGCGCGGCGAGTTCGTCGCCGTTGTCGGCCCGACGGGCTGCGGCAAATCGACGACGCTCAGCATGATCACCGGCCTCCTGAAGCCGACCACCGGTGAAGTGCGCGTCATGGGCGCGCCGGTGGACGGCATCGATCCGCGCATCGGCTTCGTGTTTCAGGCCGACGCCGTGTTCCCGTGGCGCTCGGTGATCGACAACGTCGCGGCCGGCCCGCTGTATCGCGGCCGCTCGAAATCCGCCGCCCACGACGAAGCCAACGAATGGCTGCGCCGCGTCGGCCTCGACAAGTTCGGCAAACACTATCCGCATCAGCTGTCGGGCGGGATGCGCAAGCGCGTGGCGCTCGCGCAGACCTTCATCAACAAGCCGGAAATCCTGCTGATGGACGAGCCCTTCTCGGCGCTCGACATGCAAACCCGCACGCTGATGCAGGACGAACTGCTGCAACTGTGGGGGGGTGCCGGCTCGGTGGTGTTCGTCACGCACGATCTGGAAGAAGCAATTGCGCTCGCGGATCGCGTGTTCGTGCTGACCGCGCGCCCGGCTACGCTGAAGAAAGTGTACGAAATCGATCTGCCGCGTCCGCGCGTCACGTCGGAAGTTCGCTACGACCCACGCTTTATCGAAATCTCGCGCGACATCTGGCATGACCTGCGCGAAGAAGTGCAGATCGGTTAATCAAGGAACGGCAAACATGTCTACTACCTCTCAACAGATGATGCCTTCGGGCATCGATGCGGCGGCGCTCGCGCAAGTCGAACGCGTCGCGCAAAAACGCATCCGGCAACGTCATGCGCTAGTGATTTCGCTGCGTATTCTCGTGCTGGTGGTCGTGCTCGGCGGCTGGGAACTGTCGGCGCGCCTGAAGTGGATCGATCCGTTCTTCTTCTCGATGCCGAGCGCGATCTTCGAACAGATCATCGACTGGTTCGTGAACGGTACTTCGCAGGGTCCGTTGCTGACGCAAGTGTGGGTCACGCTGGAGGAAACCGGACTCGGCTTCATCATCGGTTCGGTGGCCGGCGTGTTCTGCGGCATCGTGCTTGGCCGCAACAAATTGCTGTCCGACGTGTTCAGTCTTTACATCAAGATCGCCAATTCGATTCCGCGTGTGGTGCTCGGCTCGGTGTTCGTGATCGCGCTCGGTCTCGGGATGGCGTCGAAGGTGGCACTCGCGGTGGTGATGGTGTTCTTCGTCGTGTTCGCCAACGCGTTTCAGGGCGTGCGTGAAGCTGACCGTTACATGATCGCGAATGCGCAGATTCTCGGCGCGTCGCGCCGCCAGGTGACGACTTCGGTTGTGATTCCTTCGGCGCTCAGCTGGATTCTCGCGAGCTTGCATGTGAGCTTCGGCTTTGCACTGGTCGGCGCGGTGGTCGGCGAGTTCCTCGGTTCGAAGCAAGGTATCGGTTTGCTGATCTCCACGGCTCAAGGCGCATTCAACGCAAGCGGCGTGTTCGCGGCGATGATTGTGTTGGCGGTGGTCGCACTGGCGGCGGACTATCTGTTGACCGCTGTTGAACAGCGATTGCTGAAGTGGCGGCCGACGGCGGTTTAACCAGACCGTCAGGCAGTATAGTGAAAAGGGCGCCACGGGCGCCCTTTTTGCATTCTGATTGCAGCGCACGCGAATTATCCGCCGCTCCCTTCCTCACGTTCCCCTTGGTCCATGCGCGTTGTCCCAGCGCAATCATCGTATAAAAACACCAGACCCGAGTTTGCCTCTCACGCATTGAGGATGGCTGATTAATGCTTGAAATTCATCTCAAGCGGGTCGTCTCATTATCAAGGTGGAGGCAATCCGGTTTCCTGAGGTCCGTCAAACAACAACGCCTCAGCATGCACCGTTCCATTGCGAAAGGAAGCTCTTCCGGTAACGCACTTCTCTGGTGCGCTGCGCAGAACTCGACAAGGGACGCCGGTGGCCATCTCCACTCCGTGTCTCGTCAGAGCGCTCGGCGTTCATCGTGAGCAATCCGGCGAGGTTTTCGCAATGAGGTGTCGTTAGAGCGGCGCCGGCAGTTTGAAGGAGATGGAAATGAAGAAGGCTTTGATGATCGCAGGCGGACTGCTTTGCGCACTTTCGTGGCAAGCGCATGCCGAAGACGCCGGCACGGGCACGACAGCGCAAACCCAGCAGTCAGCTGCCGACTCCGTCGGCGGGCAACCTGCCACCACCACGATGTCGGGTGGTCCCGCACAAGGGCTGACGCGGGCGCAGGTTTACCAGCAGCTTCTACAATCGCAGCAAAGCGGTGAAGCGGCCCGAATGCAGGAGCTTTTCAAGGGAGGCAATTGAAATGGCAGGCTGATTTCTCGACGCCACCGCTCCAACCCGGGTAAGACGCCGCTTCACTTGCTATGGCATGTAGGCTAACGCGGCGCCTACTCGAGATACACCGCATCGGGCTCCCGATGACTTCGCCTGAACCTTCGCGGTCTGCGCGCGTTTTCGTCACCGCGTTCTCGTTACGCTATCTCTGCGCGGGACGCAACGCTCAATCGCGAGCGACCAGATCGCCCACGCGTCCGCGGCCCGTAACAAGGCAGCTCGACAGGAAATTTTCGCCCTGGCTGCTGGATCCCGCCTCGCCGAAGCCCTTTTTCAACGCGTCCAGTTTGACCAGCTCCGCGCCTCTTGCGCAGGTTATCGTCCCCACTTCTCCCGCCTGGGCGCGCATCAACGCTCTATCCGCCATCAGATAGCCAAGCAGCAACACCACGGCAATATTGAACACTTGTCTCAAGGTTCGTCTCCTCTTTTGAAGAGACTAACTTGAACCATGGATGCATGGATGCCAGGGGTTTCCCGATTGGCCTGTGTCAGATGATGCAGATTGAATGCGCGCCTTCGCGTTAGCCGACCGCGTTCATCCGCCCTGCTTCGCCAGGAATTGAGACACTTTGGCCAACGCAGCCTCGAGCACATTGCGGTTATTGGCGTAGCCGATGCGCACATAGCCTTCCATGTCGAGCGCGCTGCCCGGCGTGAACATCACCCCGGTCTGCTCGATCAGCGCCGTGCAGAAATCGCGCGACGACGTCGGCAAATCGTATTTCAGCAGCGCCGTAGTGCCGGATTTCGGCTTGATGTACGAGATTGCCGGCTCCTTTTCGACCCAGGCGTCGACGATCGCCAGATTGGTGCGCACGATGTCGTGATTGCGCGCGAGAATCGCGGCGCGGTGTTCGAGCGCGATGGTCGCGAAGTGATCGTCGATCATGCCCACGCTGATCGTGTTGTAGTCGCGATGAATCGCGACCGCATGGATCAATTCCTTCGGACCCGCAATCCAGCCGAGCCGCAGTCCCGCCAACGAATAGGTCTTGGACATGCTTGCGGTGCTGATGCCGCGCTCGTAGACGTCCGCAATGGACGCTGTGTAGCCGCTACCGTGCTGATCTGTGCCGCGATAAACCTCGTCGCACAGCACGTATGCGCCGCACGATCGCGCGATCTCACTCACCTCGCCGAGAAACTTCTCGTCCATCAACGATCCCGTCGGGTTGTTAGGATTGTTGATCGCTATCAGTTTTGTTTTGTCGCTGACGAAGCTTCGCAGTTCGGCGAGATCCGGCAGGAACGCATTCTCCTCGCGCAGCTTGAGAATGCGCACGTCCGCGCCATAGCTCTCGGGAATCGAATAGTGTTGCTGGTACGTCGGCAGCACCGAGATCACCGTATCGCCGGGTTCGACCAGCGTTTCGTACACCAGCGCATTGCCGCCGATCGCGCCATGCGTGACGATCACATTGGCCGGCGTCTGATGTTCGTACATCGCCGAGATCGCCTCTCGCAAACGCGCGGAGCCCTCGATGGCGCCGTAGGTGAGCTTGAGCGCACGCAACTCGTCCAGGATGCTGTCCTGCTTGCCCGTGAGGGTCAGCAACTGATCGACCGTCAGCGATTCGACGCAGGTTTCCGCGAGGTTGTACGTGCATTGGTTTTCATAGAGGTCCATCCAGCGCTCGACGCCGAATTCCTTGATCTTCATTTCACGCTCCTTATTTTTCAAATCGCGCCGACGTCTCCGGCCTGTCTAGCGGAACCGCTCCGGACGAAACGGATGCACGTCGGCAAACGGCGCAGCGCCCGTCATCATTTCCGCTAGCAGGCGCCCTGTGACGGGACCGAGCGTCAAGCCATGATGGTTATGCCCAAACGAAAACCAGAGGCCGCGATGCCGAGACGCAGGTCCGATCACGGGCCGCATGTCGGGCGTGCACGGACGCAGCCCGAGCCATGGTTTCTCATCGAGACGATCCCCCAGACCGAATACCGGTCTGGCGATACGTTCCGCGCGGTCGAGTTGAACCGCGGTAGGCGCCGCATCGCGCGCGGCGATCTCGACGCCGGTGGTGAGACGCAAGCCGCCGCGCATCGGTGCGATCACGTAGCCTTCCTCAGTATCGACAACCGGCACCGACAGCATCGTTTGCATGGGCTGATAGTGCATGTGATACCCGCGTTTCGCGCGCAACGGAATGCGGTAGCCGAGCGGCGCGAATACCGTATCCGACCACGGTCCGAGCGCGACCACCACTTCCTTTGCGCTGATTTTTCCGGCGCTTGTCTGGACGGTCCAGGCATCGCCTTCGGCCCGCACGGTGGCCGCGTCGCCGGTCAGCAGCGTACCGCCGCCGTCTTCGAAGAGACGCGCGTAGCCCTCCGTCAGTGCGCCGGGATCAGAGATGCTCTTCGGGTCCTGCCAGTGCAGCGCGCCACAAAAGCCCGGGCCAATGCCGGGCTCCTGCTTACGGAGCGCCGCCGCATCGAGCGGCACGAGACGCAGGCCGTGCTGGCGCGCGGAGACTTCGGCGGCGGCCGCCTGCTGATCGAACTCGGCCCGCGTGCGAAATGCTTCGATCCAGCCGCCGTCGTGCACGAGATTGCCAAGACCGGCGCGCTCGATCAGCGCATCGTGTTCGGCGACGCTTTGCCGGATCAACGGCAGCATGTCGCGCGCGGCCATCGCGAGACGCTGCGGTGACGACTCCCACCAGAAACGCCCGAGCCACGCCGCGAACGCAGGGAGTGCCCGGTAGTCCCAATAGAGGTCGGTTGACCGATTGCGGGCGTAGCGCAGCAGCGTGCCGAGACGGCGCGGAAACCCGTAAGGCACGATCGACGACGACTCGATCAAGCCCGCGTTGCCGAAGCTGGTTTCCTCGCCGGGGCCACGCCGGTCGACCAGCGCGACGCGGCGTCCGCGATCCTGCAGATGCAGCGCGGACGACACGCCGACTATGCCGGCGCCCAGTACGATTACATCGAAATCCATAGACTCGCTCTGTGTTCCTCACCGGCTCGCGCGGTTCGGATCCGTCGGCCCCGGCCTGGGAGCCGGTTACTTCGCAATGATGTCGCGCTTGAAGTACTTCATCGACAGATTGCTCAGCGTGCCGTCTTTTTTCAGCGCGTCGAGCACAGCGTTGATCTTGCCGCCCAGCGCCTTGTCGTCCTTGCGCATGCCGAAGCCGGTGCCTTCGCCGAGCGTGGCCGGATCTTTCAGCGGCTCACCGACGATTGCGTAGTCGTGACCCGCCGGCTTATCCAGAAATCCTTCCTGCGCGGTCTGCGCTTCCTGAACCGCTGCATCCAGACGTCCCGCGAGCAGATCCGCATAGACCTGATCCTGGTCCTGATACGACACGATCGTGACGCCCGCATTCGCCCAGTGCTGCTTGAGGAAGTCTTCCTGCGACGACGCCTGCAAGACCCCGACACGCTTGCCCTGGAGACTCTTTACATCGGGCAGCAGCGTCGAGCCGCGCCGCGCCACCATCACGATCGGCACGACGTAGATCGGCCGCGTGAAATCGATGCTCTGCTTACGCTTGGCGGTGATGTTCATCGCCGAATTGATGACGTCGAATTTACGCGCCTGCAACGCGGGAATCAGACCGTCGAACGAGTTTTCCACCCACACGCACTTCACGCCCATCTTGGCGCAGACGGCATTGCCGACATCGATGTCGAATCCCTGCAACTGGCCAGCGGGCGACTTGCTTTCGAACGGCGGATAAGCGGCTTCGATGCCGAAACGCAAGGTGCCTGCGGTTTCGGCGTTGACCGTGCCGGCCACGCTGGCCAACGCGGCAGCGAGGCAGAGTGAAAGCGAAATCTTGAGATTCATGATGGTTCCAGGCGTGGTTGGTATCGCTAGAAATAGGGATCGGGTGAAACAGCCATGAGACCGCCGGCGCCGGTGGGCATGAACCGTGTTCATCGCTGTTCTGGAACATCAGTCTATTCTGGACTCAGACAATTGCAAGCATTTTTCAAAAATAATAGTCCAGAATGGACTTTGAATTTAGAATTGCGTCACCGCCGGAACCCGGCAACGACTTGGAGAGCAGGCCAATGAGCAATCACGAAACGAACCAGACCCCGCTGATCGTTCAGGAAGACGCCGTGCGCAAGGCCCTGCCAGAACTGGATGTGCGCCGTGCGCTGACGCAGATGTTTCGCGCGCTCGGCCATGAAGATGCGGTCCAGCCGCCGCAAAGCCTCACGCTGTTTCCCGCCAACGCCGGCGATTTCATCACGTACCTCGGCGCCATCGCCGACGCCAGGGTATTCGGTGCGAAGCTGTCGCCGTACATCGTGACAGGCGCAAAACCGATCATCACCGCGTGGACGGCGCTGATGTCGATGGAAACCGGCCAGCCGCTGATGTGGTGCGACGCCGGCCTGCTCACCATCGAGCGCACGGCCGGCGCGACGGCGCTCGCGGTCGAACATCTTGCGGCAACTGGCGCGCGCCGCCTGGCGATCGTCGGCGCTGGAGCGGTCGGGCAGGCGCACCTGCGCCATATCGCTCCGTTGCGGCCGTGGGACTCGATCCAGGTGTTCTCGCCCGGACTGCACGGCGACGTGGCGAAATGCGCGGCGATCACCGCGCTGGATGCGCGGGTGACGATCAACGCCACACTCGAAGAGTGCGTACGCGACGCGGACGTGGTGGCGCTGTGCACTTCATCGGGCACGCCCGTGTTGCTGGAGGGCATGCTGGCGAAACCGGCGCTGATCACGTCGATCAGCACGAACGCCGCGAATGCACACGAGATCCCGCCTGCGTGGTTGACGGAGATGGACGTCTATTGCGACTACCGGCGCACCACGCCCGCCAGCGCGGGAGAAATGAAGCTGGCGGCCGAGCGGCACGGATGGTCGCCGCAAAGCGTGGTGGCTGATTTGCCTGAATTGGTTTGCGGCAACGCTGAGAAGCCGTCTTACCGGAAGCATGCTTTTTTCCGCTCAATCGGACTCGGACTCGAGGACGTGGCGATCGCTTACGAGTTGTTGCGGCATCTGACGTTGAAAATCGCCGCATAAACGCCGTGGCAAAATAGCACGGACCACACGGATCGGCGGCGGCATGAACAAGCCGATGCCGGACATCGCCGCCACCTGAAAACTGCACCTATCTCCATGCGAAAGACAAAAACCACACCGGCTCGCCGGCTTCTGCTCGAGCGATATGGCCGTGTCGCCGACGGTATCGCGCTGCTCTTTTTCCCGTATGTCGAAATCGTCATTCACGACCTTCAGAGCCAGACGGTCGCGTATATCGCCAACAATCTGTCGAAGCGCGAGTTGGGTGACGAATCGGCGCTGGAAGAAATCGATCACGTCGCGACGCCGGGCACGATCGGTCCATACGAGAAGATCAACTGGGACGGCCGGCGCATGCGCTGTGTCAGCACGGTGTTGCTGGACGACGCCGGCGCCACGGTCGGCATGATGTGCATCAACTACAACATCGCGGTCTTCGATGAAGTGAAACACGTCATCGACCTTGTCGTTTCAGGCGCGGGCGTCGTGAAGCAGCCTGAGGAACTGTTCAAGGACGACTGGCAGGAACGCATCAACACGTTCCTTCACGCATGGCTTCAGGAACGCCAGTTGGCGTTGAACTCATTGACCCGAGACCACCGGCGCGAACTCGTCACGGCGCTGTGGGCGGAGGGCGCCTTCAAAGGAAAGAGCGCGGCGAACTACGTTGCCAACGTTCTGGGAATGGGCCGCGCGACGGTGTATCAGCACATCAGGGATCTGCGGGACGCGGCGGAGTAGCGTTACGTTCCGAGCCGTGCTTCGATTTTTTCGATCCGCCGCTCCACCGACCCGCGCACAAGCGCGTTCGACGGCACCAGCAGCATTGAAGACGCGATGATCCTGTACACGTCGTTGCGCCGCACCTTGGAAACTTTGGCCGGGTCGAGCCACGCGTCGTTATCCACCAGCAACAACAGCGTGTCGAGGCCGATCAGCACCGGCCACAAACAGGCCAGACGCAAGCGCACGGAAAACGCGGGAATCGCGAGCGTGTACGCCAGGGCCTCGCGGAAGTGATCCAGAGCCTTGCGCACGAGTTCCACCATCAGAGGCCGCGCGTGGACCGAATTGCCAGGCGACAAGAGGTCTTGCGCACTCAAGCCGAATCGATCCAGCATCGTGCCGGGAAGATAACAGCGGCCGATCCGCAGATCTTTGCCGCAATCGCGCAGCACATTGGTCATCTGCAGCGCTTTGCCGAAGCGCACGCCCCGGCGCGTCATCGTCCCGGGTTGCTCCTTCAGCGTGCCGGGCATGTGCGCGTAGGTCATCGTGGTCCAGAATTCGCCGACGCATCCCGCCACCAGATAGGTATACCGGTCAAGCTCGTCATATTCGCGAAGCGCGACGATCTGCCCGGATTGCTCGTCAGGAAAAGTTCGAAGATCGAATTCCATGCCTTCGGTGAGTGTCGAGACGATCTCGCGCACGGCCTTCCGATCGGACTCGCTCAGTTGCGACAACACCTCCAGCGCAGGTCCGAGCGACTCGAGCAGTACTTTTTCATCCGACTGGATCTGCTGACCGGCCACTTCGGCCGCGATCCGCCGGATCGAAGCGCCATCGTCGGCCGCGCCGTTGACCTGATTGCGCAGCGACAACAGCAACGCGAGACGTTGTTCCGGCGGAATCAGCGACGTGTCCGCGATCGTGTCGGCGGCGCGCGCCAATAGGTATGCAAGGCCGATCGGATCGCGCATGCCGGCGGGCAGCACGCGCAAGGTGAGGTAAAAGGAGCGTGAAACGCCTTTCAGGAGCGGACCGAGAAGAAAGGCCCGGGTCGGATTAGGCATGGATGGGATCAGGTCAGTATTGGGCAAATTTCAGGCGCTGCCGAATTGTATACGGCGAAAGGCTTTTGCCGGGCGGCGCGGAATGCTCGAACGCCCCGCGCGACTGACCTTCCGTATCCCAAGCGTCAGGACGCTCAGGCGCTCAAGCCGAGCAAGCCGATCGCGTTCTGCTTCAGAATCAGGGGCTGCAGCTCGTCCCTGAAGCCGGCTTGCCTGAAATCCTCGAGCCACGTCGCCGAGATGGATCGGCGCCGAATACTCCAGACGCAGCCCTCCACCATTCCACATGTCCGGGCCCATGCCGGAATGTCCGCGATGAAACACGATCGTCAGACGATGTTCGGCGATTAACTCGTACAGCGGATCAGTGAGCCGGTCATTGGCAAATAACGCTTGCATCGTCGGATGAGACTTGAAGCCGCGCGCACCGTATTCCTCCGCCAGCTTGCGCGCCTCCCGGACGCCCAGCCAGATCGCCATCGAAGCCGCGCATTTCGCGAGTGAGTGATTCACCTGCCGACGAATGCTTCCGCCTCATCTCAAAATAAGAACTGCAAATAATCGTCGACCTCGGAATTGTCTTATAGACACGCTTTGGTCTGCCGATTTAGCGTGTAGCCCTGAATGGCATTGGCCCGCTCGCATGCGTGTCCCTGTCGATCAACACGAAAACGGAGATCACTGCTGTCATGGGAACCCTCAAGGACGTTTTGCAGCATCCGAGTGCCAGGCTGACCCAACACCTCGGTTGCTCGATCGCCACGCTGGACCGATTCCTCGATGTTCTCGAGTTCAGAATTGAGGAGGAATTCAATGAAACCTACGTGGCCGACATCACCGTCACGTCGACCGACAAGGCAATCGACGGTGCAGCCTGCGTAGGCCGCCGGGCAACCTTCACGATCGACGAGCGTGCTGCGATACCGTCGTTGCCGGGCCTGACCGACCCGGTGGTGAATCCTGCGCGCACCGTCAATGGCGTGGTGACGCAGTGGGAGCGTGTGAGCGCCAATCGCGACGAGGCGACCTACAAACTGCGCATCGAGCCGCGTGTCGCTCTGTTCAGGCACGTGCACGACTCCGGGATATTCAAGGACAGGACGCTGAAGGAACTGATCGCCGAGTCGATCATCGA
>NZ_JBYSWU010000046.1:0-68548 GCF_058781505.1 Paraburkholderia sp. FW306-2-2C-D06C | reverse complement strand
CGCCACGGCCAGTGCCGTGGCGGAGTTGCGTCATCACCTGTTCGACCGGCCCACCCGGCACGAACTGCGTGACGACAAAGGTCAGCGTGACCACGCCGAGCAGCGTCGGCACCATCAACAGCAAACGTCTGAGAATGTAGGCGAGCATGCTGGTCCTCAGTGGGCCGTAGCCGTGGTTGAGACAGCGGACGGCGCCGCCTGGGTTCGCGTCGCTTGTGTGCGTGGCGCCCTTGCGTACCAGTAATCGATGACCCAGTCTTCATACAGGTAAGACGTGGGTACGATCTTCGGGAACGCCAGCGTCGTCTTGTAGCCGATGCGCGCGCCCGGCGCGTAGTACTCCGGCACCAGATAGAACGAGTAGATCAGGACGCGGTCGAGCGCACGGGTCGCCGCCTCCAGATCGTCGAGATTGGTGGCGGAGAGCGCGGAGCGAATCAGCGAGTCGACCGCTTTCGATCGAATACCTGGATAGTTCTCGGAGCCGATTTCGGACGCGGCCGCACTGCCGAATCGGCGCGTAAGTTCGGCGCCCGGAATCGTCACCGGCGGATAGATAAAGGTGGTCATGTCGTACTCGAAATTGTCCAGACGCTTCTCGTACAACGCACTGTCGATTTCGCGCATATGGGCCTGGATGCCGAGTTCGCCGAGCGCCTGCATATACGGCAGGATCAGACGATCCATACCCGGCTGATCGTCCATGATCTCGATCGTCATCGGCGTGCCGTTCGCGTCGCGCAATGCGCCGTCGCGATAGTGCCATCCAGCCTGCGCCAGCAGATCGCGTGCGACGCGCAGATTGCCGCGCAGGGAATCCGGTGGAATCGTAGTGGGTTGCTTGAGCATCGGACCGAATACTTCGGGCGGCACACTGGCGCGCAGCGGTTCAAGCAGCGCCAGTTCCTTGGGGCCGGGCATGCCGGTTGCGCCGAACGGGCTCGCCTCAAAATAGCTGCTGGTGCGCCGGTATTGGCCGTAGAACATCATCCGGTTCATCCAGTCGTAGTCGAATGCCAGCGTGAGCGCGTGGCGCACGCGCGGGTCCTGGAACATCGGCTTGCGCATATTCATCAGCATGCCCTGCATCTGCGCGGGACCGTCGGCGAAATCACCCTTCTTCAGCAGTCCGTTCCTGAAGTTCTTGCCGACGTATTTGCGCGCCCACTGGGTCGCGCTGTATTCGACGATGACGTCCGCGTCGCCGGCCTTGAAAGCTTCGAGCTGCGTGTAGTGATCGTGATACAGCTTGAACGTGATGCTCGCGAAGCGATACATGCCGCGCCGCGACGGCAGATTCGCGGCCCAGTAGTTCGGGTTGCGGCGATAGGCAATCTGCTTGTCGTTCTTGCGCGCTTCGATCAGATACGGGCCGCTCGCGATCGGCGCCTGGTTCGCGATCTGATCGAACGGCGGACGGGTGCCGTCGGCGCGCATGCCCCACTTCGGCGAGAAGATCGGCAGGTCGCCGGCGATCAGCGGCGCGCCCCGCTCGGCGTGCTTGAAATCGAAGCGCACCGTGGCCCGGTCGACCACCACGGCGCGCCTGATGACCGAGAACTGCGCGTTGTATACCGGTGAAGCTTGTGGGCTCGTCAACGTATCGAACGAATATTTGACGTCGGCAGCGGTGATCGGATCGCCGTTTGAAAAGCGCGCAGCCGGATCGATGTGGAAGGTCGCCGAACTGAGGTCCGGCGCCACTTCGACGTCATCGGCGATCAGCGGATACTCCGAGGCCAGTTCGTCCCAGCTGCGCTGCATCAGCGTATCGAACATCAGATGCAGAACGTCCGGCGCGGGCGCGCCGCGCACGAGGAACGGGTTCAGCGAGTCGTAGCTCTGCAGCTCGTCGAAGTTCTGAAAACTGAGCGTGCCGTCGGCCGGCTCCGTCGGATCGGCGTAGTCGAAGTGCGTGAAACCAGCGGGATATTTGGGCTCGTCGTATTGGGAAATCGACGCTTTGGCCTGCGCGGGCGCCGCGCTCAGGCTCAGGCTCAGGCTCACGCCGACGCACAGCGCGGCCAGCCATGCAGCGCCCAAGCTCGGTACCGGCGCGCGCGAGATCGTCCACACGGCGCGCGGCCAGCGAAACTTCACAAGTCTCATCTTCGGAATGCGTGAGGACGCACGCCGGCTGCGAGCCGGCGCGCGGTACGTCGAATCGGCGCGAACGACGGCCGATCGCCATTGCTCGCGTTGCTTTCCCCGGAAGCGCAGCACTGCGCCCCGGCTTACTGGTCGTCGTCGCTCGGTGCGGTCTTGAACGAGAACGCGACTTCACCGACATAAGCCTCCGCGTTCTTCTCGCATCGATACGACTTCGCCGCGGCGATGACCGCCTCGTTGAACACCGAAGTGGGCGGTGTCACGCGCATGATCTTCACATCGCTGACGCTGCCGTCAGGGCTGATCGACAGATGCGCGATCACGGTCGCCGAAATCCCTTCCTGCAGCGCGCGCCGCGGGATCTGCGGCTGCACGGCCTGACAATGACCGCGGCCGTCGACCACACCGTGCAACGCGGGTGGCGCCGCCGGCGCGGGCGGCGCGGCGGGCGCCGTGGCCGGACCCGGCGTCGCGTTCGCGGTAGCCAACGCGGGTGCGTTCGCGTTCGGATTGGCGGCTGGCGCGATGTTGGCCGGCTTCGGCGTGGGCGACGGCACGGCAGGCGGCGGCCTGGGTGTCGGCAGCGGCTTGGGCTGGACCTGCTTCGGCACCGGCTTCACGGGTGTGGGCGCGGGCGGCGGCTCTAGCTTCTTCACCTCGGGCGGCGGAGGCGGCGGCGCCATCTCCACCTGCATCACCTTGCGCTCGGGCGGCGGCGGCTGTTTGAAGCTCACCTGCGAAAGCCCGACGATCACCAGCAGCTCGACCACGAGCGCGATCCCCACGGCCGTCTTCATGGACATGCGGCCATGATGCGCCGGCGTTGACGATGCCCAGAGAGCGCCGTTCAGGCGACTTTGCGGGTCTTTCATGTCGAGTACCGGAGAGCTCATGTCGTCGGATTTGTCGCCAGTGCAACCGAACTGATGCCCGCCGCGCGCACCAGGTCCATGACCTTGACGATGTTCTTGTAGCTCGTGCCTTCGTCGCCGGCGATCGCCACGTCGACCTTCTTCGAGTCGTGCACCAGTCCTTGCAGGTGCGCAGTCAGTTCTGTCGGCGTAACGGGTTTCGCGTCCAGGTAAATCTCATCGGTCTTGGTGACGCCGATCGACACCTTCACCGTCTGCTGCAACTGCTCCGCCGTGCTCGATTGCGGCAGATCGAGTTTGATGCCCGCGCCCTGAATCATCTTCAGCGTGGCGAGCATGAAGAACACCAGCAGGAACATCATGATGTCGATCATCGGAATGATCTCGATGCGCGCCTTCTCTTCCGCGCCCAGGTAATGGCTGCGATGGTTACGCATGATCCTTCTCCTTCGATGCGGATTTTCAGGCGGCGAACCGCGACACGAGCAGCGACTTGATCAGGTCGAACTGGTTGACCGTCATGCGGATACGCTTGTTGAAGTAGTTCAGGAAGATCACGCAGATGATCGCGATCGTCAGGCCGCAAGCGGTGGCCGTCAGCGCGTGGCCAATGCCGCCCGTCACGCCATTCGGGTTCGCGGTGCCGCTCGTGCCGAGCACGTTGAACGACTCGACCATGCCGATGATCGTACCGAGCAGACCGAGCAGCGGGCCGAGCGTCACGGCTGTATCGAGAATCCACAGATTGCGGTCGAGGCGCGGCATCTGGAACATGATGGTTTCCTCGAGCTCTCGCTCCACCACCGCTTCCGGCTTGCCCTGCACCTTCAGCACGCTTTTGACGAGTTCGCCTTGCACGGTCTGCTTGTAGTGTTCGGCGACCTTCTGTGCGTCGGACAGATTAGCCGGCTCGACCAACTTCAGATCATGTTCGAGCGTCTTGCCCGCCTTGACCGCTCGCGAGAAGAACATGAATCGCTCGACGATGATCGAGATGCCCAGCAGGAAGATAAAGGCCAGCAACGGAATCAGGCCCATCGATTGAACTGAATAGTTGATAAGGGTATTGAGCACGGGGAACTCCAAAGTACGTCTATAACAAAGTTAAGCCGCTCCGGCGGGGATGACCGGGAGCCGGAACGGCCGACCGACTAAACAGACTGCGGGTGCATCAAAAGCGTTAGAAGCGGTACGTCGCACCGACCTGGAAGAAACGGCCGATGTTCGTGTAGAGCGACTGGTCGTAGCCCGTGATATCCGGCGTAGCCTGCCACTCGACGTCGAACGGCGGCTTGCGGTCGAAGATGTTGTTGATGCCGCCGTAGATCGTCCAGTTCTTGAAGCCGCGATATGTGGCCATCAGGTTGAACTGGCTGTACGACGCCACCGACAGCGTGCCGCCGTCGCCGAATTCGGCTGCCACCGCGTTGGTGTACGGCCCCGTGTATTGCCACGTCAGCGTCGTGGTGAACTTGCGGTAATCCCACGTCAAGCTCGTGTTGCCCTTCCAGCGCGGATTGCTGGCGCCGAACGGCTGCAGCAGCGCGAGGTTGTTGCCGGCGAAGTCCTGCGTCGGCGCGCCCGGGCTATTCAGCTTGAAGTGCCACACGTAGGTCCAGTCGCCTGCCAGCGTGAACGTGCCGTACTTCGTGCCGACCGACTTGCGGAAGTTCATGTCGAAGCCGTCGGTGTCGAGCGAACCGAGGTTGATGAACTGTTCCTTGATATAGGCCACCGTGCCGTCCGGATTGCGGATCACCGTGGACGGGTTGTTCGCATCGATCACTGCATTCGGATCGTTGGTGCCGATCACGCCGTCGATGTGAATCTTGTAGAACGCCGCACCGATGTCGGTCGACGAATCCGGCGAGAGCTGGAAGCCGATGTTGTAGTTCTTGGTGTGCTCGGGCTGCAGATTCGGATTGCCGTTGACCTGTTCGGTCGTGAAGTGCTTGGTCGGCACGCCGCTCGGATCGTTCGGATCGACCAGGTTCTGGTGCGCGAGGTAAGTCGCCTGCGAGTTTTCCACCAGCGTCGGCGCGCGGAAACCGCGGCTATACGATGCGTAGGTCGTGACTGCCTGCCCCGGCTGATAGCGCAGTGCGAAGCTCGGCGAGAACGCACCGCCGAAGTCGTTGTAGTGGTCGTAACGGCCCGCTTGCGTGAAGGTCAGGTTGCGGATGATCGGAATATCGACCTGATAGTAGACCGCGGCCACGTTGCGCGAACCATCGACCGTCTGCACGTTGGCCGGCGCGCTGATACCCAGCGCGCTATAGGTGCGCGAGTTGATCAGCGAGCTCTCGTGACGGAACTCGGTGCCGAAACCAACGCCGACCGGGCCACCCGGCAGATTGAACAGGTTGCCGGTCGAGGTCTTCGCCGTGACGCTGTCGAGCTTCGAGATCGCCTGATCGTAGTCGCTCATGAAGACGCCGTTCAAACCGTTCGGCGTTGCCGACGGGTTCGAGAAGTTGAACACGCCGTTCTGCAGAATGTTCTCAACGCCCGCCGCGTTCAACACGTTCGAATAGTGCGTGTCGACCGTGCTCTGCGAATGGCCGTAGTCCGCGGACCAATCCCAGTCGCCGAACTTCTGCGTGGTGAACGAGCCCTTCACGCCGGTCGATGCCTTCCAGAAGGTGGATACCGTGTCTGCCGAAACGGTATCCGGGAACGTGTAGTTGATTTTCGCCGGCAAACCGAACGGGTTGTACGGATTGCTCGCTGGTACGGTGCGCGACAGCGGCAAGGCCGAACCAGTGGCCGGATTGAATGCGTTGGTGGTGCTGCTCAGCGCCGCCGGACCCTGGTTCTGCACGGTTTCGTTGCGGCTCACCCAGAAGTCGGCATACGCCTGCGTCTCGTCGTTGATCTTGAAGGTGCCGCGCACCTTCGCGTTCAGGCGCGTGGTCGACGGCATCAGCGACGTGGCATTGGCGGGATTCGACTTGCACTCCGCGCCGCCGTCCGCCGATACGCTGCCGGGCGGGCATGGGTTAAGCGCCGTCTTGGTGCCGTCCGGCGCTGTCCAGTACGACTGCTGATTCGGGCCGAGCGGACCGGCGAGGCCGCCAGGGAACTGGCTGAAATCCTGGTTCGCGGTGAAATCGCGGTCGCCGAGCGACGAGCCGGTGTCGCGATAGTAGCTGGCCGCGGCCGTTACGTTGAAGCGATCGGAATTCAGATCGCCAAAGCCGCCGAGCACGCTGAAGGTACCCTGCGCATCGCCCGGATGCTGCGCCTTGCCGAGCTGACCATCGATCTGCAAACCCTGGAAGTTCTTCTTCGTGATGATGTTGACCACGCCGGCAATCGCGTCGGAACCGTACACTGAAACAGCGCCGGTCTTCACGATGTCGATGTGGTCCACCATGTTGAGCGGAATCGAATTGACGTCGAAAAACGTGTCGGTGAAGTTCACCGCCTTGCCGTAGTTCGCCACCCGCTGTCCGTCCACCAGCACCAGCGTGTACTTTTCACTGAGCCCGCGCAACGCGATCCCTGCACCGCCCTGCGCGGAGCTGTTCATGTTGGTTTGCCCCCAGCTGCTGGCCGAGTTCACGGACGTGCCGCGCAGGAAGTCAGCGACCGTCGTGTAGCCGCTCTGCTCGATTTCCTTCGGCGTGATGGTCTGCACTTCCGTGTTGCCGACCTTGTCCGACGTGCGGATCAGCGAGCCGGTCACTTCGACCCGTTGCATCTTCGTCACGTTGCCCGAGTCCGTCGCGGCCGGTGTGGCTTCCGACGTCGGTGCTGCAGCAGTACTACCGGTCGTGGCCGGCTGGCTTTGTGCGAACGCCGGAGAGGCAATAGCAGCCGACAACGCGAGTTCTGCCCAAAGTATTCTTTTGATGGCCAATGCCAATGCCTTTTGTTTCATTTTCCCCTTCTCACTCGTCAGTAAGACCCACACCTGTTGTGCAAAGAAAAGTCTTGTGAACTTCTCCGCTCGATTTGCAGCGACGACGCACCACGTTTAGCCAAAGTTGCCCCGTATCTGTGCAAAAACGCCTAATCGATTAAAGAGGTCTAAACCGATTCGGCAATACGTGAGCACTTCGGTTCTTTTTGAATATCGCAGTCCTAATTTCTTACAAAATAATGCAGGAGTAGCTTTCCAATTCATTTCAACCCACGCAAATCGACTCACTCACGAAATGCTTCTTTTCCATGGGACTTCAGTCATTGGTATTGAAATAAAAAATTCTGTATAACTAATCTTTATTTCTTGATTGCTTCGCAACTTCGGCTGTGCTTACCCAGCTAGAACAACCTCGGCGTGCCGACCCAGACCAGCACAGTCTCTTCACCTGCGGTGTTGGTCCATGCATGCGGGACCGTTGACTCGTAATGCGCGGTGTCACCCGCCCGCAACACAAATGTCGTACCTTCGAGTGTGAGGGAGATCTCTCCGCTCATCACGTACAAGAACTCTTCGCCGGCATGCGTCGTCACTTCCGACGGCTGCTGGCCCGCCGGCATCCTCACGAGGATGGCTTCCAGCTTCCTGCTATCCGACAGATTCGTCAGCCTGCCGAACAGGTTGGCCGAATCGGCAAAACCAAAGTACTTCAACTCGGCGCCCCTGCATACCGACCCGGCTTCAGTCGGCGTGTCGATGAAGTACTGCACCGTCACACCTAACGCACGCGCAATGCCGACGAGAGAGGTAATCGACGGCGCCGCCTGACCGCGCTCCACCTGCGACAGAAACGGTTTCGATATCCCCGCAGCGGTCGCGGTGTCTTCCAGCGTGCGCTTGAGGCTGTGGCGCAAAGCGCGAATCTTTCTACCTATCGCCCGCGTTGCAACCGCGGCTTGTTCCTTGTTATCGGGTGGCGGAAACATAGCAAGACAGAATCATGTAGTCAAAATTTGTTTGATATAAGCAAATATTGTTTCACTGGGCGCGACGTACCGTACCTGAGACTTGTATGAAATGAACGGCGCTCGCCTGTAGCGGAAGCTGGATTGACATCCGCCGCCCCCGGACCATGTCTATAAGAATCAGATAACACGACAAGTAGTCTGACGCCGCTCGCCCAGGCGACGGCGAGAAAATCCAGCGCGAGCGAAAGACGCTGCCCGAATGCGATCGCGCGACTTTTCAATCGACGTGGAAGCTTGAAGACAAACGATGCGCAGAGCTCGTGCGTGTCTCGCCGGCCAAGCGCTAATCGTTGTAAAGGCGCTCAATGGAAGGGGACGATATCAAACCAAAATCGCACGTCAAACTTTTTTTGATGAGGGCATACCTTATTTGGAACCACGACTTCAATTAGAAGCACGCCTCTAAATAGAGGCATCTCTCTAAAAATATGAACGTGATGCGCATGCCGCCTGGTGAACAGATCGGGCCGCAACTAAACAACGTGCCGCCGGGTACTAAACAATTCGTATGGGTCACAAAGCACAGGGCCTGCATCGCGTTACCGCGATGCAGGCCCTGTGTTTGCGCTGGTTTGCGTCGCGCGTTCGTGCTAACCGTTGGTGCCTTCGCCCGCTTCGACTGGCGCGACGTGCGCGCTTTCGGCGCGAGCCAGCACCGGTCTCAACGCCGCCCCCGTGTGACTCTCGGGTACTTGCGCGAGTCCTTCGGGATCCATAGCAGCCACGATTGTCCCACCGCCTACGCCCCCTTCAGGACCAAGATCGATGATCCAGTCCGCCTCTGCAATCACGTCGAGATCGTGCTCGATGACGACGACGCTATGGCCGCCGTCCGCGAGACGGTGCAGCACGCGAATCAGCTTCGCGACATCCGCCATATGCAAACCGACGGTCGGTTCGTCCAGCACATACAGCGTATGCGGAGGCTTCTGACCACGCCGCGTGATGTCGTCGCGCACCTTGCTCAACTCGGTGACCAGCTTGATGCGCTGTGCTTCGCCGCCCGACAACGTAGGCGACGGCTGCCCCAGCGTGAGATAACCGAGCCCGACGTCCTTCATCAATTGCAAGGGATGCGCGATGTTGGAAATCGGCGCAAAGAACTCGACGGCTTCGTCGATTTCCATGGTCAGCACGTCGCCGATGTTCTTGCCGCGCCAGGTGACCGCGAGCGTCTCCGGATTGAAACGTTGACCGTGACAAACGTCGCACGGCACTTTCACGTCGGGCAGGAAGCTCATGCCGATGGTGCGCACGCCTTGCCCTTCGCAAGCGGGACAGCGGCCTTCACCCGTGTTGAACGAGAAGCGCGACGCCGTGTAGCCACGCGCGCGCGCTTCGAGCGTGCCGGCAAACAGCTTGCGGATCGCGTCCCACACGCCGATGTAGGTCGCCGGACATGAACGCGGCGTCTTGCCGATCGGGGTCTGGTCGACTTCGAGCACACGGTCGATGGTTTCCCAGCCGGTCACCGCATCGCACCCTTGCCATGCGTGCGTGACGTTGAGCGGCGCGCGGGGCGCCGTGCGCGCCAATACGCTCGAGCGCCGGTTCGCCGCCGGCTGCTCCTGCGCCGCCGCGCGCGCACGCCGCGTAGCCGGCGACGACAGCACCGAGCGCCCGACCGCATCCAGCAGATTGGCCATCAGCACATCGCGCGCGAGCGTCGACTTGCCGGAACCGCTCACACCCGTCACCGCGACTAGCCGCGATAGCGGAATGCCGACCGTCACGTTGCGCAGGTTGTGCAGCTTGCCGCCATGCACCGTTAGCCAGTTCTCGGGTACGGCCGCTGCGCGTTTGGTCGGCGCGACCACCTTGCGGCGCGGCTGCAACGGATGCACGATCGGCCGCGCGAGAAACTGCCCGGTCAGCGAATCGGATTGCGCCGACAGATCGGCAACACTGCCTTGCGCGATGAGCGTACCGCCGCGCTTGCCCGCGCCGGGCCCGATATCGATGATGTGATCGGCACGCCGAATGGTGTCTTCGTCATGTTCGACCACCACCAGCGTATTGCCCTTCTCGCCCAGCTTGCGCAATGCGTTCAGCAGAATCTGGTTGTCGCGCGGATGCAGACCGATAGTGGGTTCGTCGAGCACATAGCACACGCCTTGCAGATTGCTGCCGAGCTGCGCGGCGAGCCGGATGCGCTGCGCTTCGCCACCCGACAAACTCGGCGCCGCGCGATCGAGACTCAGATAGCCGAGCCCGACTTCTTCGAGGAACTGCAGACGGCTGCCGATTTCGCTGATCACGTCGCGCGCGATTTCCGCCTCACGGCCCGTCATTTCCAGCGTGTCGATCCATTTGCGCGTATCGGAAACCGTCCACTGCGCGACCTCGACGATCGCGTGCGCATCGAACGCGACCGCGCGCGCGGTCGGATTCAGACGCGTGCCGGCGCAATCGGGACACGGTTCGTCGACGAGTCCTTCCGGTTCCTGCTCCTCCGACGGCAAGCTTTGCTCGCGGCCGCGATTGTCGTCGACGATCACAGTGTCGTCGTATGCCGCACGTTGCTCGCGCGTCAGCGCGAGGCCCGTGCCGACACAGGTGGTGCACCAGCCATGCTTGCTGTTGTACGAGAACATGCGCGGGTCGAGCTCGGGATAGCTCGTGCCGCACACCGGACACGCGCGCTTGATGGACAGCACCTTCACCGCGCCGAGCGTGGCCGTGGGATGACCGCCGCTGATCGCGTCGTGCAAACCGTCGAGCGGCGCAAGCAGATGCATCACGCCCTTGCCGATTTCGAGCGTCTCGTCGAGCGCGCGGCGCAATTCAGCTTCGTTGTCCGGCGACACGACGATGTCGGCCACCGGCAACTCGATCGTGTGCTCGCGAAAGCGATCGAGCTTCGGCCAAGGGTCCACCGGCACGAACTCGCCGTCCACGCGCAGATGCGTATTGCCGCGCGCTTTCGCCCACTTCGCGAGATCGGTATAGACGCCCTTGCGGTTCACGACGAGCGGCGCGAGGAAGCCGACGTGCTCGCCTTTGTGATCGCGCAGCAGCTGCGCGGCAATCGACTCGACACTCTGCGACGTGACCGGCGTGCCGTCGTGAATGCAATGTTGCAGACCGAGCTTCACATACAGCAGACGCAGGAAGTGCCACACTTCCGACGTGGTCGCCACGGTACTCTTGCGGCCGCCGCGCGACAAACGCTGCTCGATCGCGACAGTGGGCGGAATGCCGTACACCGCGTCGACTTCGGGGCGGCCGGCCGGCTGCACGATCGACCGCGCGTACGCGTTCAGCGATTCGAGGTAACGGCGCTGCCCTTCGTGGAACAGAATGTCGAAGGCGAGCGTGGATTTGCCCGAACCGGACACGCCGGTGATCACGTTGAACTTGCCGTGCGGAATATCGACGTCGAGCGCCTTCAGATTGTGCTCGCGCGCATTGACGATGCGCACCACGTCCTCGCCTTCGATCGCCCGGCGCGCACGCGCTGCACTCAGCGCCTTTTGCAACGGAATACCTTGTGGCGACGGCTCGGCCGCGGCGCTCATCGCGCGGTCGTATTGCAGCAGTGCCTCGCCGGTATGCGATTGACCGCAATGCTTGACGTCTTCGGGCGTGCCCGCGCACAGCACCCGGCCGCCGCCGTCCCCGCCTTCGGGGCCGAGATCGATCAGCCAGTCGGCCGCGCGGATCACGTCGAGATTGTGCTCGATCACGATCAGCGAATGGCCGCTTGCGAGCAGCTTGCCGAACGCCTGCATCAGCTTGGCGATGTCGTCGAAATGCAGGCCGGTGGTCGGCTCGTCGAACATGAACAGACGTTTCGCGACCGCCTGTTTTGCGCTGCGCGCGGTGCGCGCCTGCGCCGATTCCGCGAGAAAACCGGCGAGCTTGAGCCGCTGCGCCTCGCCGCCGGACAGCGTCGGCACAGGCTGGCCGAGCTTCACGTATTCGAGGCCCACGTCGACGATGGGCTGCAGCACGCGCAACACTTCGGCGTCCTCCGCGAAGTAGGCGGTGGCTTCGCTCACCGTCAGTTCCAGCACGTCGGCAATGCTCAGGGCGCGCGCCGGCTCGCCTCGCTCGATCTTCACTTCGAGCAGTTCGGCGCGATAACGGCGGCCGTCGCAATCCGGACAGCGCAAATACACGTCGCTCAGGAACTGCATTTCGATGTGCTCGAAGCCCGAACCGCCGCAGGTCGGGCAACGTCCTTCGCCCGAGTTGAAGCTGAACATGCCGGGGCCGTAACCGCGTTGCTTCGCAAGCGGCGCCTTGGCGAACAGCTTGCGGATTTCGTCGAACGCGCCGACGTAACTGGCGGGATTCGAGCGCGCGGTCTTGCCGATCGGCGACTGGTCGACGAATACGACGTCTGTGACCTGACCGGCGCCCGTCAGGCTCCTGAACGCGCCGGGCGATTCAGTGGCGAGACCGAAGTGCCGTGCCATGGCCGGATACAAAACGTCCTGCAGCAAGGTGGATTTGCCGGAACCCGACACGCCCGTCACGCAGACGAAGCGTTGCAACGGAATCTCAACCGTGACATCGCGCAGATTATGTTCGGTCGCGCCCTCGAGCACGATGCGCGGCGTGCCTGCATCCACCGGACGCTGCGACCAGTGCGCCGCGTCCGCCACGTGCCGGCGCCCGCCCAGGTACTCGCCGGTCAGCGTGCCGGACGAACGGATCGCCTCGGGCGAGCCGTCGTAAATGATCGAGCCGCCGCGTTCGCCCGGCCCCGGGCCCATGTCGATCAGGCGGTCCGCCGCGAGCATCACCGACGGATCGTGTTCGACCACCACCAGCGTATTGCCCGCATCGCGCAGCCGGTGCATTGCTTCGACGATCCGGTTCAGATCGCGCGGATGCAGGCCGATGCTCGGCTCGTCGAGCACGAACAGCGTTTTGGTGAGCGATGTGCCGAGCGCCGTGGTGAGGTTGATCCGCTGCACCTCGCCGCCCGACAGCGTGCGGCTTTGCCGGTCGAGCGTCAGATAGCCCAGACCGACGTCGCACAGATACTTGAGGCGCGTACGCACTTCGGCGAGCAGCAGCTTGAGCGCGTCGTCGAGCAATGCGCTCGGCAGGCTGATCTCGTCGAAGAAACGCCGGATGCGCTCGATCGGCAGCAGCATCAGATCGTGCACGGTCAGACCCGGCAACGCCTCGAGTTGCGCGCGCTGCCAGTCGACGCCGCGCGGCATGAAGCGCCGTTCGGGCGCGAGCACCGAGTCGGCATTCGCTCGGGTGCCGAGGCGCCACAACAGCGACTCCGTTTTCAGACGCGCGCCGCCGCAGGTTTCGCACGGCGTATAGCTGCGGTACTTCGACAGCAGCACGCGAATGTGCATCTTGTACGCTTTCGATTCGAGATATTCGAAGAAGCGTTTGACGCCGTACCAATGGCTTTGCCACTTGCCGTTCCAGTCTGGCGAACCGTTGATGACCCAGTCGCGCTCGGCATCCGTCAGTTCGCCCCACGGCGTGCCGCGCCGGATATCGGCTTTCGCCGCGTAGCGCATCAGATCGTCCTGGCACTCCTTCCAGGCCGGCGTCTGCATTGGCTTGATCGCGCCTTCGCGCAGCGTCTTGCGCGCGTCGGGGATGACGAGACCGAGATCGACGCCGATTACCCGGCCGAAACCGCGGCAGACTTCGCACGCGCCGTAAGCCGAGTTGAACGAGAACAGCGCCGGTTGCGGGTCGGCGTAACGCAGGTCGCTTTCGGGATTGTGCAGACCGGTGGAAAACCGCCAGATTTGCGGCTCCGCTTCGTTAGCCTCCGGCGCTGCCGGCGCTTGCGGCAGCACGTAGAGGTTGACGCGGCCACCGCCGCGTTTGAGCGACGCCTCGATCGCTTCGACCACCCGCTGCTTGTCGACCTGGCGCAAACGGAAGCGGTCGGCCACCACGTCCAGCAGCTTGCGCTTGCCGGTGGGCGAATCGACTTCGCGCTGCGCCTGCACCCGCGTGTAGCCGCTCGCGGACAGCCATTGCTCGACTTCCTGCTCCGACGCGGACTCCGGCAACTCTACCGGGAACGTGACGACCAGCCGCGGATCGTGCTCCGCGGTGCGCGCCAGCAGATCGGCGTAAATCGTTTCCGGCGAGTCGTGGCGCACCTGCTGCGCGGTCTTGCGATCGAACAGCTCGGCCGCCCGCGCGTAGAGCAGCTTCAGGTGGTCGTTGAGTTCGGTCATCGTGCCGACCGTGGAGCGCGAGCTGCGCACCGGATTGGTCTGGTCGATCGCGATGGCGGGCGGCACGCCGTCGACACGGTCGACTTGCGGCCGGTCCATGCGGTCGAGAAACTGCCGGGCGTAAGCGCTGAAGGTTTCGACGTAGCGCCGCTGCCCTTCCGCGTACAGCGTGTCGAACACGAGACTCGATTTGCCGGAACCGGACGGGCCGGTGACGACCGTCATTTCGCCGGTTCGCACGTCGAGATCGACGTTCTTCAGGTTGTGCTGACGCGCGCCGCGAATCTTGATAATGCCGTTAGATGCCAATTTATCCGACCGTCTGAATGAGTGGGCCACCTCTCACGGACGCCTCGCGACCGCGCAAGTTCGGGGCACCCCGGCCGCGCGGGACGACACGCGGAGGGCCGGGCTGCAACGGGATACTATACTGTATATTTATACAGTTTTCCATGACGCGGCACGGCCTCGCTGCGGCACCGCTTCCGACAATGACAGGCGACGCCGGAGGCGCGCCGTCTGGCCGGTCAGCGTGGGGGCAACATGGGTTGGGAGCGATTTGAAAGGGTGGCGCAAAGCCGTGAGAGGTGGCGCTCCGGCCGCGGCCGTACCGCCGCCGCGGGTGAAGCGATCGAACGCACTGCGAATTCATATCCTGCGCATCCGCAAGCCCGATCTAGCCGTAGACGCTCGCCATGCTGAACCGGTCCACCGTGAGGGCCGCCGAATTGACCAGAGTATCGGCCGGCGCATCGGCACCCGAACCATCAGCTGCCCTATTGCCGCCCAGCGCATAAGCCACACAGCGTCTCGCCAGCACCTCGGCGGGATCGATCAGCCGCACCACCAGTCCGCCGGGCCGCGCCAGCGTCGAGCCGCGCAGCAGCAGCGGCAGTTCGGTGCAGCCCAGCACGATCACCTGCACGCCTTGCGCGACCAGATCGTCGACCGCGGCGGCGACGTCGTCGCTGCACTCGCCCGACGTATGGCCGGCCTTGGCGCCATGGCGCCCGTAGACCGCGTTCATCAGCCGCGCCTGTGCCGCCGCGGACGGCACGACCTGCACGAGGCCGCGCACCTCGAGCGCTTTCTCGTAGACGCGGCTTGCGAGCGTGCCTGAAGTCGCCAGCATGCCGACTTCACGCAGGGTCGGGAACGACTCGCGCAGATAATCGACGGTACAGGTCGGCATATTGACGATCGGGATGTTCAGCGCAGGCTGGATCCGCTCGACAAACGCATGCGCGGTATTGCACGGAATCGCGATGATATCCGCGCCGCCCTCTTCGAGCGTCTTGCACGCCGCATAGAGGGCGAGTGTCGGATCGTCGCCGTTGCCGAGCAGGGCTTCGGTACGATCCGGAATCTGCGGATTCTGCTCGACCATGACCTTGATATGGTCCTGATCGCGCGCAGCCGGCGTGTTGCGCACCAGCTTCGCCATGAAATCGACGGTCGCCGCGGGTCCGACACCGCCCAGCACGCCCACCTTGAAGCGCCGCTGCGGCTGCGGGAATTGCGCCGCCGCGACGTAGCGCGCGTAGACCAGATTGGCGTCGACCAGCGGCACGTCCAGCGTGCCGAGCGCGCGCGCGACCATGGCGATTTCGGCGAGCCCGGGCAGGATGATTTGCGCGCCTTGCGCGACGAGGTCCGCGCAGGCCGCCCGCAGCAACTCGACTGGCCGGCCGTAGAGACGACCGCTATTGATGCCGTCGTCGCCATACACCGCGCTGGTGACGCGATCCACGCCGTGTTCATCGCGCGGATGCAGCACGTCGAATTGCGCGGCGTCGAAATAGCGCTCGAAAAGGCCGTTGCCGCGTATGTACTCGGAAGTAAGGACACCGACACGCCGAACCGACGGAAAGGCTTGCCGCACATGCAGCGAAAGCGCCAGCATGATGTCGGCGATCGGGAGGGACGCGTTCGCCGTCAGCTCGTCGATGAAGGTATGACTGAGGAAGCAGGGCAATACGATGGCATCGACTCCACGTTTTTCGAAGGTACGGATCGTGTCGAATACGTGGAGTTTGAATGCGGCGTTCGCCGCGTCGATCAAGGCCGAGCCATGCCACGGCTGTTGCTCGAGCACAAGGTCGAATCGTCCTGCGGCGCGCGAACGGCGCCAGGCGGCGGTCATCTTGCTCAATACGTCGGCGCTCGCCAGCGGCGCCGCACCGGTCACGATGCCCAGCGAACGATAGCGTTGCATGATGACCCCCGTCAGCTTGGTTGGCTTTGATATTAGGCCGCTTTTGCGCGGTTTGAAGATGACATTATGGGGTTGTGGTTTGACATGGGGTTAATGTTGATTCTTTCCTTTGGCAGCGGCAAAAAACATCAACCCTCGTCATCTCGCGAACCATAAGCCGCCAGCACCTTGTGTGCAACCATATCCATAGCCGGCTTGACCAGGCCATTCTTGTCAGTCCAGACCTTGGGCGTCAACGCCCCACTCAGCGCAACGCTATCGGCATCGCTCAGCGCCAGCAGTCCACGTTGGACATCGTCATCAAACGCAATCACATTGACGAAAATCGTATCGCCGTCATTGGTGGCAGCCCGCACCTTGCAGGTCACAAACCGCTTGCCATTTTGCCCCGTGCGAATCTGTGCCTCGCCGTACAACCGCCCGCCCACCAGTCCATCGATCATTGCCCTGCTCCTCTTATCCGCTCACCGTGCAAAAAGCAATATCGCCGGCACGGCACGTATGATCCCACTATAAACAGCGCCGCCGGCGCACAACAAGAAACCCGCCGCGCGTCAAACGCCAACAACCCTATCCACACCCCGCACCAATCGCCTGGCCAGGCGGGGCTGCCGCAACTGCTCGAGCCACCACCGCAACGCGCGCCCTTCCTGATCGCCGCGCCACGCGACATACATCACATGCGCACCACCGGCATCAGCAGTTCGAATAAATGGGACTTTTAGTAGACGGTCAATCCGCGCCGGCGGCTTCGAAGATATCGCGCAGCCACTGCGCAAACACCCGCACGCGCGACGACAACTGGCGGTTCTGCGGATAGAGCACCGACACCGGCATCGGCGGCGGCGGAAAATCCGCCAGGACGACCTTCAGCCGCCCTGAGGCCAGTTCTGCCGCCACACGGTATAGCGGCACCTGCACGATGCCGAGGCCGGCCACCGCCGAGCCGGTGTAGAGATCGGCGCCGGTCACCGACACCGCCGCCGGCAGATACACCGCCCTCTCGCGGCCGTCGACGGTGAATTCGAGCGGCACCGGTTTGCCGGTCGCGCTCGACAGGTAGTTGACCGCCCGGTGCATGGACAGCTCCGCTGGATCGGCAGGCTCGCCGTGGGCCGCGAGATAGGCCGGGCTCGCCACTGTCACTTGCGGCAGTTGCGCGACGCGCCGCCCCACCATCGACGAATCCTGCAAATTACCCGCCCGCAGCACACAATCGATCCCCTCGCGCACCAGATCGACCAGCCGGTCGTCTTCGCCGATCGTCAGCTCGATCTCGGGAAACTGCGCAAGGAACGCCGGCAGCGCCGGCACGACGAAGTGCCGCGCCAGTGTGCTTTGCAAATTCACCCGCAACAAGCCCTTCGGCGCGATGTTCGTGAACGAGCCCTCAGCCTCCTCCATATCGGCGATGAGCCGCACGCAGCGCCGGTAATACGCCTCGCCGTCATGCGTGAGGCGCACCGAGCGCGTGGTGCGCTCCAGCAGCCGCGCGCCGAGCCGCCGTTCCATGCGTTTCATCAGATTGGTGACGGTGGCGCGCGGAATCTGCAGATCGTCTGACGCCCGCGTGAAGCTCTGCCGCTCGGCAATCCGCACGAACACCCGCATTTCCTCGAAACGATCCATGTTCAACGCCTGTACGACGGGTCCGCCGGGAGGCCGCCGGGTAATTATTAAAGCAAATGGAATAATGATAGCAAGTGTAACCAGATTATCTCTAACAAGAAAACGTCCATGATTCGTCTCACCCACTCACCACACGGAAGGAAACGAATCATGAACACGATCAAAAACGCTCAAGTCGCCATCGTGACCGGCGCATCCCGCGGCATCGGCGCAGCTGTTGCGCAACGGCTCGCCAAAGACGGTTTCGCAGTCGCCGTCAACTACGCATCGAGCTCGACGGAAGCCGACGCACTGGTCGCCGAACTCAAGGCTGCCGGCGCCAGGGCGATCGCAGTGAAGGCCGACGTCTCGAAGCCCGACGAGGTACGCCGCCTGTTCGAAACCACCGAACAGCAACTCGGCAAGGTGGACGTACTGGTCAACAACGCCGGTGTTCTCAAGACCGTGCCGCTCGCCGACACCAGCGACGCGCTGTACGACCAGACCTTCGACATCAACGTGCGCGGCACCTTCAACACCTTGCGTGAAGCCGCGGCCCGAATCAACGACGGCGGGCGCATCGTCAACTTCTCGAGCACCACGCTCGCGTTGAACATGCCTGGCTATGCGGTCTACAACGGCACGAAGGCCGCCGTCGAAGCGTTCACGCATGTGTTCGCCAAGGAACTGCGCGGCCGCAACATCACCGTCAACGCCGTTGCGCCGGGCCCGATCGCCACGTCGCTGTTCCTCGACGGCAAGACCGAAGAGCAGATCCAGACCTTCGCGAAGATGCCGCCGCTGCAACGCCTTGGCCAGCCGGACGATATCGCGTCGGTGGTGTCGTTTCTCGCCGGTCCCGACGCCGGCTGGGTCAACGGCCAGATCCTGCGCGCCAACGGCGGCGTCGCGTGAAGTGCTCGAAGTGTCGGAGCGCGTACGCATCGACTTCGCCCGGCGGATCGGCATGGCCGATTTGCTGGAAGCAAAGATCAAGCGTTGAGCGCGATAGCTGGGACGCCGAGCTGGGAGCGCCAAACCGGTGACGCCGAACCGGGAGCGCCGAGCTGGGAGCGTCAAGCCGGTGACGCCGAAGCGGGGGCGCCCAAGGCGATGCACGAACCTTGGCGTTTCCACGCGATGCTCGCGCAGGGCTTTGCGTTCGACGCGCATCTCGACGCCGGCCGCCGCTACTACGGCGAACTATTCGCCGCTCCGGCCGAACTCGTGAAATGACGTCGGGCCGGAGCGCGTTGGCGCTTATTGCAAAGCGCTTAAACAGGCTTCGGATTGCGCTCGGCAAATCCTTCCTGATGCCAGTACGGATAAGCCGGACGCACGGCGCTGGCGGCATCGAGTTTGGCCACCTGCTCGGGCGTCAGATTCCAGCCGACCGCGCCGAGATTCTGCCGCAACTGCTCCTCGTTGCGCGCGCCGATCAGCACCGTGGATACCGTCGGACGCTGCAACAGCCAGTTCAGCGCGATTTGCGGCACCGTCTTGCCGGTTTCGGCGGCGACCTCGTCGATCGCATCGAGCACGCGGAACAGATACTCGTCCGGTACCGGCGGGCCCATGTCGGCGGTCTTATGCAGACGGCTCGTATCCGGCAGCGGCTGGCCGCGCTTGAGCTTGCCGGTGAGCCGGCCCCAGCCGAGCGGGCTCCACACCACCGCGCCCACGCCTTGATCGACGCCGAGCGGCATCAGCTCCCACTCGTAATCGCGGCCGACGAGCGAGTAGTACGTCTGATTCGCGACATAGCGCGGATAGCCGTAGCGATCCGCGATGTCCTGCGATTTCATCAAATGCCAGCCGGAGAAATTCGACACGCCGGTGTAGCGGATCTTGCCGGCGCGCACGAGATCGTCGAGCGTGGACAGGACTTCGGCGATCGGCGTCTTCGCGTCGAAGCCGTGCAACTGGAACAGGTCGATGTAGTCCGTTTGCAGGCGCCTGAGCGCCGCATCGACCGCCTGAACCAGATGAAAGCGCGATGAGCCGACATGGTTCGGATCATCGTCGAAGCGGAAGGTCGCCTTGGTCGAGATGATCGCTTTGTCGCGCTTGCCCTTGAGCGCTTCGCCGAGCACCGACTCGGAAGCGCCTTTCGAATAGATGTCGGCACTATCGAACAGGGTGACGCCCGCGTCGAAGCAGATGTCGATCAAACGGCGCGCCTCGGCCACGTCGGTGGCGCCCCACGCTTCGAAGAATTCGCCCTTGCCGCCGAAGGTGCCCGTGCCGAAACTCAGCACCGGCACCGTGAAACCGGACGCGCCCAAATGTCTGTATTCCATTGAAGAATCTCCATGGCATAGCCGTCGATACGTCGATAAACGGACATTCAGTCTACGCGCGTCTGCGCCAACGCGTCGGGCTCGCCGTGCGGTAACGCCCCCAACCTTTCGATCCTCCGTGAAGGATCGGTATTCGAGTTTTTATCTTTGGTCGACCGCCGGCACGGCCGGCGTACTCAATGCGGCCAGCGCGTCGCGCGCGGCCCGAATCACGCTGTCCCAATCGCCCAGGGCGGGCTGCCGGAACAGGGTCGCGCGCGGATACCACGGCGTATCCGTGCGCTCGAGCATCCAGCGCCAGCATGTGTCGAAGCGATTCAGAATCCATACGGGCTTGTCCAGCGCACCGGCCAGATGCGCGGTGGACGTGTCCACCGAAATCACCAGGTCGAGGTTCGCCACCAGTGCCGCGGTATCGGCGAAATCATCGAGTTCCCCGGTGTAGTCGACGACGCGGTGAGCCGATTCGTTGGCGGGCAGTTGCTGCGTCGCCGGACCTTTTTGCAGGCTGAAGAACCGCACGTTCGGCACGTCGAGAATCGGTGCGAGCCGCTCGAACGTGATCGAGCGGCGCGCGTCGTTCTTGCGGAGTTCGGCGACATGCGGCCGATTTCCGCCGGCCCAGACGAGTCCGACTTTCAGGCGGCCGTCCGCGTGTGCTTCGATACGGTCATGCCACAAGCGGGCGGCCTGGGCGTCGGCGAATAGATAGGGCGTCTGCGACGGAATGCTCGCGATGCCGGTTCTGAATGCGAGCGGCAGACTCAGCAACGGGCAGTGACAATCGAACGGCGGCAGCGCCTGGCCGGATTCGACCCATTGACCCACGCCATCGAGTGTGGACATGAGCCGCATCAACTCCGGCGGCACTTCGAGCACGACCTTGGCGCCGAGCTTCGACACCAGCGCGGCATAGCGGCAAAACTGCAGCGTGTCGCCCAGGCCCTGCTCCCCGTGCAGGAGAATGGTTTTGCCGTCGAGCGAAAAATCGCCCAGCCAGAGGGGTTCGGCAAAGCGGCGCTTGCTTTCCTTGATCCGGCTGCGTTCCCAACGCCACTCGTACTTCTGCCACCCCGCTTCGAGCCGCCCCATTTGCAGCAGACACAGCGCTTCGTTCCAATGCGTCTCGGCGGAAGCGGGATTCACCGCCAGCGCGCGCTCGTAGCTGAGCAACGCCTGCGCGTGCTCGTTGAGATCGATCTGGGTCAGACCGAGATTGTTCCAGGCGTCGGCAAACGCGGGCGCGAGTTCGAGCGCGCGCCGATAGCTGCGTTGCGCCTCTTCCGGCTGGTTCAGATCGCTGAGCGCATTGCCGCGATTGCTCCAGGCGTCGGGATAATTCGGCTGCAAGGCGAGCGCGCGATCGCAGCTTGCCAACGCATCGGCGGGACGGCCCAGATCGCGCAGCACGCAGGCGCGATTATTCCAGGCTTGCGCGAAATCCGGCCTCAAGGCGAGCGCGCGATCAAAGCTGCCGAGCGCCTCCACGGGCAGACTCAGACCCGCCTGCGCGTTGCCGCGATTGTTCAATGCGTCGGGAAATCTGGCCTGACGCGCCAGTGCGCGATCGGCGCTCGCGAGGCCTTCGTCGAAACGCTGCAACGCGTTGAGCGCATAGGCGAGATTCGAATGGATCGGCGCCTGTTTCGCATCGATGGCGATGGCTTTCCTGAGCAGCTCGATGCCCTCTTGCAGCCGGCCCGCTTGCAGCGCGAGCGCGCCCAGCAGTTGCAGCGCGCCGACATGGCGTGGCTTGAGTTCGAGAATCTCGCGATAGAGTTCTTCGGCCTCGGCGAATGCGCCGTTCTGCTGAAGCGCGACGGCTTGCCGAAGCATGTTGTCCAACTGTTGCGGCAGATTGGCAGGCTTGCTCATGGATGAGCTTTTATTGAATGCGTGTGGAATCGGAAGACAGCTTTCGAATTGCCGAACCGCGCCAAACGCCGCGCAACCCTGGCTCGAAAGAACGAAGCCGATTATCGCCGAAAAGAACGCATTCGAACTGCCGCAACCATGCGATTTGAATAACCGCCCGTGGAATGGGCGATTGTAGCGCGCGTCACGCCGCTACGTGACGCGCTTCAGGCATTACTGTGCTGCTGCGTGCAGATGCTTGCGCTTAGCCAGTTCCTGAGCCATTGCGTAGTGTTCCTGGATGGTCGGGAGCGCCTTCTTCGCTGCGTCCTTCAATTGTTCATCGCGGCCTGACGCGATTTCCGCCTGAAATGCCGAGAGTGCTTTTTGCTCGCCGGCGAGTGCGACCTGCTCGATGTAGACCTTGTCGAATTCGGCGCCGCGCAGGTTGTTGATGCTCGCGAGCACCGCGGTGTCCGGATCGTTCTTCGGCACGTCGACGCCGCGCGGGCTGGCGGCGCGCAGGGCTTCCGACAGTCTGGCGTTGTCGTTCGACACGCGTTCGGCAAATGCCTTGACGTCCCTATCGGTGGAGCGCGACGTGGCGATGCGCGCGGCATCGCGCTGCGTGGAGACGGCCCTGGTTGCATCCGCGATGAACGCCTGATCGGCGGCATGCAGACGGCCGGCCTCCGGCGTGGCCGCCGACGGCGCGGCTGGCGAAGTTTGAGCGCTGGCGGCGGTAGCGACAACCAGAAGACTGGCCATGCAGGCACTGGTGATGGCGAGGGGCAAGCGGATCATACGTTCTCCTTGTAGTGGAAGCGAAAGAACACCGATGCGCGGTGCATGGCTACTGGCTTGCAGTTGACTTGCTGGTGAGTAGCGATGCCACGATCGATCGCTGTGCATTCTAGGAGGCGCTTTACGTGGTGTGTGAAACGGTGCTGTCGTTTCTGTAACCGTAGGTAACGGTTTATTTTTTTGATTTTTTTAGTTTTTTTGCCTTACGAAGCGTGTATTTTTGCGGCCCGCCTTATCGCAGCCGCGTCGCAGATTGGCGTTCCAGTCTTTGCAACAGCACGGCAACAAAGGCATCCGTCGCCGGCGACAGCGTTCGTCCGCGCTTCTTGACTAACGCGATCGGCCGCACGAAGGCCGGATCGTCGATCGGTCGGGCCACCAGTTTCGGCTCCGCCAGCACTTCGCGCGCGGCGCCCGGCAGTATCGTCACGCCGAGGCCGCCGCGCACCATCGCGACCGCCGTCATCATGTAGGTGGGCTCGCAACTCACCTCGGGCGTGCAGTGAGCGTTCGCCAGCGCGGCATCGACGACCGCGCGCACGCTCGTGCCGCGCGCCGTCAACACGAGCGGCACGCTGACGAGATCCTTCAACGTGATGCGGCGCTTGCGCGCCAGCGGATGATCCTTTGGACAGACCACGACCAAACGGTCTTCCGCGACGTGCAGCACCTCGAGCGTCGAATCGGATAGTTCGCCGCCGGTCAAGCCAACGTCGACCTCTTCGTTGCGCACCAGCGTGTTCACCATGCCCGCCACCACGTCACGAATGTGAAATCCCACTCGCGGGAAATCGTGTTTGAACGCGCGAATCAGATCGGGCAGCAGGCTCGCCGCAAACGACGGCAGGCACGCAACGCGCACCGTCCCCGTCGAACCGTCGCCGAGCGCGCGGGCATCGAGCAGCACATGCTCCATGTCGTAGAGCGATTTTTGCAGCACCGGCAGCAGTTCGCGTCCTGTCGGCGTCAACGCCACGTTGCGGCTATTGCGATCGAACAGCCGCGCGCCGACCGTCTCCTCGAGGCGGCGGATTTGCACCGTCAAAGCAGGCTGCGACAGATGCAACTGCGCCGCCGCGCGCGTGAAGTTGCCTGTCTGCGCCACAGCGATGAACGCCCGGATATCGCGAAGATTCAGATCCATTACATTCCGTGATTGCTGCAATCAAATCATTTCAATTGCTTTATCGTCGTCACGAAACTACGCTGGAATGCACTAAAAAACAAGTTCGGAGACACGCAGATGCTGCCATTGCTGGGGCTCGCCACCATCGCCGTCCTGCTCGGGGCGATCCTTTCAAAACGCATGTCGCCGCTGGTCGCGCTGATCATCGTGCCGATTGCCGCGTCGCTAATCGGCGGCTTCGGGTTGCAAACGAGCAAATTCGTCATCGACGGACTCAAAAGCCTCGCGCCGGTAGTCGGCATGTTCGTGTTCGCGATCCTCTACTTCGGCACGATCACCGATGCCGGCACACTCGATCCGATCATCGATCGCATCCTCCGCGCGGTCGGCACGAAACCGACGCGCATCGTGGTGGGCACCACACTGCTCGCCCTGCTGATTCACCTTGACGGCTCCGGCGCGGTCTGTTTTCTGGTGACGATTCCCGCGATGCTGCCGCTCTACGACCGCCTGAACATGGATCGGCGCGTGCTGGCCGCGGCGGTGTCGATGGCGGCGGGCATCAACTTTCTGCCGTGGACAGGACCGATGATCCGCGCATCGGCATCACTTCATCTACCCATTTCCGCGCTGTTCAATCCGCTGATTCCAGTGCAGATCGCCGGCCTCGTGTTCGTCTTCGGCGTCGCGTTCTGGCTCGGCCGGCGTGAAGAAAAGCGCCTCGGCTTCTCCGCCGCCGACGGCGCCATCCCGATGCCGAAACGTGAACTCACGCCGGCGGAACAGGCGCTGCGCCGCCCGCAAAACTTCTGGTTCAACATTGTGCTGACGCTGATCGTGCTGGGCACGATGGTCGTGATGGGCGAGAAAATCCCGCCGGCGATCATGTTCATGGTCGGTTTGTGCATTGCGTTGATGGTGAACTATCCGAACGTGGAGATGCAGCGCAAGCGCATCGACGCGCACGCGCGCGCCGCGCTGATGATGGCGGGCATTCTTCTCGCGGCAGGCGTATTCACCGGCATCATGCAGGGCAGCGGCATGCTGAAGGCGATGGCGCAGGCTGCCGTCGGCTTCGTGCCGCCCGCCATGGCCGGCCACATTCCGGTTGCGCTCGGCCTCGTTGCGATGCCGCTCAGCATGCTGTTCGATCCCGACTCGTTCTATTTCGGCGTGCTGCCGGTCATCGCCGAAGTGGCGGCGCAACTCGGTGTGCCGGCAGTGCATGTCGGTCAGGCGGCGCTGCTCGGCCAGATGACCACGGGCTTTCCGGTCAGTCCGCTGACGCCCGCTACCTTCCTCGTGGTCGGCTTATGCGGCATCGATCTCGCGGATCACCAGAAATTTACGTTCCCGCTTCTGTTCGGCGCATCGATCGTGATGACGATCGCGTGTGTCGTGCTGGGCGTTTTTCCTCTATGAGCGCATTCACGGGCGATACCAGCATGGCGGCAACTTCACACGCGCGCGTTGTCCGGCTTGGCGCGGGCGCCGGCTATTCAGGCGACCGCATCGAACCCGCGGTCGAACTGGCGGAACACGGCGCACTCGATTACCTCGTATTCGAGTGCCTGGCCGAGCGAACCATCGCGATTGCCCAGCAGGCGCGGCGCAAAGATACTGAGCTTGGCTATGACCCGCTGCTGACGGCACGGATGAAGGCCGTCTTGCCCGTCGCCGTACGCAATGGCGTGCGGATCGTCTCGAACATGGGCGCCGCCAATCCGCGCGCCGCGGCGCGCGAAACGGCGCGAATCGCACGCGCGCTCGGCCTGCCCGGCTTGAAGATCGCCGCCGTCACCGGCGACGACGTGCTCGACGTCGTGCGGCAAGGCGATTTCCACTTCGAGGAATCGGGCGAAAGCGTCGCGTCATTTCATGACCGCCTCGTCTCGGCGAACGCCTATCTCGGCGCCGCGCCGATTGTCGAAGCGCTGGCGGCCGGCGCGGACATCGTATTGATGGGCCGGGTCGCCGATCCGTCGCTCTTCACCGCGCCGCTGATTCACGAATTCGGCTGGAATATGGACGATTGGGCGACGCTGGGACAGGCGACCGTCGTCGGCCATCTGCTCGAGTGCGCGGGACAGGTGACGGGCGGATACTTCGCCGATCCGGGCTTCAAGAATGTGCCGAACCTTGCGCGCCTCGGCTTCCCGATCGGCGAGGTCAGTGCCGATGGTTCCGTCACCATCACGAAGGTGCCGCATGCGGGCGGCTGTGTCACCGAGGCGACCTGCAAGGAACAATTGCTCTATGAGATTCACGATCCGCAACGCTATCTGCAACCGGATGTGGTCGCCGACTTTACGCAGGTTCGCGTGGTTCAGGAAGCGCATGACCGCGTGCGTGTCACCGGCGGCCGCGGCACGCCGCGCACGGATACGCTGAAGGTATCGGTTGCGTATGTCGATGGTTTTATCGGCGAAGGGCAAATTTCTTACGGCGGTCCGGGCGCTGTCGAACGGGCGCGGCTCGCACTCGATATCGTTCGGGAAAGGCTCGAACTGAGCGGCGTCGAAACGCGCGAATTGCGTTTCGACCTGATCGGCCTGAACGCTTTGCACGGCGAGACTGCGGGAACGCGCAGCACCGGGCCGCATGAGGTCCGCGCTCGCGTAGCCGGGCGCACGGCATCGGTCGAGCAGGCCGCGCAGATCGGCAACGAGGTCGAGACGCTTTATACCAATGGCCCGGCAGGCGGTGGCGGCGTCACGAAAGCAACCCGCGAAGTGCTTGCCGTGCAGTCGATTCTGTTGCCGAGGACGCACGTCAGCCCATCGTTCGAATTTGTGGAGACTTGAGATGAAACTGCGGGACCTCGCCCATTCGCGAACCGGCGACAAAGGCAATACGCTGAACGTTTCGGTGATTTGCTACGACGCGCGGCATTATGTGCATCTGCGGCAGCAGGTCAGCGCCGAACGCGTGAAAGCCCATTTGGCCGACGTCGTGCAAGGTACGGTGACGCGTTTTGAATTGCCGAACCTCGGCGCGTTCAATTTCGTGCTGACGGAAGCGCTAGGCGGCGGCGTGACGCGCTCGCTCGCACTCGATGCGCACGGCAAGTCTTTGAGTTCCGCGTTGATGGATCTGGAGATCGACGCACCGTAAGTATGCGGACGCAACAAACTGGAGCCGCCGCCCGGATCGCCGCAAAAAACCTGCCTGGCCCACTCGACAGCTGAAGAGGTTTCTGTGCAGCGCCGCGATGTTGTGCGAACATCCGGAAACCTCACTGCGGCACCGGAGTTGGCAATGACTGACCACGACACGCTGCATCCGTTACGTCCCTTCCTGAAGAATTACGTGTGGGAGCATGGCCGGGTCGGGACACGCTATCTCGACTGCGTCGATGGTGAAATCAAGTTCGACGACGGCAAGAAGTCACGTTTCGCCGCCGAAAAATATGTCTATGTGGCGCTCGGCAAAGACGCCGACGACGATCCGAAGGCCGAAGGCCCCGCCATTCAGGAGGCGGGTCTCGCCCGCTTCCTGCGCGCCGCCCAGTTCGGCAAACCGGAAGAAGCCGGTTCGGCGGCCGAGGTGCAACGCGCGGTGCACGATTGCGTCGAGCTCGGCATCTTTAGCGCCTATCAGCTCGATGCCCAGCAGGCGATGGCACGCTACGCGCAGGAAGCGATGTTCGACGACGAGATCCGTGCCGCCGTCGTCGCCGATATTCGGCGTGTGTATGTCGGCATGCGTGAACAACTCGCGCTTTATGACTTCACCGTGCTGCACGGCTTGCCCACGCCTCTGCTCTTTAGCGAAACACCGTTTATCGATTGGCGGGTGCGCGCGAGCCCGGCTCTGCCGCTCGTGTCGCTTCCGCTTGGGCCTTATTCCCTGCTGGTCGGCACGCCATCCGGAAGAACGAGCCGTGTCGCGCCGGTGGCGTGGAAAACCGCGGTCTCGATGGGCTCGTTGAAGGATCACAACCGGCATATGGTCGAGCGGGCGCGCTTGTGGCTCGTCGCCACCAACGACGATCAGCTCGTTGCCGTGCAAAGCCGCTTTAAGCCGGCCGACCCGGGCGGCGCGAAGCCCGCTTGACGATGACGCACACAACGCGCTAGCCAACGCTCGTACACGCGCCCTTACTTACTGCGGACGCGGTTCGAGCGCGAGCGTGATCGCAAGATGTCCGATCTCGATGCCGATCGTGTTGCGCATCGGCGGTGCGCGGTATGCATCGAGCGGGGCGCGTTGCTGCGCGCTGCCGATACCGAGTTGCGCAAGCAGTTCCGCGGCAAGCGCGTAAAGCACCATCAGGTTGCCGTCCTCGACTTTCACCGCAATGCCGAGCGCCCCTTTGGCGCCGAGCCTCGCGGTCTGCCCGGACGCGCGCACGCCGATCGCATAACTGCCGTCGGCGCCGACCTTGCCGACGAGTTCGCCGTCAAAGGCCCGCATCAGCGCCGTACAGAAGCGCCCCTCGCCTGCCACCAGTTCGGGGTAGGTCGTCATCGCGCGATAGATGCGGGCGAGCGCGGCGGTACGCAACGAAACCGAAACCGAAGCAGGCGCGGCGTCATGATCGGCGGCATCGGCAAGCTTCGCGAACAGACGCGCAAGACGATCGAGACCAAACGCCGGCGTCGGCAGATTGCAGCCGTCGGTCGCCCATTGCACGGCCTCGTCCGGAAGATCGCATACGTCGGCAACCGTATGCTTCACGCGAGCCTGCAACGGATGTTCGGGCAGGTGATAGTCCTTGAGCGCCGCGCCGATGGCCTGCGCGCCGGCCAGCATGCCCGCGTGCTTGCCCGAGCAATTGCTGCACACCGCGCCCGGTTTGAAGTCGCGCTTCAGCCAGTCGACATAAATAGCGTCAGACAAAGGAGGATGGCCGCCGCAACGCAAATCCGCCTCGCTAACCTGCGCCTTCGCCAGCATCTGGCGGGTGCGTTCGATATGGCGCGGCTCGCTGCTGTGAGAACCGCACATCAGCGCGAGGTCGGCTTCGTCGAAAGCAAAACGCTCGAGCGCGCCGGTTTCGAGCACGGCCAACGCCTGCGCAGGTTTTGCCGCGGAGCGCACCAGCGTCAAGCGCGACGGATCGCCGAACGAATACAGCAGGCGGCCATCGGCCTGAACCACCGCAACGTGAGCGATATGCGTGTTCTCGATCACGTCGCCGCGATAGACTGCGGCCGCGATCGGCCCGGTTTCGCGCTGACTCATGCTTGTGCTCCTCCTGTCTTTTCGATCGCGATGCAATCGCTATGTCGTGTCGTCAAGCGGGCGATTCTACGTTCGTCTTTCGCGCAAGCCAAATCCGCGCCGCGCGACGCGTCGAACCTCTGCTCACACCGTGTCGTGGATATACTCGACGAGGTCATCGATCAGCGCCCTCACCAGCAGCCACTGCACGTGCTTCGCATAGCCTTCGCCGGCGATCGTCAGACGTAACGCGCGGTGCTCTCGCACGAACAGCGAGCGGCCGAGGAAGTCTTCGAGCTGCGCGATCTGCCGGCTGACCGCGCTTTGCGTCCGATGCAGTTCCGCGGCCGCTTTGGTGAAGCTGGCATGCCGCACGGCCGATTCGAAGGCGATCAGGCATTGGAGCGGAGGTAAAGGAGCAATGCGCATGATGGTGACGACCGAGTGGCGTTGACACCATCATAGCGGGTCGAAGCCCGCGTCAAATCATGCGCGCGACGCTTTCCGCAGTTGCGCGAGTTCCGCCTCGAGCGCTTCGATGCGCCGGTCGCGTTCGTCCAGTGCGGCGGCCACGTCCGCTGCGTCGAAACGCTGCGGAATATGCTGCGGGCAGTTCACGTCCCACGCGCTCACCGTCATCACGATCGCGCGTTCGCCGCGCGCTTTGTACTCTTGCGGCATCAGCTTTGCCAGCAGCGCGGGATCGTCTTCGACCACGCGCGCCTCGCCCCAGATCTTGATGCGCCGCTGGTGTGCGTAGTCGATCAGGAACAGGTACACCTTCGGATTGTCGGCGAGATTGCCCTGCGTGATGTATTGGCGGTTGCCCGCGAAATCGGCGAACGCGATCGTGCGGTCGTCGAGCACATGCAGAAAACCCGCGGGGCCGCCGCGATGCTGAATGTAGGGTTGCCCTTCGTCGTTCGCGGTGGCGAAGAACACGCTCGTCTGGCGTTCGATGAAACTCGCGACATCCGGCGTGATACGGGTCTGCCAGCCGCGTTCGGTTTCCATGCGCGCATAGGCGGCACGCGAACCGTTGCGGGTCTGGATCGCCTTCACTGTGGGCGTGAAGGCGATGTCGCTCGAATACGGATGTGGGCGCATCATTGAACGGCTCCTTTTTCGCGGATGGCACGTCCAACGTTACAGGCTTCCATGTTCAAGGAGAACCCGGCGATATCGGGAACCCGTCTTTCAAAAACTGAGAACATGGCATGGCGCCTGGCCGGATCGAGACGACAGCATCTCCGGCCTGTCATTCGCGCGCGCTGGCGGCGCCTCGCAGCGCGCGGCGGAATGGCGGTTCTACTGTTCAGCCAGCCTGCGTGCCGTATTCCGTAATGACCGCCGGTTTCGGCTTTGGCGGATTCGGGACGCTCTGCAGCGGCGCGTCCCGCCTCACCGGTTCCGTTTTCGCGCCCACCAGTTGCAGTGTGTTGTCGCGCACCTCGATCTTCACCGGGTCGGTCTGCTTCCACTGTTTTTTCGGCACCACCAGCTTCCACGTCGAATCCTTGCCCGCGTCGCGGAAAAACGCGACCACGCCGACATACTCCGCATCGCTGTTCATCGGTTCGGCAACGCTTGCGCTCGCATCGGGCCGCAGCACGACATCCTTCGTCGCCAGCAGGTCGGCTTTCAGCGCGTCGAGATCATTCGTCTGCAGTTGCATGTAGTCGAGCTGCTCGAACGCCTGCGGCGTTTTCAACTGATAGATCCGCACCACCGTCGACAACGATTGTCCAGCGCCGTTTGTGTTTAATGACGACCGGCTGACGAGGTCCACGTTCATCGTCTTGATCTGCGTGGTGAACGCCCATTTCGCTGCGTCCACTGTGCTGTCCTTCACCGCCTGCCCAACTCCGCAGCCTGCGACGGCAAGGGTGGCCAACGCCACTGCGCCGGTTCGAAGTGCTCGCATCATCCTGTTGGTTCTCCTGGTGTTCCGTGTTCATGAATCGTCGAGTCGCTGACTGTGTCAATGCCCTGGACGGTGTTGAACCGCTTGCCGGTCACTGCCACCCGTCCAGACGCCCAGTTGCACCCGCGTGACCGTGTCCGTTCGACCACGTGCGCGCAGCCGCGGCAACTGCGTTGTGTAACCGAGACTGACCTGATCCGAATTCAATACCTGCGCAGGCATCAGTTCCGGGCGCACGTGCATCTCCAGATGCGCCTGCGCCTCGTAGCCGAGATAGAACCGCAGCAGCGCCATCACTTCGCAGTGATTGCCCTGCCCCGGCATCAGGCCGAGCACCGATTCGCGCGTCTGCGGGGTAATAACGACCCGCACCGAATTGCCCCGAGCGTAAAAACCACGGCCGAGCAGGCAGTTCTCGCCCAGCTCAGTCGGCTCGTAGTCTTCGACACTGATCCACACCGGGTAAAACTCCTCGACGGTGATCCGCGCATCCGGCACCGCGTGCTGCAGTACGCCCGCGAGCCCTTCGGCCGTCCGCGTCTTCTGGCCCGCGAGCCCCAGCATCGACAGTAGTTTTCGAGTGCCGACCGCCTCGCCGGTTTCCGGGCTGCCGATGCCCAGCCCGGCGAAGCTCAACAGGTAACGCGAGATATCGTCCGTTCCGCCGCTGCGGAAGCCGGCCGGGTAGCGGTACTTGCGCCACACACGGTAGTACTGCGTGACGACGCGGTGATGGAACAGGTCGAGGAAAGCCGACATCGGTTCGGCCCCCTCGCGATTCTGCGCAACCTCGTCGACGAAATACGACGGCATGCGGGCATCGACGCCGTAGAGTCCAAGAAACGTCGTGCGTACCGCGGGCGGCATCGCCGGGTTGTCCAGGTCGTATTCGACCTCATCGATCTCGCGGTTCGGAAAGCCGACACGTGCCCGCGAGCGGAACCTCACCGGCTCGGTCGCGGGCGAATCGGTGCTGCCGATCGGCGGACGAACAGGCGCCGCGAGTTCGATCAGTTCGCAGAAGCGGAAGAAATTCATCCGCGTCGCGTTGACGAGCAGCGCAGGCAGTAGCGACCGGTCCGCGTAGTTTGCGAACTCCCGCTCTGCAAGGTTCCCGTGCGGCCCGTTCAAAACGGCGCTCCTTCGCCCTTCGTGTCGGGCCACTCGATGCGCCGCCCGGTCGGTTGCGACACGATCACGAGCTTCGTGTACAGGTTCAGCGTTGCGTACAGCCCGAGAAAGCGGTTCAGCATGCCGCCGAACAGCTCGATATCGCCGTCTCCGGCAAACTGGCCGCTGTCGAGCGTGACCTCGATTTCGACGCCGCGCTGTAGCCCGCCCTTGACCAGCTTCTGCAGCAGCCGGTGCTGTACGTCGGTGATCGCATCGATCCTGCGTTTGTTCAGCTCACCGTCGGTCCAGTCGTACAGCGCGAGACTGCCGCGCAGAATTTCCGGATTGAGCAGTGACAGGTAGTTCGGCGCCAGGTGGGAGAGCACGCGCCACTGGAAGCGGTCGCCGGTCGGCGGGTACACGGGTAGCGTCGGTGCGGTCAGATTGCGCACCGAGCCGATATTCGTGAAGCCGCCGCGCATGCGCGTGATGCCGGCTTCGCGCAACCCCTTGCGCGGCAGCATGCCATTGGTGCCGGTGACGGAGAGCGACAGCGTTTCCTTTGGCAGCGTGTGCTGGTGTTCCCAGGCATGCCCGCCAAGGACGAGCCACGTGTCAAACCGGCCGGACGGACCGCGCCGCATGCGCGTATGGAAATACCGCTCCGGCATTTCATGGCGGAGCATGCCGCCGCGATGACGGAACGACGCGAACGGCGCATATTCGAAACGCTGGCCTGAGCCGGACTCGAAACCCTGCACTGTGTCGACCGAATACACCTCGGCATGCTTGCCGTGCTGCTCGAGCGCATGGACGCGGTATTCGGTCTCGAACTGCGTGGCTGTAATCGGCTCCGCCTCCAGTTCGAACAGGTTGATGATCGGCGTGCAGAACAGGCGCAGATTGTCGGCCGAAAAGCGCATGTCGTCCGGATACGGCTTCGCGAGCACAATCTCGACGTCGAAGTATTCGGCAGCCTGGGGAATTGCCTGCATGTCGAGACCGACGAGGTCGACGAACATGAATTTTTCTGGAAACGTGAAGTACTCAAGCAACAGCTGGTAGCCGCCGAATGCGTTGTCGGCCTTCGGCCACAGACGCTCGTCCGCGGCAAAGCCCGCGGGTTCTATATGCATGCCCCGCATCGGTTGGGGTGCGCCGGGGCGGTCCTCGGGGTAGCCCGGAATGCGCACCTGCACTGCCAGTGGATCAGCCGTTAGCGCCGCATATAGCGTCAGCGCTACCGGCCGGTCGGCATGCAGGTACAGCCGTAGACGCGGCACCTCAAGCTGTTCGCGCCGCGCCTGCGGCTGCAGTTCTAGCCGCAGACGGATCACCGAACGGCCGTCCTCGCGGGCGTACGCGTTCGCTTCGCTCAGGCGCAGCGGATACAGGTCGACCGCCTGGGTCGTCCGGTAGACGCATTCGACGCCTTCTTCCCCGATGCTCGAAGGAAGTCCCTGTGGGATCGGATCGGACATTACCTCGACTCCCGGCGCGAGCGTTTCATGTTTCTGCAGCGCGCCTGCGGCCGGCTGCAGTTCAAGAATCGACAGCGACGGAATCATGCGCAGATAGTGCGGCCACAGCATGCTGACCAGCCCCTCGGTCAGCTCGGGCAGTTCATCGTCCAGCTTGTGGCGAAGCCGCCCCATGAGGAAGGCGAATCCTTCAAACAATCGCTCGACATGCGGATCGCGCTCGCCGACGCGGTCGATGTTGAGCATGCGCGCGCGATCCGGAAAGGCGTGCGCAAACTCCTTGCCCGCCTCGCGCAGATAGCGCATTTCCGCGTCGTAGTAGCGGAGGATTTCGTTGTCTTTCGTCGGACTGTTCATCGGCTCAATCTCAGGTGGTGCTCATGCTCATTCAGGCAAGCGCTCATGCAATCGCAACCGCGCGCGCCGGATCGATTGCGGTCAAATCGCCCATCAGAACTTCGATGCGCTGAGCGAGTGCGGGCTTGTCTGCATCCTTGCGGTTTGCGCGGATTTTCAGAAGGCGCACCAAGTGATGCTTGGTTTCAAATGCCAGCGATGGTTCCCAGACCACCAGCTGGAAGCGCTGCGCGGCAGCGTCAAGCGTCGACAGCAGATGCAGCGCCGTATCCGGCCGTTCGGCGCGCTCGGCCACACGCGCCATCACCAGCTGACGCACGAAGCGGTCGCGTTCACCGTCCTGCGCGGGCAGTTGCTGCAACCAGGCGAGCGCTCCGTCGAGTCCCTGTTGAGCGGCCATGTCCGAGGCCTGCGCTTCGGTTTCCGCCCAGTCGGTACGCGCCGACTGGACGCTGACCGGCGCAACGGCCTCGCCCCGTTCAACGTCGCGCACGGTCGCGTACCGCGCAATCCATTCGAGCGTGGTGTCGTCGGCAAACAGCGAACCGTCCGAGAACGCGAGGCGATCAAGGCCCGGCAGGCGTTCGAGCATCAGCGCGCAATCGGTCGCGACCAGGTCGCGGACCCGTGCATATTCGCCGCCCGCCTGTTCCTGTGCGGTGAACGCGTAGTACTGGAGGTCGAGCCAGAAGTGGTTCGCGCCTTCGGCGAAGGCGGTTTCGACCCGGTCGAGCAGTTCCGGCCACTGCTTCTGCAACATAAGCCGTTTGAGATGCGCCCGCAGTTCGGCACGCGGAGCCACAAGTCGGGTCCTGCCGCTGACTTCGTGCGGCGGCACGTCGGTCAGCGTATCCCAGCGCACGCAACGCATAAGCCGGTACGCTGCCAGATAGCCCTGCGGCTGCTCGCGCAGAAAGTGCGCCATCTGGCGCGCACGGTCGAGCAGTTCACGAGTCGATGAGACTTCGGTTGCTACCGGCAGGGCCGCCACAGGCGGCCCGTTGCCCGATGACGGGTCATGCTTCGCACTGTCGGACGGCAGCGGCGTCTCCACGCATCCCTCGAAGCGGCGGAACAGCGCATCCAGTTCCGGGCGCGCGGCGTCGGGCCATGGCGCGGTGCGCTCGACGATCAGCGCGAGCGCCGAGAGCGTGCGTTCGAGCAGCGGGCCGGACAGTCCCTGCACCCGGTCGAGCCGGTCCGCAAAGGTGCTGCCGGCAAGCCACTCGAGTGCCGCCTTGCGGGTCTCGGCGCGGGCCGGCAGCATGGTCTCGCCGAAACGGTCAATGAGCGCGGACAGCAGCTCGAATCCCGACGCGACACCTTCGGCGCCATCGCGGCGCATGCGCCCGTAGACGTAGAAGACGGCAACGCGTGCATCCTTGCTGGTGCGCCTAAGCAGCCGTTCGGCGGTATCGACGATCAGCGTATCGTCGATATCGGACAGCTTCGCGACCTCATCCTTGATGGCGAGAAAATCGTCGTCGTAGGCAGGGTCAGTGCCGGCCGGGACGGCGTCGCTGATGGGCTGTAGCCAGTCGTCCCAGCGGCCCTGTGTCGAGCGGGCCAGGTCGGACGGCGTGCGTGCGCCGAACAGCGCGTTGAGGAGGTTCGTGAACATGTTGGTTAATGATCGGCCGGGACTGATTCGGTAAGCCGGTCGGCACGGATCAGCGTCGGCGCAATGAAGATCAGCTTTCGCAACGAGAACTGCGGGCCGTGCGCCTGCATCCGCAGGTGGCCGCGGCGCCAGTGTGGTGCGACCTCGCCGGGACCATAGTGGATCAACTGGGTCGGGCCCACGATGATCCTGTTGTAGCGGCTGGTCAGTCGCCGTTCCAGTTTCGATGCTTTTTTTCCGCCTACACGCGAGAGCCGCGCGGCGGTTTCGTTCTGGCGCAATTCGTCGGCGCGGATCGCACCTGGCGTCTGCAGGTACAGCAATACCTTGGCGCACATCTGCACCATGGCCACGGAAGTGGTGGCACCGGCGCCAATATGGGCGACATTCAGCACGTGATCGATCAGTGAATCGCGCTCGTCGGTGAAACAGAGCTGTAGCGCGTAAGGTAGATCCTGTGGATTACCTGGCGCGGTGCCGACCGCAAGAAAAACGATATCCCGACGCTCGCCCACATGAGTTTCGAAAATATAGATGCCGGTGGTCGTGCACGGACGATCGAGCGAGGACCACAGGGTTGGATCGACCGCCTTCGCCATCTCCGGACCGAAGCGCAGAAAAATGGCCGGCACCGGCATCCTGAAGAGCGACGCGGGCACGTCCTCGCCGATATCGGTCTGCGCGAGCCAGGTCTGCAACGCGGGGGTGGGTTCGATCACCGCGTGCGGCCTCACCTGGTAGAGCGCCGCGGCCGAGGCAAGCAGAACCGGCCGCTGCACTTCATCCTGCGTCATGGTGCGGAAGAACTGCGGATTGTTGATACGCACCGCCTCAACGAACAGCTCCGTTGCTGCCTGCCCCGCGTCGGGAGGCCCATAGGCGCCATTCGGTCGCAGATGCCATCGGTCACCCCGTTCACCGTCACGGCGTTCGAGGACCTTTGCCCATGCCTCCCAGGCGGGCACCAGACCAACGCTGGCGGCCCGCACCGGCGGCAGTTCACGGCTGGTGTTGCGCGTGTCAGCAGTTGCGACGAGAAATTCCCTTGCGCGCAGATCCAGTTCGCGCGCGAGCAGGTTCAGCACCGTCGTGTTCTGTCCAGATTTCATAGCGGTCTCTGGCCTCCCGGCAGGGGTGTTTCGGCGTGCCTGGCTGCATCGAGCATCGCCTTCGGAAGAGGCGGAGGACCGTCCGTTTGCGCAGTCTTCTTTGCGCCTTGTGCTACGCCCGGCCCCTTGCCCACAAAAATTCGCGCCGGCATCACGAAGCCCTTGAGCGCAAGCAGTTCCAGAGGCCCCTTGCCGACATCGGTGCGCATCATGTAGCTCAACGGATAGGCAAAGTCCGGTGAAGCCGGCATAAGGGGACCATGCGTATTCAGACTGTCGGCATCCAGGGCGTCGGCTTCGTCGCTATCGACGCTGTCATTCGCTGCGCGCGCCGCGCTTGCTGCACCCGGCGCGGCGGGTTGCGTCGCCACCTGCACGGACTTCGATGCCTTGGTGTCCGGAACGGCACGCCACGTCAGCTGGTACGTCGCGTTGTCGACCGGCTCAACTCTGGCCCGTTCCAGCATCCGCACCAACCCCCAGCGCCCACTGAACTCGAAGCTCTTGTTGGTCCCGGCTTTCTCGGTCTGCCATTGCAGCCGTGTGCCGAGGTTCTGCGGGCTGTTCGACGGCCATGTCAGCGCCTGCCAGGTCTCCTGCTGGTTGTAGTAGTGCAGTTTCTGACCATCGAGCGTGAAGACTGAATCCGTCACGCCGGGCGTCGGCACCGGTTTGAAATCGAAGCGGTATTGCGGTTCGCCCTGCGCGAGCAGGTGTCCTGCGATACGCTGCAGCGTGTTCACCGCCTTGAGGAACGTCGGATCGACGGACATCGTCGCACTGCCCGCTGCCGCCGGTACCCACTGATCGCCCTGCAGTTCGAGCACGCCCGCCAGCTGGGTGCTCAGGAACGCCGCGATCAATCCGCCCTGTGGTCGCAGGAAGCGCGCGAGTTCAGGCAGCGACGCATCGTTGTCGGTATTCGCAAACGGATATCGTCCCGCGAACGAACGGTTCCACGTCGCTACTATGGTCTGCCGCCATGCATCGTTCAGGCTTGCCTGCGCCGGCTGCAGGACCGTTTGCATGGCCTGCGTGACGGGTCGCACAAACAGCGCGTCACCCATACCGGCCCATTGCGCGCCAAGACTGGCGGCGATCAGTTGGGCATACGCCCGAGTATCGGCCAGCTCCGAGCCCTTGCCCTGGAACAGCGATTGCGCGATCTGCCTGGCCTGCGCATCCGCATCGGGACTGTCGCTGATCTGCTGCAGCTTCAGGCGCAGCGTGGTCACACGCTCCATAAAGCGTTGCAGGCTCAGGTCGCTGTTTGAACCCACACCAGCTGCGCTGTTGCCATTACCCTGTGCAACGAGCCGCAGGACCGGACCGAAAGAGGCGCTAAGCGGGCCGGCAGGATCGGGTTTCGCCGTCTCCGGTCCCTCGACCTTGCCGCCAAACACGTTCTGTGCTTTCGTCACCAGCGTGTCGGACAAGGATTCCTTCAGCGCTCCTGCCCCACCCTGGTACTCGAGCGACTTCATCAGCGCGATCACGGACGACTGCCGCGCATCGGCCATCAGCTTCAGTTGTTCGATCGCGGACGGCAGCGTCGTCGCCGGTTCCCACTGGAGCGTGTTCATGAAGCCTTGCCAGTGATCAGCGTAGTCGGCGAAGTATCGGCTCGTCAGCTCTGCCTTCAGCGCATCTGCTGATTGCGCCGGCTCCTGCCTCCGCTGAGCATTCAGGTTGTTGGCCAGCACCCAGTCGCCCGCGACCTCGCTGCGCTTCGCGGCTTCGTCAATCGCGGCGGCAATCGTGCCCTCGTAAGCCTGCCGCGTGAAAGCGCCGGGTACGGTTGCGCTCGTGTGAAGGAGTCCGCGCGTGTCGGTGCCCGCGGTCAGGGATGACAGCGTCTGGTCGGGATACCGGTTGCCGACCGCATCGAGGATGCTCTGGTAGATCGTGTCTTCGGAATTCTTCACGCCGATCACCGCGAGCAGCGTCTGGCGCGATGCGTTGACCAGTTCCGGACGCGGCTGGATGCGCCAGTCGGCGTGCGTCTTCAGGTGCTGTGCGTAGAAACCAAGCAGGCGCTCGGACACGTCGAGCTTTTCGCCAGTTGGCAGGCTGGCTTTCGTGCTCCAGTAACGCATGAGTAACGGCGTCATGAACCCCGCGTCGGCGCGGTCGGGTGCGGCCATCATCAGGTACGTCTTGAGCGCCTTGTGGCCGTCGAGCGCGAGCCGGTTGGTCTGGTCATCGAGCTGGGTGGTTTGCATCTGGCTGAGATCGACGAGCTCGGCTTCGAGATTCTGCTGGACCGGCGTAATGAGCGCGCGTCGGCTTGCCTGCGCGTAAGGTGTCCATAGCGCGGCGAGCACGTCGGGATCGTGGTTCAACCCGAAGCGGGTTAGCAAAGGGGCATGGTGTTGCGTCCGGTCCTCGTACAGCGCTATTCGCTGCTGCAACGACAACAGCGCACGCAGCCGTGCCGCCGAATCCGGCGCGGCGTTGAGCGTCTGTACCGCCTGCCTGGTGAGATGCAGGTCTCGTGCATTCATGAGACCTGAGACCAGCATGCCGGCGCTCCATACGCCGATCACGGTGAGCGCGAGGATCGCGAATAGGGTTATCGGATGCCAGCCGATGCGACGGCCCTGTTCGGTGCGCGCCGCCTCACCGATGTGCTGCCAAAGCGGCAGATCTGCGCTGGTTGGGGCGTCGCGAGTAGCGTTGAGCGGGTACGGCGAAAAGAAGACGCCACTAGCCGGCTGGTGGCGCTGTCCGCCGGTGAGCCCCGCAATCCAGCTGGCCAGCACCGAACTGCGGGCGTCAAGACGCTCGGACAGTTCCGCGGCATACCGGTCCTGGCCGTTGCGGCTCAGTTGTGCAACGCTGCGATCGGCAAGCCGGTGACAGACCGATTGCAGCGCGGCTTCGATCGTCTGGCGATCCGCTGCGCTCGGCAGTTCGCAGCCGATCACCGGCGAAGTACCGTTCATCACGGCATCCGTGTGCGCGACGTCGAGTACGTAGAGCGGTGCGGACCAGTGGAGCGCGTCGGCGATGCGCGCGAGGTTCACGCTGTACGCACTGCCGCCGCGGCGTTGATCAGGCAGATCACCCGTGCCGTCGAGCGTCAGCACCACTGCGTCAACTGGACGGCGACGACGCAGTTTATACAGATGGGTCAGCCAGCCCGCATCCGGCTGGCCATCAGAACCCGTGCGGCTCCATAGCAGCACGGCGTCATGTGTAACCAGCCAGCCGTGTTTGGCAAGCTCGGGCAACAACCTTCCGATCGCTGCATCGTCGCCGGTCAGCAGAAACCATGGGCGACAATAGCGCCAGCGCCACCCATATTCGTGTCGAAGTTCACGGCGAAGCGGCTTCAGTCCATTCTGTTCAGGCTTCCTTTTGTCGTTCGCGGCGAGAATGCTCGCCTGCGTGGTGCCGGCCATCTCTGGTTTCCGGAAATGCAGCCACTTCCCCAGCGCGCGAACCGCGTCCGACCAGCGGCCCAGGCGGTCAAACGACGCAATGATTGCCAGCACCAAGGCGCAAACCGCCACCATCGACAGCCAGAAGCTTCGCGCTTCCGACGTCCTGATACCCGCGTACTCGCCCCAGATCAAGATTGCGCCTGCGACGAGCAGCGCCAGGACGAGTATTGAGACAAGGTCTATCTGCAGCTTCTTCATCATTTAGAAATTACCTTCATGCGCATGCCCGGCATCCCACCCGGGACGCGCGGTGTCGCCCAGGCCGGCGACAACAGGAACGCGCCGCAACCGCTCAGACATCCATGTACGACGAGTACTGGGACGGAATTAGCAGGGGACTCAGTTCGCAGCGGCACACGCACAGGTCGTCACTTAATGCGCCTTCTCGTCCGTCAGGCCCCTTCATCGACAGACGTGGCCCGGCACAGACGATCCGTCCCATCGTCTTGCAAGACGGACACCACACCGGATCGCCCTCATAAGCCTGTTCGCGATCGCCTACCATGTCGTTTGAGTCGCCACCCTCGACGCTGCCAGCGGAGGTAGTTCTGTCGCCTTTCAGGATGTCGTAACGCCTCGTCACTTGCCCGCTCCTCGTTCGTTGTATCGTTCTACTGAGTCATCCCACAGCGACCCACCACTGCAACGCGTTTAGTCGAACACCGCGCGCCTCTGAAGTATCGCGTTACAGTCAGACTTAATCCTCTGGATGGGCTACCCACCATCGCTGCCAGTGAGCCCTATCTGTTGAAACAGGAGAAGCAAATCTGACTTGTTTCAAGTTTGGGTACCCTGCATATTAGATTTCGCACTTCCTAGCATATTGCAGGACGTGCCAAACAGGTCGTGACCCATGCAACTCATCAGGGAACAACTCGATAGCAGTATCGCGGAGAGCACGCAAAAAATGAGGCGCATGATTGACTTCAACATGAATTTGTCAGCCTGAGTCGGATTGATCAATTTGGATTCGAGCCATGAGGACGTTGATGCATAGGCCGAACCAGATGAGGATGCTTCGGCGGTCGCAACCAGCCATATCCCGATAGATATTCCGTGTGCATGAAGCAAGCCGCTTAATGCACTGGAACCGGACGAAAGCCCTTTTTGCAAGCATCATTACATCGCTCCCGGCCGCAGACGCATGCTGTTGAGCAACGTGTCCCACACCTGAATCGCGCCCGCTTCATCGACAGATGCAGACACTTCTTCCGGTTTCACGCCATCATCCTTGTCGGCATCGGTCAGCGCATCGCCGAGCATCAACTGGATTTCGGTATGTGGTTGTGCCATGGAATGGTAGACCCCCGGCGCCATCAGATAGAAGCGGAATACCTGTACCGGCCCTTCCTTGATGGACAACAGCACTTCTTCCGCATCCATCCCCGCAACCTGGCGCTTGCCTTCACGCAGCACGCGTACACGTTGGCTGTAACCCTGCGCACGCAACCGCGCACGCAGATCCGGCAGCGTCTTCAGCAGGGACGATTGCTGGTCCACATCCACCGCATCGCGCATCTTGATCACGAACATCGAAGATTGTCCCGGTTGCAGGATGATGCTCTGCTCGGCGACCTCGCTGTTGCGCGAAGCGCCACCGATCAGCGCGCCATTGATGCAGAAGCCGCGCTCGGTGGGAACCGTCCAGTTGTCGCGATAGGTAACGTTTCGGTACCACTCGCTTTCATCATCGATGACCTTCTGTACAACGCCACTGCCAAGCTTGAATTTCATCGAAAGCATGTTGCTGCCAGCCAAAACATAGCCTTCTCCCGTGTAAGAGAAATCAGGCGCATCCCCAAATTGTTTATAGATCATCAAACGTGATGTCTTGCTTGGGGAAACGGCATTCTCTAGCCACGGGATATCGACTTCTCTAATTCCATTGTCGCCATTCCTGATCATGTCGTCCGTCAGAGGCAAAGAAACTGTCCGTTTTTTGGCTCGCAAATCGTTTTCCCGCGTATCAACCTTGTGCCGGAACGTTCCATCGCTGACGTTTCTAGTGACGTCGATCCTGTCGCCAACGTACTCGTATTTTTCGTAGTACAACTCGCTACCACTCGGGCGGTCGATTACCAAACGGCCAATGCACCACGGGCGCAGATCACCCAGCATAGGGACGTTGTTCATCATGGGCTCTGCGGAAACCATCGGCGCACAGGCGGATAGCCAAAACATCGACATGAAAAGTGGCGCGCACAGCACGCGCCACGGAACCGGCCCCGCATTCATCGGGCGTTCGCCTTGATAACGGCTACGCACGGACGAGTCGCTCCGACGCAGAAAAATCCTCGCCAGCAGCCTGCTCACGCAGAACCCCCGATGTTGCTCCGCCATTACATGGCCCCCGGCCGCAGGCGCATGCTGTTCAGCAACGTGTCCCACACCTGAATCGCGCCCGCTTCATCGACGGATGCAGACACTTCTTCCGGTTTCACGCCATCATCCTTGTCGGCATCGGTCAGCGCATCGCCGAGCATCAACTGAATTTCGGTGTGCGGCTGCGCCGCCGAATCGGGATTACCCGGCGCTATCAGATAGAAGCGGAATACCTGTACCGGCCCTTCCTTGATGGACAACAGTACTTCTTCCGCATCCATCCCCGCAACCTGACGCTTGCCTTCACGCAGCACACGTACACGTTGGCTGTAACCCTGCGCACGCAACCGCGCACGCAGATCCGGCAGCGTCTTCAGCAGGGACGATTGCTGGTCCACATCCACCGCATCGCGCATCTTGATCACGAACATCGAAGATTGCCCCGGCTGCAGGATGATGCTCTGCTCGGCGACCTCGCTGTTGCGCGAAGCGCCACCGATCAGCGCACCATTGATACAGAAGCCGCGCTCGGTGGGAACCGTCCAGTTGTCGCGATAGGTAACGTTTCGGTACCACTCGCTTTCATCATCGATGACCTTCTGTACAACGCCACTGCCAAGCATGAATTTCATGGAAAGCATGCTGCTGCCTGCTAGTACGTAACCTTCTCCGTAAAAAGCAGAGTCGATTCTTTTTGCACGTTCCTTATAAATCAATAACCGCGAATTTGGCGTTGGAGAAACGGCTTGTTCTAGCCACGGCGTATCGATTTCCTTAATTCCATTATCGCCATTTCTGATCATATCGTCAGTCAGAGACAAAGAAACTGTCCGCTTTTTGGTTCGCAACTCGTTTTCCCGCGTATCAGCCTTGTGCTGGAACGTTCCAGGGCTGACGTTACTAGTGACGTCGATCTTATCGCCGACGTACTCGTATTTCTCGTAGTACAACTCGCTACCGTTCGGACGGTCGACTACCAAACGACCAATGCACCACGGGCGCAGATCTGCCAGCATAGGGATGTTGTTCATCATGGGCTCCACGGAAGCCGTCCGAGCGCAAGCGGACAGGCCACATATCAGCAGAAAGAAAGACGCGCGCAGCGCACGGACAGGGAACCGTCTCCAGCTCATCGGACGCTCTCCTCGATGCCGTGTGCGATCTGCGCCACGCTGTACAGCGTGGCCCAACGAGACCACGGATGCGCATAGGAGAGCTGATGGTCGTAGCCGCCCTGCACAAATACCATCTGCACGCCATTGGCCTTGCCCATCGACAACCCGGGTATCAACCCGCGCCCCTGCGCTGCAGCCGACCACGATGGCACGGTGCCGTCGCCGCCAATGATGCCGTTGCCCTTCTCGCCCGGCTGGGGCGCGACCGCCTTCTGCTGTACGGTGACTTTGACGATCTGGCCGCGCACACGGATCGTCAGCACACCATGATGATCGTCGTCGATCAGCTCGGCGGCTTCCAGATCCTTGGCGGTGACGCCGTCAGGAAAGTCGCCCCGCCATATCACCGTGCCCCAGGTTTGCAGCTTCTTATCAGGTAGCCCGGCCTCCAGCTTGGACGGCGCCTGTCCGCCATCGGTGGAATTGGGACTCAGTGCACCGTCCCCATACATTGCGTAAGTATTAGGGTGGTAGTTATTGATCAGGTTTCTTTGCCGATCCACGACCTTTTCCATGGTCGCTTTGAAGTACTCGTGCACGTCGATGGTTTTCCCCTCTCTCTTAAGCCTTTTCTTCACAACCCCTGCCGGGTCCAGAATCGAACTGTCTGGCAACAGGCCATACCAGGCATCGCTGATGTAAAGCTCATCGAGCGCGCTCGCCCGGGGCCAGGCCATGATTTCCTTGCCGCTTTTGTCCTCAAAAATCCACCACGGCTTTCGACCGTTGTAGTCCGGCATCGGAGAGAGTTCCATCGGGCCTTCCGCATTGCTGGCAATCGCAACAAACTCCGCGTCGTCTCTGCCCAGCAAGCTCTTGTCGACGAAGCCTTCGCCGCCCGTTCGGAACCGCTTGGCGAACACCGGCGCGCCGGTGGCAGGCTGCACACCGTGGATCACGCCATGGAAACGTTTGGCGCCGCCGAGGAACTGCGAGGCCATGCGCGCCACGAGGCCGCCCATCGAATGCGTGATGATGATGGCCTTGTCCGTATTGTTTTCCCGGCAGATCTCGTGGATGCCCATGATGCGCGTGACCTTTTTTGTCTTGGGATGCTCGAATTTCACGCCGTCCAGCACATGCTGTCCCGACACTTCGTTCGACTGCAGGAAGTTGTAGCCGATCGCATAGACCGGGTACCGGTACCGGACGAGCGACTGGAACACGTCCGAATCGGCCGTGATCGGTTCGCCGGGGCCGTGGCCGCCATAATCCGCAGGATCGGTGCCGAGCACCGCTTTCAGCGCGGCCTTCTCGCCCTTCTCGTCACCATGCGCCCACTCGCCTTGGGGCTGTCCATTGCGCATAGGCGCGTTGAGCGTGTGCTCCAGCCAGGCCAGCGTGGGCTGGTAACTCCAGCGATGCAGCGTGTTCCAGCCGCGCCGCTTCGCTTCCTCCTCGCTCAGCCCGCTGCCGCCCACCGTGACTGGCCCCCGCGGATCGACCACCGCCTGTTCGGGATCGAAGCGTGTCGCGCGCGTTACGGCACTCTGGAACCAGCCCGCGATCACGGACATCGCGCCGGAAATGCCCGAGAACACACCGTCCATATTGGGCGGATACCACACCGGTCCGCCGGTGTTCTTATTCGCCAGCAGCGTACCCATCACGCCGGGAAGGAAGATGACAGGAATCGCCGGACGCGGATCACAATGAATTTCCTTGCACCTCTGGTCGCCATCGGGCGTGAGCACGGCGCGCGCAAACGGGACGCCGTCGGCATCGAAGCTGCTGGTCAGCCGGACAACGTCACCGTCGCCGCTTCGCGCGCCGGGAGCCGCGGGACTTGCGCCGTCTTGCGTTGCCGTATCTTGATCGAATGTGCTGCCGCTCATCGGAGTTCTCACGAAATAAGGGGGCTCGAAGTTGCCCGGGATTGACGCGCTGCGACGGCATCGCCCCTACGAGTGGCCGGGAAGTGGTCCAGCGTGGTTTCACCGTCGCCTTGTTTGAGTACCGCACAATCGACATGCTTTCCGTCGCCGACAAGAACGATCTGTGCCGCAGTCTCGCCGGTCAGAGACGACGCGGCACAGGCCACCGCCAGCCACGGGGCAGCCGCGCCACCGTAGCCGACGCTCTGGTCGAGGTCCGTTGTGCGCGCCGTCAGGCCAAGCCTCCGTGACGGCTCACGCAATGCACCGGCCTGCGTCGCATCGAGGCCCGTTTGCCAGGCGCCCTCAATCTGCCCGGCTGGTACGCCGGCCCATTTCACGGCATGCGAAAGCGCGTCGGCAGGTTGATCGACGAGTCCGCGAACCGGTCGGTGCAGATCGGCCATGCGCGGCATCCGAGACTGACGAGCGAGCGCCTCCGGTACCAGCAACACGGCCGCGCCGGTCTCGGACGCACCAGCTGGAGGCGTGCCGGCGAGCAGCGGATGCAATTGGACGGCGATGACGAGCGTGGCATGCACATGTTCATTCCCAAGCATCTCGTCCAGCCACCGGTCAAGCATCATCAGGCTGGCGGGCGACTCCGCGGCAGGGGCGACCGGCGCCTTTCGAAGCGACCGGGCATGCCAGCACGCCTGCCAGAGCGAGTCGTTTTCCTGATGAGTGAAGCCGTTCGACACAGAGAGCCGGATGGTCAGGGCCACGTGGGCAGGAAGCGCCTGGATGCGCGGCAACAGATCATCGAGCAGTTCACCGAACAGCCATGCGGTCACCAAGCGGCGACGGTCGCGATCGCCCTCGCCGCCGCCGGAGGGTGTCGTGCGGATGCCGGGAATGACAAACCAGCGGGCCTTGACGGGCTCACCGTCTCGCGCGACTGGGTCTTGTGTTTTCAACACCACGGTGCCCTGTCTAATACGCTCGGCAGCATTCTCGTCACGCTCGGCCGAAAAGCGATGAGCCGCGCCCACGATGACTAGCGGGATGCTTGCAGCATTGAATACGCGCTCGTTGAATGCCTGCACCGCTTCGTCGCGCAGGGCAGTGTCCAGTTTCCTGCCTTCGTAAGCACTGTAGCGGCGCAGGACGATCCATGCCGGAATGCCTACCGGGAAAAGGACGACACACGTCCAGAATTTCCACGTCTGGGTTGGCATGGCTTTCGGCCAGAAAAAAAGCACGACAAAGACGCCGGTCAGCACCATCACGAAGAACGCCACCGTCCAGACGAATCGCGACGGCGCAGCGTCCTGCGCCACTTCGTTTGGCGGCAGCAGCGAAAAATCAACCGCCATGGTTCATCCGCGTCTGGACATAGCAAACGTCGCCGCGATACGGTCCGCTAGACCCTGGCTGACAGCGATAGAAGGAAAACGTGTCATTGCATATCACGCAGAGCCTCCCCGTTTGTTCAAAACACGGATCACAATGCTTTCGACATCGTGACTCTTCTGAACAGCAGTTCGACCCATTTCGTCGGTCAGGCCTTTGATGCGCGTGCCATCTTCACGCACGATCTCGTAACGTTGATGCTTGAGCACCTCGCCGGTGATCTTGTTGCGAAGAACGTAGGGGTCGTTAAAGGCCGTCTTGGGGAGGTTATTCATCTGCTGTGCCAGCGACGACGGCCCCTGCCGGCTGAATGCGGCCGACTTGATGGTCCGGTCTCCCCGCGTGCCGTCCTCGATACCAGTCGACGACAGGCGAAGATAGGAGCCGCCGCATTTGAGCAACAGTTCCTCCTTGGCCTCGATCACCACGCGCCCGTTGGCGCTGCTAATCGTCATGTTCTTGTCCGACAGCAGGCGCATCTCATCGCTCTGGGCCTGAATCTCGACCTTGCCCTTTGCCGCAAACAGCTTGATGCCGAGCTTCTGCGCGAAAACGGACACCAGTTCACCCGCCGCTACAGTGAACCGCTTCAACACGCTGAAATCGGCATGACCGCCCGATGTGGCGATCAGGTTTTCGGCGGCACTCAGTTGCAGGTCGGAGCCCGATGCCAGCGCCATGCCCACCGGTGCGCTGACGAGGATTCCAGCCTTCTTGAGATCCTTCAGCGTATCGTTGAGCAGCGCCTTCTGCCGGTCGTAGTCGGCGGCGATCGCCCGGGCGGCCTTTGCTGCTTCTGCCAGCGCTTCGCTTTGCTGCAGGGCCTGCTGGAGCAAGCTCTGCGCGGCCTCCATGTCGAGCTGTTGCCCACTCGCATTCGGCTGATCGTCCGCAGAGACAAATAGCCCCTTGCCGCCGCGGATCGCCCCCTTGCCTGACGTTCGAAGCTCGAATCCCGCCCCACGCTTCTGCCGCTTGCCGTCGACCATGTGCCCCAGGGTCAGTTGGCTCTTGCCGGAGTGCTCGGTGGAAAGCTTGACGTGCTCCTCGCCCTGCCAGTCTTCCATCTCAAACTTGTTGTCTCTCTGCGTACGAATCACGTTGCGCGAGAGCCACCGGTCCTGGTTCGTGATCAGGTCGGTCTGCTGGCTGTTGTGATGGAATTGCGAGATATAAGGCTTGTTCGGATCGCCGTCCCGGAATTCCAGCACGGCTTCTGTTTTCTCGAGCGCAGGAAAGTGAAACCCCGTCTGCAGCCCGCCCGCGAAGGGCTTCGCAAGCCGCAGCGGCACGCTCTCGCCCCCCGGGTTCCATTCATCGAAATCGCAGTCGAAGCGGACCGTGTAATAGCCTTGCTGCGTCAGATACGCATATTCGTAGTTGCCCGGCGAGGTTACCCGCGCGCTTAACGTGCCGTTGATCTTCGGCCACCTGTCGTCCCTGATCTTCAGGCGAAAACGCCGGTCGGACGGAATCGCCTTGTAGGTGTTGCGGTAGGCCTCATCGCGCGCACCCGCATGCACGACCTCGATCATGACCTGCCCGTTCGGGGCGTCCGGCAGTTCCTCATCCATCTGCAGGATTCGCCCGGGCCGCAGGTCGAGCGCATTGCTCTCGCCTTCGTACACGACCTGCCAGGCGATCGCCGCCTCATGGCGCAGTTGCGCCTCCCACTTCGCCCCGTCCTGATCGAGGTGATGGGTGCCGTAGATATACGGCTGGCCGTAGGTCGTCGTGTCCTTGCTGGCGACATTGGCTTCAGCCTTGAAGCGCTCCCAGGCCTGGTCGGGGTTGTAGTCGGCGACCAGGAACGATTCCGGTACGGTCCGCACATGCGTCTGTAGCGCCGACACTGCTTCGACACCGGACTCCATCCCCGCCATCTCGCGATACAGCACCTTCAGTTCCGGCTGGTAGATGTAGTGGTCGATATCGTCGGCAAACACGACGATGTCGCCATGCTTGCCCGGCACGATATAGCTGTAGATCCCTTCCTGTTCCATCAGGACGTGAATGTACGGCCAGTCGGCAATCTGGTACTGGAAGCGGAACTTGTGCTGGGGATACTGCCGGCGCAGCTTGAAGACGAACTGGTGACCCTTGAAGCCGTGACGGCGCAGGATCGACTCGATGATCTGCGGTCCCGTTTGATGCTGGTAGATGCGGCTCGTGCGCGTGATGTTCAGGCGCGCGATATGCGCCTCGACGACGAACCGGTAGCTGCTGAAGTCCTTCGTGGTCTTCGTTTTAGAGAAGCGGGTGATGCACCCCGAAAACACTCGTGGTTCGCTGCCGTCGACGGGAGCGATCGTGAAGCTGGCGTCGCGCCCGAGATAGTCCGAACGTGAGAGCTTGTCCGGATGCGTCAGCTCGATCGTGATCCGGTATGGCTCACCCATGCGCTCAACGGCCTTGAACGACACGACCGACAGGTCCTTCGCATTTACGGTGCCCGGCACATCGAGAAAATACGACTGTCGTCCGGTCAGCGCCTTTAGATCCTTTGCGTACGTTGCGACTTTACCAGGCAGGTCGGCCATTGTTCTTTCCCATTCGTTGCGCTGCTTCGAATCATTGAATTGACGATTCAATCGACCCAGGGCCGACGTTCGGACAGAGAAAGTAAACGCTTTTCGCGTTGCTGTGAAGCCGTATTTCGCTTTATTCAGATGAATTTTCACGACCCGGAAAACTCGGACATAAATCCAGAACTTTCCTATTCCAGAAGCCCAGCGTTGCGTGTTACTTATCTCGTCCTTATGTTTGTTGTACTGATAGTTATCTCAGAATTCAAAGCAATCTTGATGAACGTTAAACAGAGAAAAAGGATTTGAAGATGAGTGAAAGCTTCCAGAACGAGGTGCCCAAGGCACGCATCAATTTGAAACTCGACCTGCACACGGGCGGCGCCCAGAAGAAGGTCGAGCTGCCACTCAAGCTGCTGGTGATGGGCGACTACAGCAACGGTCAGGATACGCGCGCGCTGGCGGAGCGAACCAAGGTCGATATCAACAAGAACAACTTCAACGCTGTGCTCGCTGAATACCGGCCGAAGGCACGGATTGCGGTCGAAAACACGATGGCTGGCGACGGTTCCGAACTGCCGGTCGACCTTGAGTTTCGGTCGATGGACGACTTCAAGCCGGACGTCGTGGCCAGCAAGGTCCCTGAACTGCGTGCGCTGATGGCCGCCCGCAACCTGCTGCGCGATCTGAAATCCAATCTGCTCGATAACGCGACGTTCCGCCGTGAGCTCGAAAAAATCCTCAAGGACCCGGCGCTGTCCGAGCGTCTGCGCACCGATCTTCAGCAGATCGGTGCGTCTGCACCGCAGTCCGCCCTGCAGTCCAACCAGTAACCGTCGATCATTGAGGAGTTGTACACCATGACTAAAAACGAAACCCGTCTCCATGAATCGGCGGCAACAGAGACGGTTGTACTGGACGCACCCGGCAAGAGCGTCTATGAATCCCTCTGCGAAAAAATCAGCCTGACGCCGGTCACGGCAACCCGTCCGTTCGAATCGTTCCAGAGCGCGGACACGCTGTCGGAGTCGTCGCTGGACGAACGCGTCGCGCAGGGGATGAGCGTATTCCTCAAGATGATCCAGAACGCGTCGCAGCAGGTGGATCGTCTGGACAAGAGCCTGCTTGACTTTCATATCGAACATCTCGACCAGCAGATCAGCCAGCAGCTCGATGCGATCATGCACAACGAGACGTTCCAGCAGATCGAGTCGGCATGGCGTGGGTTGAAATTCCTCGTCGATCGCACCGACTTCCGCAAGAACGTCAGGATCGAAGTGCTCGACGTGTCGAAGGACGCGCTGCGCCAGGACTTCGAGGACACGCCGGAGGTCATCCAGAGCGGCCTGTACCTGCACACGTACATCCAGGAATACGACACGCCGGGCGGCCAGCCGATCGGCTCGATCATCTCGAATTACGAGTTCGACCGCAGCCCGCAGGACATCGCCCTGCTGCGCAACATCTCGAAGGTGTCGGCCGCTGCGCACATGCCGTTCATCGGTTCGGTCTCGCCGAAGTTCTTCGGCAAGGAGTCGATGGAAGAAGTCGCGAGCATCCGCGATATCGGCAACTACTTCGATCGTGCCGAGTACCTGAAGTGGAAGAGCTTCCGCGAATCGGACGATGCCCGATATATCGGCCTCACGCTGCCGCGCTTCCTCGCACGTCTGCCGTATGGTCCGGAGACGAGTCCGGTGCGCGCATTCAATTACAAGGAGGACGTCAAGGGTCCGGACCATACGCGCTACCTCTGGACGAATGCCTCGTTCGCGTTTGCAGCGAATATGGTCAAAAGCTTTATCAAGAACGGCTGGTGCGTGCAGATCCGGGGGCCACAGGCGGGCGGCCTGGTCGAAGATCTGCCGATCCATCTGTACGACCTCGGCACCGGCAACCAGGCAAAGATCCCGAGCGAAGTGCTGATTCCCGAGACGCGCGAGTTCGAATTCGCCAACCTCGGTTTTATCCCGCTGTCGTACTACAAGAACCACGACTTCGCGTGCTTCTTCTCCGCTCACTCGGCGCAGAAACCCACACTGTACGAGACGAAGGAAGCTACCGCGAACAGCCGGGTCAATGCACGTCTGCCGTATATCTTCCTGCTCTCGCGCATCGCGCACTACCTGAAGCTGATCCAGCGCGAGAACATCGGCACGACCAAGGACCGGCGGCTCCTCGAACTCGAGCTGAACACGTGGGTCAAGTCGCTCGTGACCGAGATGACCGATCCGGGTGATGACCTCCAGGCGTCGCACCCGCTGCGTGAAGCAAAGGTGATCGTCGAGGATATCGAGGACAACCCGGGCTTCTTCCGCATCAAGCTCTTCATCGTGCCGCACTTCCAGGTCGAGGGGATGGACATCAATCTGTCGCTCGTCTCGCAGATGCCGAAGGCGAAGAGCTGAGCCGCTGCCGCCATTTGTACGTAGGGTAGTTCGGCCGCGCGATGATCTTCAAGGCATTGCGCGGTCCGCATTCCATGCGGGGCCGATGATGTCTGATGCATCGCTTCGCGCACAAACCGATCACGATGAAAATAACAAGACCGCTGTGGGCCAAAGGGATTTTCATGACGCCCCAGCATTTCCAGCAGCAGGCGCTGTGGGGCCAGTTCACCAACGAGCGCATCGCACGCATTGCCAGTCCCGACCCGTGGGGTGTGAGCCGGGTCGCGTTCGACACCCAGGCGCTGTCGATCAACCGTCTTCAGCTCGCTTCGCTCGATCTGCGTCTGCCGGATGGCACGTTCATCGACACCGAAGCCGCAGACCGGTTGCCCGCGGCGCGAAATCTGGGTGACGTACCCACGCAGGCGGAGGCCGTCGTGGTGCTAGCTGGCCTGCCGCTCGTCGACGTACAAGGGGGAAACTGCATCGAGGAGGACCAGAAGCCAGCGCGGCCTCGCCGTTTCGGGCGCGAATACCTGCAGGTCGCCGATATCCACGGCGAAGGCAAGGAAGAAATCAGCGTCGAGCGGCACATGCTGGCGCTGCTGTTCGACTTCGAGGAACACGGCGACTATGTGACGTGCCCGGTCGGCCGGCTCGTGAGAAATGCGCAGGGTCGTTTCGAGATCGATCCGGCGTTCGTGCCGCCTTGCCTGTTGCTGTCGGCGAGCACCCAGCTGACCGGACGCATGAACCGCCTGAGCGAGATACTGAGCGCCAAGAGCGCGAGCCTGGCGGTGCGCCGCCGCGAACGCTCCGACCAGATTGCCGACTATGCCGTAGCCGACGTGTCCCTGTTCTGGCTGCTGCACAGCGTGAACAGCACATGGCCGGACCTAGCGCGCCTCTGTCAGGCGCCGGATCAGCATCCGGAGCGGCTTTACGGCGTGCTCGCGCGTCTGGCCGGGTCGCTGCTCACATTTTCGACGACGGAAACGCTGCAGGCCATTCCGCCGTACGACCATCACGCCCCGGAGCCTGTGTTCGCGGAGCTGGAATCGCTGATCCGCACGCTGCTCGACACCGTGATCCCGTCGCGGGTTGTGCCGATCGCACTGGAGCGCGCGAGAGGCACGGTCTGGGTCGGAAAGATTCAGGACGAACGGCTCGTCAACGGCGCTGACTACTACCTGTCGGTGCAGTCGGGTCTGCCGGCGCACGCGTTGCTCGAGCAGTTACCCCGCCTGTGCAAGGCCGGCGCGCCGGACGAAGTCGAGCAGATCGTCAATTCGGCGCTGCCCGGCATTCCACTGCGTGCCATGTCGCGCCTGCCGGCGGCGATCCCGATCCGCATCGAGAACCAGTATTTCGCGCTCGACAGCGCCCACCCCGCTTTCAAACGAATGGTTGCCGCCCACGCATGCCAGTTCTATGTCCCGGCGTCGATTCCGGACGTGTCGCTTGAACTCTACGCGGTATTGCCCACATGAATCCGTACGCCACAGCCGCCCCGACCGCCTCCATACCGTTGCTCCCAGTCGCTTTGCGAGACACGGCGTTGACCATCACACGGCTCGCCCACGACGCGGCGCCAACCGCCTTTGACGCATTCCGCCGGACATGCACGCAGCAGATCGAACGCCTGCGAGCCGACCTCACCACTGCGGGCCACCCGCGCGACGTCATTGAGGATGCAACCTACGCACAGTGCGCGCTGCTCGACGAAGCGGCGCTCAGCCGCCTGAAAGGTGTCGATCGCGACGCCTGGGAACGCGAGCCCCTACAGGTAAGCGAGTTCCAGAGTCACGATGCCGGCGAGGAACTGATCGCGCGCATCGAGCGGCGTCTGACGCAACCGCAGCCCGTACTGCCGTTGCTCGCCGTCTTCGCAGCAGTGCTCGACCTCGGGTTCAGGGGCAAATTCGCACTGGACGGTCGCGATGCGCGCGTTGCGCTCATGCGAGCGCTCGATGAGCGTCTGGGTCGCTATGACGAGAGAAGCGATACGTCAGGTCCGGTCGTAGTCAGAATGGGGAGCGGGCGCCGGTGGTTTGGCAACCTGTCACCGCTCGCGTGGGTCGTGATCGCAATCGTTGGCGCAGGCGTCGTCTATATCGCTCTTGATCAGTGGCTCACGGTTTCGATCGCCCGGATTACACATTGACGGGGCGAAGCTTGACTGGCTATCCATATCGAACGCTCATCGTCTGGGTCGCGATCCTCGCACTGATCTGGCTGGCACTGTGCTCGCCATGGTCGCCGGGATGGAACGTTTTCTTCACCGTACTGGCGGTGTTCGCCGCGCTCGTCGCCATGGTGATCGCGACGCGGCGCATCCGCACCCGGCGCGACGCCACGCTGCATGTTCTTTCCGCCATCGACGCAGCGCTCAGTTCGCTCCCCTCCGACATCAAGCGCAATACGCCGCTGGTGGTCGCTGTCAGCGACGCCCCGACGACCGAAGGAAGCCCCCGTGGGGAGGAAGTCCCCGTGGGGGACGGGAATGGACCGCTCGCTGATGCTTTCGGCACGGACCTCGTGCGCATCACGGACGCGGCGATCTGGGTGCGCTGCGAGGAGCCCACCCGCCTCGTGCATCTTGCGGATGCGCTCAAACGCTGGCGCGACGGACAAGGGCCTGATGCCGTCGCCTGTCTGATCTCGGCCGACAGGACAGTCAGCCAGGCGAGTCTGGCCGCAAGCCTGAAACGCTGGCGCTCGGCTATTGGGGAAGCGAGCCGCGCGGTCGGTTACCGTCTGCCGGTATGCGTCGCAGTGTACGCGGAGGAAATCCAGCGCGCGCCCGACGAATGCCCGTGGTTTGGCATTTCCAGCGGCGAGCCGCTGCGGATCGACAGCCTCATTACGCTGGTGGCATCGCGCGTCGTGGCGTACATCCGCATGGTGATTCCGATGAGCAGGGAGCCTCGCGCGCACCGCGCGGCGCAGCTTGACGGCCTCACGCGCTGGGCCTGCGATGTCGTCCTGCCCCAACTCGTTGATGCGCAGCGCAACAGCCATCCATTGCGCGTCACCGCTTTCGGTGTGACGGCAATCGAAGGTCGCCCCGCACCGGACTCGCTGTTTGGCCAGTTCGCCGCGTCCGCGACCGGCCTCACTCTGCCTGTTACGAATGGCGTTCGGCTGCGCTATCCGCTGCCAGAGCCATTGATCCGAGGCATTCCGTTTCAGCCGGTACGTCGCGCGTTACCTCGCGCACTGGCTCATGCGTTTGTCTGGCTCGCGGCGTGCTTCTGCGCAGCCGCTGCCGCTTCGGCCTGGCAGAACCGCGCGCTGGTCGAACGTGTGGTCGGCGACATGGACCGCTACAAGGCGATTGCGCCGACCCAGGATGCTGCGCGCGTCGACGCCCTGAAGGCGGTCAAACGCGACCGCGATGAGCTGGAACACTATGCGGGTTCCGGCGTGCCGCCGCGACTGGGGCTCGGTTTCTACCGTGGCGCTCCCCTCTTGCCGCTTGCAAACGATCTCATCGCCAGCTATCAGCCACCCGCACCGCCGCCTTCGACGATCGAGCTGGACAGCCTGTCGCTGTTCCGCACCGGCCGCGCGATGCTGAATCCGGGCTCGAACCGTGTGCTGGTCGGAGCACTGGACATGATCAAGGCGCATCCGGACAAACGTGTGCTCGTCGCCGGTCACACCGATTCGGTCGGCAACCCGGCCAGCAATCTCAAGCTTTCGGAGGCTCGTGCAGCGTCTGTGCGCGACTGGCTCGCGGATGCGTCGGGCATTCCGGTATCGCATTTCGCGATCCAGGGTTATGGCGATACCCGGCCGAAGGCCTCCAACGACACCGAGACGGGGCGCGCGGCGAACCGCCGTGTCGAAATCACCCTCGTCCCCGACTGCCGTGACATACACGACAGTCGCAATGATTTAACCCCCCAGGGCCATCCGGCCTGTTCATAGAAGGAGTAATGCAATGGCAATTCCGGCATACATGTGGATCAAGGACGATGGCGGCGCCGACATCAAGGGCTCGGTGACCGTCGACGGCCGCGAGGGCAGCGTCGAGGTCGTCGCACTCGATCACGGCGTGAACATTCCGACCGACGCCAACACCGGCAAGCTCACCGGCACCCGCGTTCACAAGCCGCTCAAGTTCACCAAGGAGACCGACGCGTCGACGCCGTACCTATACAAGGCGGTGACGAGCGGCCAGACGCTCAAGTCTGTCGAGATCAAGTGGTACAAGATCGACGACGCGGGCAAGGAGAAGGAGTACTTCAATACCAAGCTCGATAACGTGAAAGTCGTCGCAGTCAATCCGAAGATGCTCGACATCAAGAACCCGGCCTACGAGAAGCACAACCACCTCGAAGAAGTCGAACTGCGCTACGAAAAGATCACCTGGTCGTACAAGGACGGCAACATCATCCACGCCGACAGCTGGAACGAACGCTCGTAAGACGTGGTTCGCCGGCGCCATGGCCCCTGCTCCACCATGGCGCCGGCGATTGCGATCGGACTGCACCGACCCGGTTCGATCGCCACCACGAACGCTCATAAAACAGTCTCTCAAGGGGGCTGGCACTGGCCCTCCTGATTTCGCTCATCAGTTCTGTGTCAGCCCTGTTTCGCCAGTCTGCCTCGCGGACTGGCGCTTTTTTTGTTCATTTCCCTCAAGTCATGACCCATCGCGACCTCTCCCCGTTCCTGCGCCGTCTCAACGATCATTGCGCCCACGCGCTCGCCGATGCAGCGAGTCTGTGTGAAACGCGCGCTCACCGGGATATCGAGGTCGAGCACTGGCTGATCAAGCTGCTGGAACTCGGCGAAGGCGACCTGGTTGCCATCGTGCGTCGATATGAACTCGACGTGGACGGCATCTGGAATGGTCTGCTCAGTTCGATCGACCGCCTGCCGCACGAACTGCGCGGCAAACCGGGACTGTCACATCGTCTGGGGCAACTGCTCGAAGCGGCGTGGATGCGTGCGTCGCTCGAAGCGACGGGCGAAACGCAACCGGCTATCCGCTCGGCCCATCTGCTTGCCGCGCTCGCCGACGCGCCCCATTTGCTGCGCGCGCCGGACGCATGGGCGCTACTCTCGGTGTCCGCCACGCAGATCGAACGCCTGCGGCCGGAGCTCGACCGGGTCTCGGTTGAAGCCGCGGCAACCATGAACGGCAATGCCGCGCCTCCTGAGGCAGCCGGTACGGCCGATAGCAAGCCACAACACGAAACATCCGCCCGCTCCCCTCTGCTGAACGCATTGGGCCAGGCCGGTTCGGAAGCACTGCAGCGTTTCACGATCGACATCACGCAGAAAGCGCGTGACGGCAAGATTGACCCTGTGTTCGGACGCGATGTCGAGATCCGTCAGATGGTCGACATCCTCGCGCGGCGCCGCAAGAACAATCCGATCCTCGTGGGCGACCCCGGCGTTGGCAAGACCGCGCTCGTCGAAGGCCTCGCACTGAAGATCGCTGAAGGCGACGTACCGGCGGTGATCCGCGACGTCGGCGTGCTGACGCTCGACCTCGGGCTGCTGCAGGCTGGCGCCGGCGTCAAGGGCGAATTCGAGCAGCGCCTGAAAAATGTGATCGAAGCCGTCCAGCAGTCGCCGACGCCGATCCTGCTCTTCATCGACGAGGCGCATACACTGATCGGCGCTGGCAACACCACCGGCGGGGCCGATGCGGCGAACCTGCTTAAACCGGCACTCGCCCGCGGCGAACTGCGCACGATCGCCGCCACCACGTGGTCCGAATACAAACAGTACTTCGAACGCGACGCCGCGCTCGAACGCCGCTTCCAGATGGTCAAGGTCGATGAACCCGACGACGACAACGCATGCCTGATGTTGCGCGGCCTGAAGGAGCGCTACGCGCAGCACCACGGCGTGCATGTCACCGATGCGGCCGTTGGCGCTGCCGTGCGTCTGTCGCGGCGCTATCTGACCGGCCGCCAGTTGCCGGACAAGGCGGTGGATCTGCTGGACACGGCCGCAGCTCGCGTGCGCATGAGCGTGGAGGCGACGCCAGTCGCGATTGCCGCCTGTCATGCCGAACAGGCAGCGCTCGCGGTCGAACGCAGGGCGCTGGTCGAAGATCAGGGCGCGACCTGCGCCGACGTCCGCGAACGGCTGGCGGCAATCGATGCGCGACTGAATGCACTGGCCGTCGAGTTGGAAGCGCTTGACCGGGCGTTTGCGGAACAGAAGGAAGCCGCCACCACGCTCGTCGCGTTGCGTGAGCAATGGCATGCGGCGACGGACCAGGCGATCCGCGAAGATCTGCAGCGCTCGATACGGGCCGCGCACGACGTGATGGCGCGGCACGAGCCCGATGCGCTAATCCACGCGGAAGTGGACGAGGCTGCGATCGCGCGCGTGATTGCCGACTGGACCGGCGTGCCGGTTGGCTGCCTGCTGGAGGATGAACTCGCCACGCTGCTCGATCTGGAGGCGCGACTCTCCCGTATCGTGGTCGGGCAGGATGATGCCCTCGCCGCGCTCGGCAAGAGCCTGCGCGCCGCGAAGGCCGGCCTCAAATCGGAGGAGGCGCCACTTGGCGTGTTCCTGCTGGTCGGGCCGTCCGGCGTCGGCAAGACCGAAACCGCGCGCACGCTGGCTGACCTGATGTTCGGCGGGGAGCGAGCACTCGTTACGATCAATCTTTCTGAGTATCAGGAAGCGCACACGGTCTCGCAGCTGAAGGGGTCGCCGCCGGGCTACGTCGGCTACGGCCAGGGCGGCGTCCTGACCGAAGCCGTGCGTCAACGCCCATACAGCGTGATCCTGCTGGACGAAGTGGAAAAGGCTCACCGCGACGTGCTCAATCTTTTCTACCAGGTATTCGACCGCGGCTTCATGCGCGACGGCGAAGGTCGTGTGATCGACTTCCGCAACACCGTGATCCTGATGACGTCCAATCTGGGCAGTGACCAGATCATGGCCGCGACTGACGCCCCGAAGGAAGCTCCCTTGGGGGGAGCGGTCAGGGAAGCGGGCGGAGAAGTCACCACCGCCATGCTCATGGAGGCAATCCGTCCGCTGCTGGTCGAGCACTTCCAGCCCGCCCTGCTCGCGCGTTTCCAGACGGTCATCTACCGGCAACTGTCGGCCGGGGCCCTCGCGTCGATCGTGCGGATGAAGCTCGACAAGGTGGCGCAGCGCATCGGGCAACGGTTTGGCGTGCCTCTCGTATGTGACGAGACATTGGTGGCCGAACTCGTGCGGGCGTGCCAGTTGCCGGACTCGGGGGCGCGCAACATCGACAGCCTGCTCGATCAGCAGATCCTGCCGATACTGTCGCGGGAGCTGCTGATGCGTGTCGCCAATCAGCAACTGCCGGAGGCAATACGTCTCGGGTTCTCCGAAGAAGATGGCATCGCCATTGAGTTCGATGCACTGACCGGGGCATTGGCATGACCCGTGGCGGACCGGGACTGTTCGAAGCGGTGACGGGGCACTTCGCGAACGGCGCAGCCATTGATGACTTCGACGCTGCGACGCAGACGTTCCTGTCGGTCCAGGACAACGTGCAGCGCATCCTGAACAGTCGCCGCAACGGGCTCGCGCACCTGCCGGACTATGGGCTCGACGATCTGTCGGAGATCTACCGCCACCTGCCGTCTTCCGCGCATAAGCTCAGGCACGCGATCGAAGTAACGCTGCTGAAATATGAACCGCGCCTGAGATCGATAGACATCACGATCGAGGACACCGAGCCGGGCATGCTGCTGAGCTTCACGATGAGCTGTTACCTCCATCAGGCGGGACTCGTGCGGTTCGGTACGCATTTCACACCCGATGGACAGACACGACTCAGGATGCTGAAGGCAGATCACGATCGCGACTGATGACTTCGCATCAAGACAATCCAGCAGCCCTTGCTGTCCAAGAGTCGTCGCGAACATCAACGCTGCCTGCATTGGGCCGACCGTGTGCGAGCTCGACGGACCGATGCCGATTTTGAAAAGATCGAAAACGCTTACTGCCATTTGGTCATCCTGCCGCGAGGGCATCGGGCGTTGTGACGTGGACTCCGCATGACCGACGCGCAGTCGGCCATGCGAACGCGAGGGGTCAGACGTGAAAGATTTGAGCGACAAGCGTGGCGCCGAGGAACGTCCCTGCGTTCGCTACGAACGAGACCAGAACGATTCTCCAGCCGAGCCGACGGAACGCCGGGACGTCCTTCGCGATGGAGAGCCCTGCAAACGTCAGCATCGGAGTGGTGACGCCAAGGAAGTCGTTCTTTGCGCTGAGAGTCGCGATTTGCGCGCCCCAAGGGCACAGCGGCGAAGTGAGGAACATGGCGACCAGCGATACCCAGCACACAGCAGGAATCTTACGGCCGGTCGCATTGCAAATTGCATCCCCTACGCGGTACTTCGACAGCACGGTGCTCTCACACGCGACATACGCAGATGGGCTCGCTTCGCAGATGGCGGCTGAGCTGGTCCGGCTGGACAGCACGCTACCGAACTTTGCGGACGAGTTTCGTCAGGTCATCCAGCGCGGCGGTATCGACGCATGCGCCGCGGCGGACGTACACAAGGTCGCAACGTCCAATCCTGCATGCCCCAATGCGCTTACCGCCTTCCTCTCCTTTCGGGGTATTCAGGCGATTCAGCTTCATCGTATTGCCCATGCGTACTGGGTCGCCGGAGAGCGCACGTTCGCCGTGCTGCTTCAGAACTGGGGCGCAAAACTGTACAACGTGGACATTCATCCCGCCGCGCGCCTCGGCAAGGGCTTATTTGTTGACCACGCGATGGGCATCGTCATCGGCGAGACGGCCGTGGTTGAGGACAACGTGAGCATGTGGCACGGCGTCACGCTGGGAAGCACGTTCAGCGAGGCCGGCGACCGTCATCCGAAGGTTCGCCAGGGTGCGACGCTGGCGGCGCATGCCGTCATTCTCGGAAACGTTGAGATAGGCGAAGGGGCGGTCATCGCAGCGGGCAGCGTCGTTCGTTGTTCGATTCCCCCCGGAATGGTGGCTGCCGGGATCCCGGCGAAGGTCATCAAGGCGGTCTCCGGCACGTACGCTGCCATCACCGCGCCTGCCAACAACCAGGACAAACGTATGATTCCTCCGAATCAGCATCGCTTGGGCATCGACCACCCGGTGGTCTCTGTGAGAAATCACCCCGAGGCCGTTGAGAAGTTCAAAAGGCTCGGCTTTTCACCCAGCCCCATCTCCTACCACCCGTGGGGCTCGGTACTTACTTTGATGATGTTCGAGAACAATTTCATCGAACTCATCGGCATCGATGACCCATCCAGGTTCGGCACTGGCGAGGTGGACGGGTTTTGCTATGGCAGAACCCTTGGACAGTTTCTCGAACGGTCTGAAGGCCTGAGACTGGTCGCACTCCACAGCAAAGATATCGAAGGCGACTTCGCGGCTGTCAAAGCGACTGGCTTGCCGGTGCAGCAACGCGTCGACTTTCGCCGGAAGTTGACCAAACCGGATGGAACACCCGATGAAGCCGTTGTGTCGTTGGGCATGGTGATGGACACTGAACTGGGTGACGCGTCCAACTTCTTGTGCCAGCAACACCGCCCGGAATTCATCTGGCGCAAAGATTGGCAGCACCACCCCAATGGCGCCACGGCCGTCGAGGAGGTTGTTTATGTCACCCCCGACCTCGGCCTGCTGGAAACGCGATGGTCAAAACTGTTTGGGCCGGAAAACACGTTCCGCGCTGACGGCCATGTCGAATCGGACACAGGATGCGGGCGGCTCGTCGCGCTGACGCAACCGCAGGCGAATGATCGCTTCGCGTCGGTCGGCATGCCAGTGAGATACATCGAAAAACCGCATGGCATCGCCTTGCAAGTGCGCGTGCGCGATTTGCAATCGACTGAACACATTCTTTCCGAGAACGGCGTAACACATGCGGGAACCGCGCGCGGTATCGCCGTCACGCCAGAATCTGCTGGCAACACCATCATCGAGTTTGTTGAGTGAGCGTCAGGTGGTTTCTGCCTGGTTTGGCAGCGATGGAGTCGTTGAGCCCTCTTGCTGAATGCATCGCTATTGTTCTTGCCACGCGGCAACTCGGGGAACAACCTGCCAGTCGCCATTGCTGTCTGGCGCGAAGCGACAAACTCCGCCCAGCCGAAGTCAAGAAGCGTCTGGTGCACCGGTAGCCAGCGCTGTGAAGCGCGCGCGACGGGTCGACGTTCGCGGCAGTACCTTACGTCGTGCTCGATAGTCAGGGTTATATCAACCTGAGCGCCTACGCGTGGGTTCACGGTGGGTTTTCGAAGCGTCACCGTGCGTCACACGGCGTCACACGGCGTCACACGGCGTCACACGGCGTCACGTGACTGGCAACGTTACAGTAACGGCGCGAGCGTTACCTGATTAATGTGCCGCGCTCGCTCATCTTCGGTGGCCACCATGCCCGCCATAGAAGCCGAAGCCGATGCCGACATCGACGGCCGGCGCCGCGTAATAGCCAGGCGCATAGCCGTAGTAGCCAGGTGCATAGCCGTAGTAGGCTGGCCCATATTCATATGCGGGCGCTGGCGCGTACCCATAACCGTACGGCGGAGCGACGACGCAGCCCGCGAGGCCAGCCGCCAGTGCGAAAATGCTGAATAGTCTGATCATGATGTCTCTCCCCACCTAAATTAGATGGGTATGGGGTGGCATTGGTTCGGAACTGACGGGGAGGGCCGCAACCAGTTGTATCGAAAAGTTACGTATGACGCGAAGGAGATCGTCGCCTCGCGCAAGCTGACGGCAGAGTCTGCCCGCGCTCTGTGACAGAACGTGTCCCAAGGGACAAAAGCGCGTTGTCCCTTGGGGCGTCCCGATTCGGGACGCCTGCGGCCACGAAGTGGAACAGTCCCAAAAACGGAACTCTTCCGAAACTGGGACTGTTTTGGGACGCCATGCAACGCAGCGCAACGCGATGCAACGAAGATGCTTGAAGGAATGCATGCAGGATGCTTCAAGCATCTGCTATCGGAGTGCTAGCAACTGCTCACGGATGCTTGCACCAATGCCAGCACCCAAGGTAGGCATCGGCACAAGCTTTCGCCTAAAATTTAAGCGTGGCTGTGACTTTTGGAGGCTGCCATGAGTGACTCGATGTTAGCGATTTTGATGGGGATCATCGTGGTTGTGTTTGGCACCGCGATCTGGGTCGCATCCGAGAATCGGGAGCGACTAACCCATTGGTTCCAGGAACATCATCTTCGGGACTTGATGCACCACAAGCATTGATGGCGCACCCAAAGGACATTTCAATGTTTGGCGGGTTCTTTGGCGGGTAGAAATGAAAACGGGCCTAAAGGCCCGTAGTCATTGGTTTCCTGGCGGAGAGACGGGGATTCGAACCCCGGATAGGTTATTAACCTATCGACGGAAATCGAAACATTTATTATCTATCAATGACTTAGGAGTAGCATGACGTGCCATTGGCTCCATAACCTTGCAGGTACAAAGTCATGATTTTATTGGCTTATCCATCTCGCAATGGCACAGCCGCCGACGGCTCTCGCGACGTGCAGAACCACAAATTATTACAGCCTTCGCGTGCAGCCGCATACATTGGTAAAGCGACTTCCGCCCAAGACTCTTACCCGTCACAATTCATCGGCCAGATGCGGCATCCGGCCCTCTACACGAGCACCACCGGTTGCAGTGACACAGCCTTCCGCCCCTTGGCAGATCCGATTGTCGTGGCATCACTATCACCATGCGTTACGATCTCAGACCGGTTTTATCTCTGCGCCACCAGGAACAACGCCGTCCTTCAGGTAGCGCCATAGCGCGATCACGAGTCGCCGCGCGACTGCGACGATGGCGATCCGCCTCGCCCGGCGGTTGGGCCCGGTGCCCTGGGTGCGCTGGTTGAACCACCTCGTCAGCGCACTCCCGGGTTGATAGCGCAGCCACTGCCAGGCCGTCTCGATAAGCTGCGTGCGCACCCATCGGTTGCCTTGCTTGCTGATGCCCTGGTCTACCGAGGTCTCGGCGCTGTCGTACGGTTGCGGCACCAGCCCGACACATGCACCGACCTGCCGCCGGTTATTGAAATCGCGCCAAAAGAGTTCGAGCACCAGACGTGATGCGCCGATTTGACCAATGCCTCGGAGCTGCGTGAGGTGATTAATGCGTTCACGCACTGGCACTGGCAGGCGCTCCTGCAAGGTCCCCTCCAGCGCGGCCAGTTGACGCTCAGCCAGCGCGATCCGTTCTGCCTCGCGTAGCAACCGTTCGCGCAGCTCCGCTGGTAAGGCCGCACCGTCGTGACAAATGATCTCTCCGCGTTCCGAGGCGGTCAGCAAACGCCTTATGGTCGACTTCGCCCCAGCAGCCAAAGGTTATCAGCAGTTTTCTCATGCGATCGCGATGCTGCAGCACTTCCTTTTGCAGTTGACCTCGATCACGCATGAGATGACGCGAGGCCTCGTCTTGTAGCGACGGTACACGAACCATACGCATGCGATCGCGTTCGCCATGCAGGCGTGACGGCGCGCTGTAGAGGATGCCGCGCACGGTGAACGTGCTGCAGCGGGTCACAAGCGCTTCTTCCTCGGCGAAGTCAGTGGTGCGACGTTCAGGCAGATCCAGCAGTTGTTCGCGCTCGATGCGAAACGCCGCGGCGTTGCGCCGGTTCCGACGGAGCACCACCTCGCGTACGAATTCATCGTAGGCGGGTCGGTCAGCGAAGTCGCGACGGCCACGAAGCATCAAGGCCTGGTCGACCGCTTCCTTCAGATACCGATGCGAGGTTTCCACACCATACTCTCGGTCGACTATCCAGGCAAATGAAACGCTGCCACTGGACGTCTCTCATCGATAAATGCGCTCCGGAAGTAATCCGCTCTGCTGCGGTCGCCTGTTTGTGACATCGCCCGGGCCAGACGCGCCCCCCAGTTGGGATTGCGCTCATGTGAGCCACCACCAATAGCGTGCACCTGACTTGCGTTTGCAAAAACCCATGTGATCCTGAATCTGTCCTCGCACTCGATCACGCAGGGACCGTCAGCCAGCGGGCATCCCTTCGATGCCCTCTGGCTGACAAACATTCACAACCAGATGGGATATTCAAATGCCAAATGCAAATCTGAAGTGGTTCGGCGCTGCAGCCTTCGCCGCCGCGCCGGCCAGTGCCTTCGCCAGCCCGGCCGGCGGATCTTCACGCCCCGTCACCGGGTTCGACCTGATAGATCGCGGCCGCGGACCGGCAAACATCGTGACACCTGGCAACGACATGCCAGCACAGCACCGTCACACCCAGCAGGTCACGATCACCGTGCTGGATCCAACTGGCACCGTTGGTCCGGACGCCGCCTGCACGCTCAGCAACGACAAGGACTCGTGGTGTGGCCAGACGGGAGGCACGCTTACGCTTGGCCGATCAGTTGGGCACCTGCGCGTCACGTGCGTTACTGATGGCAAGACAGTCGCGTCGGCCACGGACCCCGCGGCACCGGCACAGATCAGTGTAGCCACAGGACCGTTCGGCCATGCCGCGGCAACCGTACCACAGTATCCCGGCGCGCTCGTCCTTGCTCCGGCAAGCGCAACCGTCGCGTCGGCCGCCTATCGCTGAGCAGCCGGCCTCCCTTCCCACACCTGAGCCAACCCATGGTCTCACTCCCACAAGGACATCCCTATGGGCAATCCCCGAAAGGGCCTCTGGCAGATATTCGTAGATGAATGCCGGCAGTGCCTCATCGACTACTCGACGCCGCTCATCGTCTTCGCACGGTGGATACGGCGCCATACGCGCAAGTGAAACGTGACGGGTACACGCACGGAGATCCCGAATGGAAAACACACGCTTTACCGCAGCCAACGGCTGCGAGGTCATCAAGGTCGTGACCGACTCGGGTGTCACAGGCTATATCGACGCCAGCATCCCCCTCGATGCGATTGAGGCCTGGCACCGGCGCCTGGGTGCCGACCTCAGGCGCCCGATCGCACACTCGAGACGAATCCTGCGGCAGAACCGACGCCGCGTGTTCAGGCCGGCGCGAACCCGCACGTGCCGGCGGCGTCCAGGTCCGAGCCTGTGGCTGCCCAGACGCGGTCGCCCGCTCATCGTGCTTCGCTAGCGCAATCCGACTTGCGTTCCCGTCTGGCCATGTGAACCTGGATCTGTTCCGGCCCGCCGTCTGGTTGCGGTGAGCCGGACAGATCCAAGCCACTACCTATATGGAGCTTCCTATGCATAACGATCAACAGCACACGTCGTTTTTCAACTTCATCCACCCGGATCACGCGTGCCTGCCCCGCCCCGTCAGGATGTTCTGGAACACCGCGGCCGTACTGGTCTTCTTTATGCCAGCCTTCATGGCCTGCACCTCATGCCTTGGAATCGTGCTAGGACTCGACGCACTGCAGGGGGCTTGCCCGGCGCTGGTACAAGGTCTCGCCCTCGTAGTACTCGCAATGATCAAGGCCGGCTCCATTGCGTTCGCGGGTCTGTTCGTCACGGTTGCTTTCTGCGAACGCCATGGGCTGGCGCAACTTATCCGCGATGAGCTGTACGACACGATCGAGGAGGACGTCATCCCCTCGCTTCGCTAGGCACCCTGTGTATCTCTGCGCCTGTGACCAGTCTCTTCGCGATCATCGCCCCGCTTCCACGGAGAATCATCCATGAAAGACGCCATCGTATCTACGGCCCGCCTGTTTCCACCCATCCTGACCGGGACCCTCGCAGGTGCCGACCTTGGGTCAGTTCTTCACCTCAACGACATGCGGTTGCTATTCGCCATGCTGGTCTGCGTCGGCCTTGCGCTCGCGCTCCACCGCTACGTCCCCATTGCCCGCTGGCTGATGGCGGCAGGGACCGTGGCCGTCCTGCTGTTTGCGGTGGCTCAGTCTTCCGTACAGACGGCAGTCTTGCTCGGTGTCGGCATCGTATGCCGGCTGGCGTTAAACGCCGTGTACCGGTATCTTCAGGCTCTACGATCCGCCCCGCGGCCCGTAGAACAACCCACCCTACGCTCCCCTGCGCAGGCAGTCTCCGGCCAGCCCACGCCGCAGCGGGCGAATCTTTTGGACGGACGTGTGCAGCGGGCGCGATTTTCTTTTGACGCTATAACGGGCATGGCCGAAACGAAAGACCGGCTGCTCAATGCGGCACGTGACATCCTCACTCGCCCGGAGCAGGCAAGAAACGGCATCCTGCTCTCCGGTGAGCCAGGCAACGGCAAGACGATGTTCGCAGAAGCGTTGGCCGGTGAGCTGGGGATTCCGTTTTTCTCGATTTCCTACCAGGACATCGCCTCGAAGTGGATCAATGAGACACCTGAACGTGTGAAGGCGGCCTTTTCCCAGGCAACACGATTAGGACACGCAATTTTTTTCATCGATGAGATCGACGGATTTATCAAGTCACGCAATGACGCCCATGCGATGGATCGCGATCTCACCAATACCATGCTCACCGAGATGGTCCGCGTTCGCGGCACACCCGTTGTGCTCGTCGCCGCCACGAATGACCTCAGCTGGCTGGACGGGGCCGCGATCCGCGAGGGCCGCTTTGACTTCAAGGTGGAGGTCCCGCCACCAGATGCGCCGGCCCGTGAAGCGATCCTTCAGCGTTCAGTCGGCAAGACGCTTGGGTCGAACGCGCTCAGCGTACCGGTGCTCAAGAGTCTCGGAAAACGCTGGGCAGGCTTCAGTGCCGCGCGCCTGACAGCTATCGGACCGCAACTCGCCGACATGCGGCGGGAAGGTCTCTTTGGAAACGGCCAGGTGTCATTTGAAATTGCCATGCAGGCCATGCGCCGTGTCCAGGGTTCGAAGGGACAGCTGCCGGAGAAAGTCAAGGCAATCGAAGCGATCATCATGCCCGACGGGTCGCGCGACCACCTGAAGCGGCTCGGGCTGCGCCTGAAACATGTTCACCGGATGGAACAGCTCGGTAGTGCGCTGCCAAGGGGTGTGCTGTTCTATGGACCGCCGGGCACGGGCAAAACCCAGGCTGCAATGGCACTCGCAAAATCCAGCGGCTGGGCATTCCTCAAAACCACCGGCGCAGAACTGCTCCATAGCCATACCGCATGGGACCGGCTCTACCGTCAGGCGAAGGACCTCCGACCATGCATCGTGTTTGTCGATGAGGCGGACGACGTGCTTAGTGACCGGCGTATGTCCGGCGTTGCACCCGTGACCAACCGGATACTTGCCTCGATCGACGGCGCCGATGGCCGGGTGCCTGACGTACTGGTGATTGCCGCAACCAATCATCCTGAAACGCTGGATCCAGCCGTGCTGCGCGGCGGTCGCCTTGAGCAGAAGATCCGCTTTGATGTGCCCTCACGCGAATCGCTTTCGGCTTACATACGTGCCCAGCTGAAGCTCAAGGCTGGTGACACATTTGCATTCTCGCGGCATACGGTGGAATGCGTGACCACTGGTCTCGAAGGTTGCTCGATCGCTGACGCTGACGCCGCGCTGCAACGGATCGTCGACGAAGCAGCGGCGCGGCATATCGAGTCGGGAGCCACCACCATCACGACAGCCGACGTGCGTGCGGCACTCTCGACCCTAGATGTTTCTATCGGCTGACTCACTGCAGCGTATTCGCGTCGGTTGCCATGGCGAGTGTGGTGGCGGGCCTATAAGTCGCGCGCTCCCGCTCGTTCATGTTGGTCTGGAACTGGACGCTATTCTTCCTGACCGCCATTACCATCACACCGGGACACTAGGGTCTGTTTACATTTGAAAAAATGTGTTTACATCCTGTCTTTTGCGCTACGAGACGGGATGGTACGCACGTTA
>NZ_JBYSWU010000045.1:0-69402 GCF_058781505.1 Paraburkholderia sp. FW306-2-2C-D06C | reverse complement strand
CGACGGCCGGACGCTGACGTTTTACTCGCTTTACATGCATCTGCTGGAGTTGAGCGCGTACAACAGCGTTGGCGTAAGCGGGAACGAGCTGCCGGAATTTCTGCGCATGCCTTCGCCGGGAGGAAGCCTGAATCCCCCCGTCGCGCCTCCCGCACAAGCAGGCGGCGGGAAAAAGGTATCCCGGAAAGACGTACTCGGACTCCCGGGGCGTTGCCACGGGCAGCGGCATATCCACTTCGAGATCTTCATGCTGCCCGATGATTTCGATCATTACTTCGGCGCGACGCAACTCGGGAACACACAACCCCATACGCCCGCGGGTACCGACTACTGGGGGCATAGCTACTGCATTATTCCGGCGGATCAAACGTTCGTGGCGCAGCCGCCGGGAACGGTCGATGGCAAATTGCACGGAATCGCTTTTGATGCCCTGCAAAGCGGTCAAAACCCGCAACCTTTGCATATCGAATCGTACTTTCACAGAGGCAGCAAGTACACGAGCGTCTGGAGTGTCGCGGCAGACGGTTCGCGAACCCCGCTCGTAAAAAACAAGGCAGAGCCGGAGTACGAATACAAGCTGTACGAGCGGGCAACGAAACTTTATCCGGCGTGTCCGAGCGACGGGTATGAACTGCTGCGCTTCGGCCGGATCCTGTCAGGTTCGCCTACCCTTCCGGCAGGGCAAGCAAGAACAACGTGGATACGTGCAGCATTCGCGACTGGCCAGGAGGGCTATATCGACCTTAACAACGGGAAGATAGTGAAGCTGTCCGATGCCGATTTCCCGTTTCTCGCGAGCTGGCAAAAGGTTGATGAAGGCAATAGGCCGTTTGCAATGGACGGGTTGTGTGACATTGATCGATTGAAGGCGATCCTGGGACCTGCGAAAGAGCATCAGACGCAGCAGGAGCAAGGCGAACACGAGGAGTATCAAAAGGAAGAAGCGCTTGTTCGGTACGTCAGGAATACGACCGGTGTGCGTGATCTGCTCAAAGGGTTTGTCTGTCAGGCGCCGAGCGAGTGGGACGGTACAAATAACGACGCACGCTATGGAAAGCTGCTCAGCCAGCAGGGCGAATTCTATTATGGTGATAGCGCCGGATATGGGAAGTTTATCGCTCTGCTGAAGCAGTTCCAGTTCTGGGATACGACGCACCTGCAACCGGGTACGAAACTCTGGTTCTTCCATCCACTTCAATTCATTCGTTGCTTTAGAAAGGCCGCTTGGTTTTCAAAGAATGAATTCAAGATAGTTTATACCAATCAAAATATGGGGAGCAACGCCGAGAATTTTCGAGAAAAATATAGATACAGTCTTAATTTTTCTTTCAGAAAATATGGGATTGCAAACTACATCCGGCAAACTCATTTCCTTGGACAGGGTGCCGTTGAGTCTAATTTTTTGCGATCGATGCAAGAAACAAGCATGGTCGGCACCGTGACGCCTACCGCTGTCTACGGCGTAACAATAAACAGCCAATCTGCCATATCTGAGGCTACCTTGGGACACTGGTATGGCGCCGTTCCGGCTGAGAGTGATCCTTATTACCGGCTAGAAAAATACAGCTCTAACGGTGGTTTTATCGCCAGATCGTACAATTGGAAAAATGGCAACTGCGATTTTGAAGATGCGCAGAAGTTCCGGGGGCGTGGATTTAAACAGTTAACAGGGCGAAGCAATTATGCGGATTACTGGCTTTACCGAGGCTGGATCCAGCAGTCTAGTTTTACGAATTCCTGGTGGACCGACCCCCAGTTCGTGGCAAAACACCGATCGGCTATGTCAAAGATTCCCGCAATCATTTCTAATCCAGAGGTCGCTGCGACGGTGCCTAGCAATTGCATCGATTCAGGGGCATGGTATATAACTTCGCTTCGCCCAAAAGTGATGCGGGAAATAGATGCAGACTCCCTGAAAATTGCGACGACGCAAGCCGAGGTGAATGCAGAAAAAGACGTCATCAAGAAAGTGACCAAAGGAATTAATGGCGCAGAAAATGGACTTAACGACAGAGTCAAGTATACGAGAATGATAAAAGAGGTGCTTTTGTGAAATATTTCCGATACGTTTTTATTTCTTTTCTGGCGTTGTCGTGCGGGATTGCGGCTGTTGAATCGATCGCAGGAGAAAAGATTAGTGTTGAAGGAGTCTCCGGCTCAGAAATTTTAATAAATAAATCTGGATCTGAGCATCGTTGTGCAATTGACCAGAAACCCATTGATCTCAAGCTGAGTTCTGATGGACAGTCAGTAATTGTGTCGGGAACTTCGTTTATTCCAGTTAACGATTTGCTGCAATGCGATCCTGCAAAAGTCGTTCACGCAAAACGTGCCGCTCCTCATGTTGGATTTTTATCGGACGTAAATCTACAAGTGGGCTTGTATGCATCTCTTGTGCCCGTCGCCGTTAATCCAATGAGTTTTTTGGCTGTTGTAGCAAAAATTGGCAGCGACAAAAATATTGTCAATTTACCGGGGTTTTATCGAGTTGGGGTACGCCCATCAAAAATGCTGCCTGAAGCGTCTTCTAATATATCCCCAACGATTTCACTTGATGGTCATTATATTTCGCTGGATTTGCATAGTTGCGGGTCTGATGGATATGTGGATGTTTTTGACATTGAATTGAACAAGAGAACTCGGATTGATCACGCATTGTGCGAGAAATTATTTAATTTTCAATGACGCTTATGAATTCCCCTATTCGTATCGGTGATTCTTTGGAAAACGGCGGTGAGGTGACGACCGCCTCATCGTAAATAATGTTCATGGGCAAGCTCCTGGCGTGCCATATGGTAGAAAATTTCATGCCATCATTTAAACTGATGAGGGAGTAAATTAATGAAAAAATATTTACATCAGGCCTTCCTTCTCGCGACTTTTATCATTGCGGCCCGCGCGCAGGCGTACGACGCATGCGGATTTTCCATCGAGTCAACCGCCAATTTTAAATTAATTGAAAAAAATTCGTGCGAGTTTGATATGAAAGGACATAAAAACTATGCCAACATGAATTCACTTATCATCTTTGAAAACAAGAGGGTCGACTATATTTTGACGTACCCCGGGTACACCTATGATTATGGCGGAGAGAGATATTTTTCATTTGATGAAATCGATGATCCGTATTTTACTCGACACACGATAAAAAATGAGCCACTCAAGCAGGTTTATTTTGATGGAGCTCATGGATATATTGCGGAGTGGACCGGATTTATGCAAATGCTTTCACATTATAAGAAAAACGACGGTTATTCATTAAACGTTAGATGCGTCTCGGCCGCCATCGGGGATGAATCGCATGCACTGCAAACTCGATTTTGTGCGCCTCATACAACCAAGGGTGATGCGCTCGTGGAGGAATATAAAGCGATGATCTTAAAGGCCAGACTGACCGATCATTAAATTGAGTGCCATCAAGAAAGACTATTCTCGGCAATTTGCAGAATTTTCTGCTTCCACGTAATGATGATCGCCGTTTAAAAGATAACAGACAAATAGAGATTTAGGATACACAATCCCATTGTACAAATGCATATAAGGAATAACTGTGCAATCTATCTTTCATCTGAGCCGCTCTGTCATCAACATCAGTCAGCATGAGCGCGTCAACATGTTTGGCCGTGGTCTGCAACTATATTAAGGTTAGCAATGCGAAGCCCCATTCGAATCGGCGACAAACTGGAAAACGGCGGCGAGGTGACGACAGCCTCATCGGAAATGATGTTCATGGGTAAGCTCCTGGCGTGCCTCGGCGACGAGGCACTCTGTGCGCTGCATGGAAGAACGGCGATTGCCGAAGGCAACGCGGCGTTTCCCGGCAAGGGCGGCAAGCCGGTCGCGATGCACCACCACCGCTGCGCGTGCGGCTGCCGGCTCCTGTCGTCGCTGCAGAACGTGAATATCGCCTGACGATGCCGGTCGATCTGTCGCCCGCGGGACCGCCGCGTGCCTACCCGACGAACCGGCCGCGTCTTGTTCCGTGGCTCATTGGGTGCGTACTGTGCAACGGAATTGGCTCAGCGGCAGCGTTGCTGCTGTGGCCGGCCGGCACGCCCGCGAGCGGTCCGAGGTTCTGGTTCTGCGTGGCGGGTATCCCCAACGGCCTGTTTTTTATCGCACTAGGCATTGCGCGCGCCGGCTACGAAGCACTCTGGTTCCGGGCGCATTACTGGAACATGCACCGGCGCAAATGGCTCAACAGCCGCGTGAGCTATGCGCAGCAACCGCTGCAGGTGCTCGGTGTCGGATATTGCCTGCCGCTTGGTGGCACGGGACTTGCGAGAGCGCTTGCTGGGACAACATCCTTGATGAAGGCGCAGGCACCGCGCAGCGGATCCGGAACAGTCGTGCATGGCCGGTTTGCCGATGACGATCCGCTTTTTTCGGATCCACTCGAAGATGAACCGCCGTCGACGGATGAGGCCATGACGGACGTTGCCACACAGGAACCGACAGATGCGCCTGTCCTCACTCTCGAAGAGGTTCCGCCCGTCGTGCGGATGCTTGCCCAGACCCTCGACCCTCTCGTCCCAAGCCTGCATGCCTTGTCGCAGTACGGCGCGACGTATGCGCCCGCTGTGCGGGTGCTCGCTTCTGCGGAAACGGCCGACATTCGCGTGCAACAAGTCCGCCACGCCCTGCAGGTTGCCGGACTGCCTGCACTGGAATGCGTCGCCGCGCCCGCCAGCGACAGCCTGCTCGTGGCCGACGCGTGGCTCGACGCGGGCGAGAGACGCCCCCTGCTGGTGATCGCCGCGGAATGGCACGACGCGCTGCCGTCCGTTGGCAGCACCGAAGGCAGCATCGCAGTCCTGCTCGGCCCCGGCGTGTTCGTCCTGCCCGAGCCGGTCAAGGTCGTGGCGACCCTGCACCGGCCCGTGGCGGGCGAACTGGATACGCTCGCCGATGTGCTCGCAAACGCCGTGCTGTGGGGCAACGCCGGAGCCCCCACCGTCCAGCCCGCCTGGATCAGCGGGCTGCACGCCTCACACGACACAGATCTACTCGCCGCACTCAAGAAGGCTTCGCTTACCGGCGTCACGAAGCTCGAAACGCAGCGCCGCGCCGATGGCCTCATCGGTCGCGCGGGCGCGGCAGGCGGCTGGCTGTCGGTCGCCGCGGCGGTCGAGTCGGCAGCGGCCGGCCCGCACCTGATCCTTCACACCCCTCAGCACACGCAAACCGCGCAGGCCGCGATCCTTTACGTGAACCCCGCAACGGACCCCACTTCACCGCATGACGAATTCAGCGAATAACCTCAAGATACTTGCATCTAGCGACGAGTCCGCCAGCGCACCGGGCACGCTCGCCATCTGGGGGCTGATCGTCGCCGCCGTCGTGCTGGCCGGGCTTGCGCTGGGAGTGGTCTGGCTCAAGGGCGATCAGCTCAATTTCACGACGCTTGACGCTAAAAAGACTGCCTCGCTGTGGATTCTCGGTGTGCTGGTTGCGGTCGTGATCCTGCATCCGGCTGCGCTGGGACTGGGCGCATACAGCATGGTGGGCCGGCTGTTTCGCCGGGACACCGGCGATCAGTCGAAAGCCGTAGAGCCGACCGCAGCGCTCAAACGCGACACACGCCTGCAATACCTGTGCGACGAACTGCGCACCTCGCACGGCTGGTTCTGGCGCTACCGCCTGCCGTGGCTGCTGGTGAGCGGCAGCGACACGCTGGTGGAGACGGCCGCACCCGGCCTCAAGCAGGCGGGCGTGATGCATGTTGCCGATGCAATCCTCGTGCATGCTGCACCCGACGGTATCGATGCAGGACTGTGGCGCAAACAGGTTAGGCAGTTGCGAAGCAGGCGTCCAGTCGACGGCGTGGTGCAGGTGGTACGCACCGGTGAAGACATCCGACCCGACGCCGAGCTTCCACGCACGCTTGCCACGATCGCAACAGATCTTGGCTGGGCCGCGCCAATCACATTCCTGCATGCCGTGCAAGCGACCGGTGGCCAGCCCGAGAAATTCCAGGCCATTGGCGCCTTTATATCGGGCTCGCCCCGGCGCGCAGACAGGAGTTCGGCCCATCAACTGAAAGATCAGCTCGCCACACTCGAACAGCAGACGGGAACGATCGGCGTGCAGTTGTGCGGAGAGTCGACCCGCATGCCGTACCTCGCGCAGGTGTCGAATTACATCGGCGAACAGCGTGAGCGGATCGTGACCGGCTGGGAAGCACTGATTGCATCGAGGTGGCTGCGCGCACCGCTCGGCGGTGTGATGTTCGCACCGGTGTTCGAGGCGAGCCAGTTGGATGCAGCGCCGGTCGTCACGCCAGCGGTGGCAGCTTCGACACAAGCCACGTCCACCCGGACGGCCCTGAGCCAGGCCGCCGGTGTCACCAGCCTGACGCAGCGTGTACAGCCGGCCTCGCTGCTGCCCACCTGGCAGGAGATCGCCCGTGGCGTGCGTCGCCAGCACGGCAAACGTGTCGGCTTCTACTGGCCCAACGCAATCGCCGCCGCGGTCATGGTGGGTACAATCGGCTGGTGCGTGGCGATGACGATCTCGTTTGCCGGCAACCGGCAACTCATCCGGGACGCGCGGGCGAGCGCCGACGCCGCTCTCGCGGCCGCACCCGGCACCCCGGCGGCGCTGCGTGCGCAACTCGCCTTGCAGCAGCGCATCGAGACGCTGGAGTACCGGCGACAGCACGGCGCGCCGTGGTATCTACGCGCGGGCCTGAGCCGCAACGACGCCGTGCTCGATGCGTTGTGGGAGCCGTACCGAACCACTGCGGACCGCAACCTGCAGCGCCCGGTGGTGCAAAGTCTCCAGACCATGCTCGTGGATCTCGCGCAGGTGCGCGCCGATGCGCTGCAGAGCCACGATGCGCAGCGGCACGGCTATAACGCACTCAAGGCGTACCTGATGCTCGCCGAACCCAGCCGCACCGATCCCGCGTTCCTCAAGGATCAGATCCTCGCCGCGTGGCCCACACCGCCTGCGATGTCGACGGGCGAATGGTTGGACACGTCGCAGCGGCTCGCCAGCTTCTATGCGGATCACCTGAAAGCCCATACGGAGTGGCGCATCAACGCGTCGGACCAGCTCGTGACCGCCGCGCGCAGCACACTCGTCAACCAGATCGGCCTTTCGAACGCTGACGACACCGTGTACCACAGCATTCTCGACGATACGAAAGGCAAGTACGCAGACGCGTCGCTCACGACGCTGCTCAACGGCGCGGACGCGCGTGGCCTGTTCACCACTGCGCAGACAGTACCAGGTATCTACACCCGTGCAGCGTGGGACGGCATGATTGCCGACGCCATCGACAAGGCCGCGAGCGGGAAGCGCGTGAACGGTGACTGGGTCCTGTCGGGCGGTGGGCCGGCGCAGTCCATGGGCAATGCCGTCGTGACCACAGCGGCAGCCATCGAGGGGACACGGGCAAGCGACGATCTCAAGGCACGGCTGACCGCCCGCTACTTCGCTGAATACGCCGCCGCGTGGCAGGGCCTGCTCAACAGCATCCAGTGGCAGCCGGCAGCGAACCTGAACGGCGCGATCGACCAGCTCGCGCGCCTCGCGGACGCACAAACCTCGCCGCTGATCGCGCTGATGAAGTCCGTGCAGTACCAGGCGCAGGCGGGCCGTCCGTCGCAGGCGCTGACCGATACGCTGGTGCGCAAGGCGCAAAGCCTGATCCCCCAAGGGGACTTCCTGCGGGGCGTCCGCAGCGATGACAAGGCGCAGGAATCCGCCGTCAATCCGCTCGACAAGCCGTTCGGGCCACTGCTCGCGCTGATGGGTGACAGTGGCACGAGCGCGAACAACGCAGGCACTGCAGCGAATACACCGATCGCCCTCAACGGCGTGAGCCTCGCGCGCTACCTGACGGTGGCGACCACGATGCGCCTGAAGCTCCAGCAGATCGCGGCGAGCCCCGATGCCCAGGCGATGGCCCGCTCGCTCGCACAGGCCGTGTTCCAGGGCAAGCTCTCGGAACTCGCGCAGGCACGCGACGACGCGGCGCTCACGGCAGCCAGCCTCGGCACGCATTGGGCCGGCTTCGGCGACGCCGTGTTCGCGCGCCCCCTCGATGCCGCCTGGCAGACGATCCTTCAGCCAGCCGCGGCGAGCCTGAACGAAGCATGGCGCGCAAGCGTCGCCGCACCGTTCAGGAGCACATTCAACGGCCGCTATCCATTCTTCGAGTCGAATGCCGACGCGTCCTTTGCGGAACTGGGGCGCTACGTGCGTCCCGACACCGGGCTGATCGCCCGCTTCATCACGACGCAGCTGGCTGGTGTACTGAAGCCGCAAGGCGACCAGTGGGTGCCCAATGAGCTGGCGCCGCAGGCGCTGCAGTTCGATCCGGCGTTCCTTGCCGCGATCCGGCAGCTCTCGACGCTCGGCGCGCAACTGTATGCGCAGGGTGACGCGGGCTATCACTTCGAGATCATGGCGCTGCCGTCCGCAAACGTAACCCGTACGGAACTCACCGTCGACGGCAAGCCGGTCGTCTACTTCAACCAGCAGGAATCCTGGACCGCGCTGGCGTGGCCGGGTAACGGCCTGAACGGCCGTGCGGGCCTGATGTGGCAGATGGTCAATGCGGGCCTGCGCCAGGCATTCGACGCGACCGGCGACTGGGCCTTCCTGCGGCTGCTCGCCCAGGCCCAGATCAAGCCGCTCGACAGCAGCCGCTACGAACTGACGTGGGACCAGCCGGATGCCGCGCCGCTGCGCTACGTGCTGCGCACGCAGGTCGGCGCGGGGCCGCTCGATCTGCTCAAGCTCCGGGGCTTCAAAATGCCCGAGCGCATCTTTATGGTCAGCAAGGCGGGCGCCGTGCCCGTGCTTCCCCCTTTACCGACGGAGATGACGCCGTGAGTGACCATGACAATCCCCTTCTGAAATACTACGAAGCGGAGATGCGCTATCTGCGCAACGCGAGTAGCGAGTTCGCGGCACAGCATCCCGATACCGCGCACCGGCTGGGCCTGACGAACCTCGGGCCGCGTGAGGACAGCCTGGAACGGCTTTATCAGGGTTTTGCGTTCCTGATGGGGCGGCTGCGCATGAAGCTCGACGACGCGCTGCCGGAGATCACTGACCCGATGATCGAGAGCCTGTGGCCGCATGCCGGCCGCACGATCCCGTCGCTGGCGATCCTCGAATGCGTGCCGCGTGCGGATGCGGCACGCGGACCCGGTACGCTGTCCGCAGGCCTTCAGGTGCGCTCCAGTCCAGTCGGCCCCGAAGGCACCGTCTGTACCTACCGCACCACGCAGCCGGTGCGCCTGCTGCCGCTCCACGTGCGCGAGGCCGGTCCTGTGGTGCGCGCGGACGGCCGCACGGTGATCCGCATCGCGTTCGAACTGCTGCACGTCGACCAGCGTTCGCTCGATGACCTGTCGCGCATCCGTCTGTACCTGCACGGCGACCGGCTCACCGCCGCGGCGCTCTACGCGGCGTTCACGCGCCAGGTGGACACGATCGGGGTACGCATGCCGCTGATTCACGAGGGACGCGTGCAGCCGCAGCCGCGCATGACGATCGAGGCAGCCGGCTTTGGTCCGGAGACACGGCTATGGCCGTCCGACGACGGGCGGCGCGATCGGAAGCTGGATCGCGAGCAGACAATGCTGGAGTACTTCACGTTCCCCGAGAAATTCCATTTCGTGGACCTGTGCGGCTTCGATGCGGCGAGCGTACCGGCCGGCGAGACGCGCATCGAGTTCGAGATCGTGCTGGAGGGACAGCTCACCGGCGATATCACCTTCGGCGCGGAGCATATCCGGCTCTCCTGCACGCCGGTGATCAACCTGTTCGAGATCGACGCGCAGCCGCTGCAGCCCAACGCGCACGATCGCGACTACCTGGTGCGCGCGCCCGAGGCGTACGGCGCGCACATCGAGCCGTACGAAGGGCTGTCGGTTATCGCCACCGACCTCGACAGCGCGGAGCAGCACGCCTACCAGCCCTTCAGGACGTTCCAGCACCGCGGCGGCATGCGGCGCCACGACGCGCCCGAGCGGTATTTCCATACGTCGATGGGCTACGGCGCGGCCGGTGGCCGCCAGATGTGGATCACGCTGGGCGGCCACGTGTGGGACAAAGCCGGGCAGGAAGCCGGCAGCCTGCCCGATCCGCACGTCACGATACGCGTGCTGGCGAACAACGGCATGTTGCCGCGCGCGGCGCTGCGCGAATCGGCCCTCACCACGCCCGTCTCGAACGCGGGTGGTATCGGGAGCGTGCGCAACCTGACGCGGCCGACGCTGCCGCTCTATCCGCCACGGGGCAGGCAGTACCAGTGGCAGGTCATCTCGCACTTCTCCGGCCACGAGTTCAACGTGCTGGACACGGACGTTCTGCGCGGCATACTCGCGCTGTACGACTGGACCGGGCAGGACGACAACGCGAAGCGTATCGCGGCTATCCGGCGCGTATGGATCGAGCCACGAAGAGTCATCCGTAAAGGAGGCGTGCTGCGGGAGTTCGGCATTCACGTGGAGATCGATTCTGCGGGTTTCGCCGGCGCGGGCGACGTGGTGCTGTTTGGCGACGTGCTGAGTCACTTTGTCGGGCGGTACGCCTGTTATCACTATTCAGTGCGGCTCGTGCTGCACGCGAACGGCCAGGAGACGGCGTACCCCGGCACCGAATTCACTGGATCGGGGTTCTGATGGAGTTGAATGCCTCGAAGCTGACGCGAACCCTGCTATTGATAAGTGCGTTGCCGCTGGCGTCGTCAGCGCGTGCGCAAAACCAATTGGAGAGACCGATTGTCGAGACCGTGAGGATCTGCGCGCGCCGACTGATACGCCGCCGACGTGAATCGTGCCCGCCCGGAACGGTTCGAGACCGTTCACACATTTGATGAGCGTCGATTTACCGGAGCCGGACGGTCCGCAGATCGCGACCACTTCACCCTGCGTCACGCGTGTCGTGCATCGTTCCAGCACCTGAAAGCTGCCAAAGCATTTCGATACGTTGGTGATGTCGATCAATCCGCGTGATTTCCACGCGGATGCCCGTCAACCTGGCGGTGGATGCATCGATGAGCGCGTGTAATTCGGCTTCGACTTCTTCGGGTTGTTCTTCGGGAATGATCCGTCGGTCGAGCCGGAAGGTGATCTCGTCAGGCACGACGTTCGTATTGATCCCGCCGTCGATTCCGGATTGTCCTCCTATCGACCTGTCCGAGGAAATTAGACCACTACAGTGCTTCACGCAGGTGTAAACCGGTCGAGCAGAAAGGGCGCGATGTCGAGTTCGGGAGAGCGTTGAAGAATGAGATCGGTGACGAGTTGCGACACGATCGGCGCAAGTGTGTATCCGTTCGACGTCACGGCATTGAAAAAGCCGGGAACGCCTTCCACCGGACCGAGAATCGGCGCGCCGTCGATGTCGATATTCATGCCGGCCCAAGCGCGCACCATGTGCATTCCCTTGAGCGCGGGCAGCACGTGACTTGCGACCCAGGCATTGCCTTCGATGCTCTCGCGCATTGCGTGATTCATGCGCCGCGCGGGGTCGAACGCGGCGGTCCAGCCGCCGCCGATCAGGATGCCGCCGGTCGCGGTCTGCTTCAGGCTCAGGTGGCGGTCGGCGTGGGCGATTAGATGGTCGACGAGCTTCGGCGCGGGTTCCGTGGCGATCATCTGCAACGGCGCGCCCGCCACCGGGACGTGCACGCCGAGCATCGCGCCGATCTCTTTCGCCCACGCGCCGGCGGCGTTCACCACGACACGTGCGCGAATCCGGCCACGGCTCGTGTCGACAGAAAAGCCGCCGCGATCGCGCATGATCGCCGTGACGTTGGTCGCACGCTGGAAGCGCGCTCCCTGCGCGCTGGCAAGGCGCATGACGGCATACGTTGCGCGCAGCGGATTGATCTTGCCTTCCATCGGGCAGTATTCCGCGCCGAGCAGCGCGGGCGAAAGATGCGGCGACAACGCGAGCAGGCCGCGTGCATCGAGCAGTTCCGCTTCGATGCCGAACTGTTTTTCGAGCGCGATCTTCTGCTCGAGGAAGCGCATGCCAGCGTCGCTGTCGGCCACCATCAGACCGCCCGTCACGCGGATTTCGAGGTTGTCGCCGCTTTCGCGTTCGAGTTGCTGCCAGAGCCGCACCGACGCGGGGCCGAGCGCAAGCGTGTTGGCCGCGGGCGTGCCGCCCGCGCGGGCCTTCTTGCCGAAATCGAACGACAGCAGTTGCACGTGCAGGCTGCCCGCGTTCGCGCCGGACGCCTGCAGGTTCAGATCGTCGCGGTCTACCACCAGCACGTCGCAGCCGGTACGGCTCAGAAAATGACTCAGGCACGCACCCATCACGCCGCCGCCGATCACTAGAACGTCGGTAGTCTGATCGCCCAGTGCGGGTTCTTTTACAGGCCGCGCAACGTTCGGCGTGGACGCCTTGCGATGGCCGCCCCATTCGGGCTTCTCGAACGCGAGCGCGGCGAGCGGCGTGGGACGTACTGGCACACGCGGTGCGAGAAAATGCATGACCTCACGGGCACGGCCGGTCGATTCCTCGACGAGCTTCGCGCAACTCGCCGCGCAATTGCGGCCCTGGCAGCGGCCCATGCCGAGGCGGGTGTTGCGCTTGATCGACGCCAGCGTGTCGTGGCCGGCGGCGAGCTGGTCGACGATTACGCCCTGCGTCACGTCCTCGCATCGGCAGACGATCGTGTCGCGCGGCAGATCCGCGATGCGCGGCGCCGGTGCGGCGAAAATTTTCCACAGCGCAGTCTGGAACCGGTCCGCGCGCGCCAACGCACGGCGTGCCGCAGCACGCGATTGCCCGGCGTCCGCCTTTGACTGAAGACATAGCGCATCCGCCGCCGCGTGGCCCGCGAGCGTCCCGCGCGCGAGCGCGACCCGGGCGCCGCCGATGCGCGCGCCGTCGCCTGCCGCAAACACGCCTGCGATGCTCGTCTGCCCGTTCGCGTCGATGTCGGTGGCGAGATGACCGACGCCTCTGTCGACGAACGAATGCACGCAGCCGAGCGCCCGTGCGATATCGGTCGTCGGCGCGAAGCCGTAACCGACGCACAGGGTGTCGCAAGAGAGGGTGACGGTTTTGTCGTCGCAACTGTAGGCAATCTCTTCGAGCCGCTGCTTGCCATGCGCCTCGAGCCCGCGCGCGTTCCAGACGACCGGGACGTTCGCGGCGCGCAGCGTGGCGAGGTAAGCGGCGCCATCGCGAATCAGGCTGGGCGCTTCGCGGGTCGCGACAAGCAGTTCGCGCCACAGGCGCAAGCCGGGTCGCGTTGCACTTTCGAGAACCGCCACGACGTTCGCGCCGCCGGCCACCAACTCGGCGGCAAGTTGCAGGTTCAGCGGCCCGTTGCCCGCAATGACGATCCGCTCGCCCGGCGCCACGCGATACGCCCGCGCTAGCGTTTGTGCGCCGCCGGTGGTCATCACGCCGGGCAAGGTCCAACCCGGAAAGGGCGCGGTGTATTCGTACGCGCCAGGAGCGAGCACGATCTGCCGCGGGCGGAACACGACGCTTGCGCCATTCACGATCACGCCGATTTCGTGCGGGCCGAATGCGCCCCAGACGAACGCCTCCGACGTGAGCGTGACGCCCATCGCGCGAGCACGCCGGATCAGCGCTGCGCCTTCGCGGAACTGTCGATCCAGTTTGCTGGCCTGCTGGCTCGGCGCCATCTGCTTGAAGAACTGGCCGCCCGCCATGGGGCGCTCGTCGATCACCTCGACCGATGCACCACGCGAGCGGGCCGCGCACGCCGCCGTCAGTCCCGCGGGACCGGCGCCTACCACCAGCACGTCGACGGCGACCTCGCGCGGCTGTGCGCCTTCAGGCGTCGGCGCGAGCGGCACATGATCGCCGGCGTTTGCGCGCGCCGTGCCCTGAGCGGTGACCTGCATGCCGTCCGCCGCCTTCGTCATGCAGGCGCGTTGTCCCTGTTTGCCGTCCACGCACACGAGGCATTCGAAGCAGTTGCCCATGCCGCAATACAGCCCGCGCCGCTCCCCGTCGCGTGTCTCTCGATACACCCCACGGCCGGCGTCGGCAAGCGCCGCGGCGATGGACTCGCCCTCTAGCGCGCGGATGCGCTCGCCGTCGTATTCGAACGAGATGAGCTTGCCGGATGGAGCGACGTGCGATTCTTTTAGACGCATCGGAAACCTTGTTGCATTGGGCTTTGCAAGCTTCCAGACGGGTGCCGGGATTTGAAAAGACTTGACGTATGAAATTTGTATACAAATGCTATACAAACAATATGCAGATTCAAAGCTCTCAAAAAAAACCGGATTCCAGCTCTACGATGAAAACTTTTCACGGCACCTACACCGTCCTGATTACGCCCTTTACCGCCGACGGCAAGCACGTCGACGTCCCAGCCTTGCGCAAACTCGTGAACTGGCAGATCGAAGAGGGGATTCATGGGCTCATCCCGCTCGGAAGTACGGGTGAGTTCCTGTCTCTAAAGGACTCGGAGCGGATCGAAGTGGCGCAGACCGTGATCGAGGCGGCGGCGGGCCGTGTGCCCGTGCTGCTCGGCACGGGGATGGAATGGACCGACGACGCCATCGCCCGCTCGCGGGAAGCGCAGGAACTCGGCGCTGACGGCGTGATGGTGATTCCGCCGTTCTACAGCACGCCGACCGAAGACGAACTCTTCGAGCATTACCGCCGGATCGGCGAATCGATCGAACTGCCGATCATGATCTACAACAATCCGGCCACGGCGAACGTCGACCTGAAGCCGGAACTCGTCGCGCGCCTGTCGCACATCGACAACGTCAGCTACATCAAGGAGTCGACGCTTGAAGTCACGCGAGTGCGCGACATCGTCGAATTGTGCGGCGACCGCATGACCGTGTTCGCGGGGATCCTCGGTTATGAATCCATGTGTGTCGGCGCGCAGGGCTGGGTGGCGGTGTGCTCGAACCTGCTGCCCCGGCTGTCTGCACGGCTTTACGAATGCACCGCTGTCGAGCGAGATCTCGACGCGGGGCTTGCGATCTATCGCGAGATGCTGCCGATCGTGCGCTGGGTCGGCGGGCATCGCTATGTGTCGGCAAGCAAGGCCGGCCTCGCGATGATGGGCTTGCCAGCCGGCGAGCCGCGCGCGCCGCGTCTGCCGCTGCCGGCCGCCGATCGTGAACTGCTACGCGCCGATCTCGCGGCGCTCGGCGCGCTAAACACGCTGTCCTGATTCCCTTTTTTTCCTGGAGAATTTCATGTCCTACCGTTCGTTCGCCCGCCCGCTCCTGTTTTCAGGCGCACTCGCGATTGCAGTGGCAATGGCCGCGCAGCCGGCTGCTGCCGCGTGCACGTCATCGATTCCCGCCGGCGCGCTGATCAAGCAAGGCGCACTGATCATGTCGACCAACCCGACGTTGCCGCCGCTGCAATACACCGACGCCTCCGGACAACTGAAGGGCATGCGCATCGAACTGGGCGAGGAGATTGCGAAGCGTCTGTGCCTCACGCCCGAATACGTGAAGATCGATTTCGACGCGATGGTGCCGGGTCTGCAAGGCGGCCGCTGGGACGTCATCAATACCGGTATTTTCGTGACCGATGAGCGTACCCGCATCATGCAGATGATCCCGTACGAGAACCAGGCGATCAGCATTTCCGCCCTGGCTTCAAATCCGCTGAAGATCACGAAGACCGATGACCTCGCAGAGCACACGGTGGCCGTCGAGATCGGCGGTTTCGAGGAGGCACAGGCCCGCGCGATGATCAAGGACATGACGGCGCGTGGCATGAAGCCTTTCACGTTGCGCACCTTCGACACCTTCTCGATCGCCTATCAGGCGCTGGCTGCCGGGCAGGTGGACGCGGTCGTCTCGATCGACGCGGTGGCCGGCGAGTACCAGAAGCGCGGTGGTTTTGCACGCGTGATATCCGGCATCCACCCGACGCCGGTCGCGCTAGCGGCGAAGAGCCCGGCTCTCGCGAGCGCGATCGCCGGCGTGCTCGACCAGATGCAGAAGGACGGCAGCTACCAGAAGCTGTTCGCGAAGTACGGCATCAAGCCGCTCGACGCGCCGATCGCAGTCGCACAGCCGAAGTGACCGCGTCACCAGCACGTTGATTACATCATCAGGAGTCCAGCAATGAACAAAGGATGGAACTGGGACGGCTTCGCCTCGTATCTGATCAGTCCGTACTTGATCGGCGGCGCGTTCCAGACCATCTGGCTGACACTCGCGGCGATCGCGGGCGGCCTTGCTCTCGGCTCGCTCATCGCGTTTGCGCGGCTGTCCGGAAAGCGTTGGCTGTCAGCACCGGCTGCGTTTTACGTATGGATTTTTCGTGGGACGCCGCTGCTGGTACAACTGATCATCCTGTACACGGGGCTGCCGCAGGTCGGGCTGCGCTTCTCCGTGATCGAGGCCGCGCTCATCGGCCTGATCCTCAACGAGGCGGCATACCTTGCCGAGATCATCCGCGGGGGCATTGCCGCGGTGCCGCGCGGGCAGACCAACGCCGCGAAGGCGCTTGGCCTGAACGGCGTGCAGACCATGCGCCAGATCGTCTTCCCGCAAGCGATGCGGCTCATCGTGCCGTCCCTCGGCAATAGCGTGAACAGCCTGTTGAAGACGACCTCGATCACGTCGGTGATCTCGATGGAGGAACTGCTCAGACGCACGCAGGAACTCATCCAGGAACGCTTCATGGTGCTCGAGCTGTTTGTCGTGGCCGCGCTTTACTACTTGCTGATGACGACGGTCTGGAGCTTCTTCCAGCGCAGGATCGAAGCCTATTACGGACGAGGCTATGCCGCGCACGATGCAGGCCGCAGCGGTTGGCGCGCATGGCTCACGGCGCGCCGCACGCCGCGCGTAGCAGCCCGCTCGCATTGATTACGGAGAAAACACGCGTGACCGACATGTACCAGTCCAGCTTCGACACGGTGATTCGCAACACCCGCATCGCCACCGCGGCCGATCTCTACACCGCCGATATCGGCATCAGCGGCGGCGTGGTCGTCGCAATCGGCCGTGATCTGCCCGGCGGCCGCGAGACGATCGACGCGAAGGGCCGTTTCGTCACGCCGGGCGGCGTGGATGCGCACGTTCATCTCGACCAGCCCACGTCCGACGGCTCGAAAATGGCGGACGATTTCCTGACCGGCACGCGCTCCGCGGCGTGCGGCGGCACTACCACGGTCATTCCGTTCGCGTTGCAGTTCAAGGGGCACAGCGTGCGCGCGGCAGTGCAGGATTATCATGCTCGAGCGGCCGGCAAGGCGTCGATCGACTATGCGTTCCACCTGATCGTGTCGGACCCGACAGAGGCTGTGCTGAAGGACGAACTGCCGTCACTGATCGCGGACGGTTATACGTCGGTCAAGGTCTATATGACCTACGACGACATGAAGCTCGACGACCGCCAGATCATAGACGTGCTCGCCTGCGCGCGCGTTCATGGCGCCATGACGATGGTCCATGCGGAGAACAGCGACTGCATCGGCTGGTTGACCGAACGGCTGCTCGCGGCCGGGCTCACCGCGCCGAAGTATCACGGCGATTCGCGGCCGATGCTGGTCGAGCGGGAAGCTACTCATCGGGCGATCGCGTTGTCCGAGGTGACGGAGGTGCCGATTCTGATCGTCCATGTCTCCGGACGGGAGGCAATCGAGCAGATTCACTGGGCGCGCGGCCGGGGTCTGCCGATCTTCGCGGAAACCTGCCCGCAGTATCTTTTCCTCAGCGAAGAAGACCTCGCGCTCGAAGGCTTCGCTGGCGCGAAGTGCATCTGCAGCCCGCCGCCGCGCGACAAGGCGAACCAGCAGGCCGTGTGGACCGGATTGCAGAACGGCATGTTCACGATCGTGTCGTCGGACCACGCGCCCTTTAACTACGACGATCCGCACGGCAAGATGCTGCATGGCACCGCTAGCGGCTTCCACCTGGTGCCCAACGGCATTCCGGGCCTCGAAACCCGGCTGCCGCTGCTGTTCTCGGAAGGCGTGCTGGCCGGCCGGATCGGCATCAACCGTTTCGTGCAACTCACGTCGACGAACGCGGCGAAGCTGTACGGGCTGTACCCGCGCAAGGGCACAATCGCGGTCGGCAGTGACGCCGACCTGGTGATCTGGGATACGGGTATCGAACGTACGATCCGCAACGACGAGCTTCACCATGCGGCCGACTACACGCCCTATGAGGGGCGCGAAGTGCGTGCATGGCCCGCGACGACGCTGAGTCGAGGCGTGACCGTCTGGGCGGACGGGCAGTTCCGCGGGCAGGCCGGTCATGGACAGTTCCTGCGATGCGAGCGCCCCGAGGTTGTAACATCGCAGGTCAAAATCGGGACTGCCGCCATCTGAAAGCGGATCCGGCGGAAAAGAGAACTACGCGCAATCATGACAAAAGCAGACACCAAAGCAGCGGGAACCGGCGTGAAGAAGGCATCGCGGAAATCGACAGGCGAGGTGCCGCAGCCGGACGCATCGTCCGTGCAGACAGAAGAAGCGGTCTCCGAAACGCGCATTGCCAGCCTCGGCGAGCGCGCCTACCGGCGTTTGCGCGAGATGATTCTGGATCGTGAGCTCGAGGCGGGCGCGCTGCTTAATGAACTGCGTGTCGCCGACCAACTGGATATGTCGCGTACACCCGTTCGCGAGGCGCTGATCCGGCTCACCGGCGAAGGCCTGCTGGTGCGCGCCGACGCGCGCAGCTTCGCGGTGCGCACGGTGTCTGCCCGCGAGTTTTTCGAAAGCATGCGGGTTCGTGAAGTACTCGAGGCACAAGCGATCGACCTCGGCATCCAGCGGCTCACGCCCGTGGCGATCGAGGCGCTGGAAGAGAAGGTTCACGCGCTCGAGGTCGGCAAGCATACCGAAGTCGAGCATCGTGAACTGGATGATCTGCTGCACAGGACGATTGCGGAGGCGTCGGGCAATGCCGTTCTGGTCCAGATGATCGCGATGATGCGGCTGAACGCGCGGCTCTTTCGCGTGACGAGCCATCTTCACCGCCAGCAGGAGAATCACGTCGAACACCTGGCGATCCTCGCCGCGCTCAAGTCGCGTGACAAGGTGGAAGCGCGCAACGCGATGGTCAGCCACATTCGTGGACTTCAGGATGACGTTATCCAGGCGATAACGGGGTAACCACCGCTGGACCTTACCTTCGAAGGTCTGCAATCCAATATGGATAATTAGTATGTCTATGCAAAAAATAGGAAAGGGGACACTTTTGGCTAAAACCTCCGTCAATTCGAAGTCGTCAATTCACTGAAGAGATCACTAATGAAAAACCTTGCTATTACCCTTGCGGGCACCGTCAACTCAAGGACGCCGATGAAGAAGACCACTCCGGCAATTCTTTCGCTGGCCATGCTTGGCGCAACTGGCGTAGCTCACGCACAAAACAGCGTCACGCTTTACGGTATCGTCGATACGGGCCTGACGTACGTTTCCAACGACGGCGGCAGCAAGTCCTTCAGCATGTCGTCGGGTAACGAATCCGGCAGCCGTTGGGGCCTGAAAGGCTCGGAAGACCTCGGTGGTGGCCTGAAAACAATCTTCCAGTTGGAGAACGGTTTTAATTCGACCAACGGCAAGCTTGGTCAGGGTAGCCGCCTGTTCGGTCGTCAGGCGTTCGTTGGTCTGAGCAGTGACAAGTGGGGTACGCTCACGGCCGGGCGTCAATACGATCCGCTGGTTGACCTGGTTCAGCCGGTGCAGGGCGATGGCTTTCTCGGTGGCGTGTTCATCTCGCCGGGTGACATCGACAACGCCGACAACAGCGCGCGCGTCAATAACTCGATCAAATACGCGTCGCCTTCCTGGTCCGGCTTCCAGTTCGAAACCATGTACTCGCTGGGCGGGGTGGCTGGCGCGCTGGGCTCGGGTCAGAGCTATGCCGCTGCAGCTGCGTACAGCAACGGTCCGGTCAACCTGGCAGCGGGTTACTACCACCTGAGCAACGGCAACCACGCAACCCGCGGAACATCGACGTGGGACTCGCTGTTCAACACAGCGGTCAACGCCGCGTATTCCACTGCGGCGTCGATCAACAATGCCCGTATCGGGGGCAACTACGTATTCGGCTCGGTGACCTTGGGCGGCTACTACAGCTACGCCGAATACACTGCAGACGGCAGCTCGACGTTCAAGCACGCGGAAAAGTACAACACGGGTTCGGTGTACGCCGTGTGGCAGGTCTCGGCACCGCTGCAGACCCAGATTGGCTACGTGTATCTGAAGTCGAGCGGCAACTCGTCGGCAAAGTATAACCAGCTCGCAGTCGCAGCGGACTACTCGCTTAGCAAGCGTACGGATGCCTACGCGTGGGCAGGGTACACGACTGCATCAGGAACGCAAGACTCGTCGGGCACGGCTGCTGTAGCTGTCATCGGTTCAGCAACGGGCAATTCGGGGTCCAGCAAGCAGGCTACCGTGACCGTGGGTATCCGTCACAGGTTCTAATCGACGTTAGATAAAAAAGCCCGCATCTGCGGGCTTCAGATTGCTGACCAACCCCATGTTTTTCGGAGCGTGGGGTTTTGTTTTTCAGGCCTGGCGGGTCGCGGCGTGAAGTGCGAGTTTTGGGTCGATCAAGGCCTGGTGTGCGCAGATGAGCCGCTGCAGACAGCCGTAAGGGCGTCGCGGGAGACAAACGCGGGACTAGCAAACCGCCGCGCGGCGATGGCCGTTCATCGCGGGCCGCTCGGCTTGCGGCGGAAACACGTTCCATGAGCCGTCGTCGTGACGGAAGAAAAAGATCGACAGCAGTCCGCCTGGGCGGAGTGCTTCCACGCAGACATAGCACTGATGCTGCAGCTTGCTATGACAAAACTGCGTGACGCGCGCGGGCATCGACGGTGTGGGTGCGAGCCATTTGTCGACGGCCCAGTGCAAGGTCTTTTCTGCGGCAACCATGATGTTCTCCTCGAATCCCGTTCCACTCTTTCCACTCGCTCACGCGGCGTACGCAGCGACCTGACCACCCTTCGCACCACTTTCGACAAAAGCCTTCACCAGACACAGCAGCGCATGCATGCCGGTGCGCGGATGGGTCAGACAGCAATGCACCTGTTCGCTGCGGCTTTCGCCGAGCAGGCACCACGCGCAGAAGTGCTCGCAGTTATTGGTCAGGAGCCTGTAGCGGTTTTCGCCGAGCCGGGAGCGGGCGCGGCGCACGGCCTCGTCGCCCTGGTAGCGCGCGCAGGGTGTCGTGCGAACCGACAGCGGATGGCCGGCGGCAAAGCGCGCCAGTTCGACTTCTTCCACCGGACCGCGATGAGCCGAGTTCGCAAACCCGGCGTAATGCACCACCCGGCCGTTGCCGACATAAATGCCGTGGTGTTCGTAACCGTTGCGTTGCGTCACGAGATGCGCGCCGATCGGCAGGTCGATGGTCGGCGTATCGTTGCGGCCTTCGCTGCGCCGTTCGACGTTCGTCTGAAGAAGGTGGGTGTTCATGGCTGGCCTCGGTTCAATATCCAACACTGTTGCGAGGTCTTTTGCATCATCCGGGCCATGGGCCGGAAAGCCTTTGTTTACGGGGAAATCGGCATTTTCGAGGGTTCGGGAATCAAGCAGGTGTGCGCCGGCAGCCGACAGATTTCGCGTCGATGTGTTGGCGCTCGGCGATCATTTGCGGTCGTCGATAAACGTGCGGCAGGCCTTGCCAATGTGTTGGGTACAGCACCGGTCTGAGGCCGCGGCTGTTGGCTGCAACCCGACCTCTGCGCGTCGGCCTGAACGTACGGCGCGGGCCTGATCGAACGGAATCGCCACCCAATCAACGCGTTACGACAAACCGCGCGCGCCGGCCGCAAATTGGCATGCCACTTGCACCATCACGCTCAGCTTCTCTTTTAACCGCGCGCCGCTCTCGGGCGGCCAACCGGAGATCGACATGGCCTCAATCACCGTGAATGACCTGGCGCTGAACCTCGCACTCGACCGTAAAGCAATGGCGGCAATTCGCGGCGGCGGCGGTGCGCCGTGGGTGTACGGCTGGATTCAGCCCTATGTGCGGGAAACCCCTAGCATCGGGCCGGTCGTCAACCTGTACGAGGTCTCGAACAACTTCTATGCTAACCAGATGATCAACCAGTTCCAGTCGGTCGATGTCCGCAACACCGGCGCGAACTCGAACATCAGTGTCTCTCCCGACGCACGCAGCAGAAACGATACGGTGTAGACGTTGTGACCTGTGCGAGCCAATTTCGATGGACGTCGTCCGCGCGTTCCGACGCGGGGCGCGTGCGTGAAATCAACGAAGATGCCTGCCTCGACCAGCCCGAACTCGGGCGCTGGGCCGTCGCCGACGGCATGGGCGGGCACGCGGTCGGCGATCTGGCGAGCCGCCTGGTGATCGATACGTTGAGCCGGCTCGCGCGGCCCTCGGGCATGAAAGCCTCTATTGCCGACGCGCGCACCCGGCTGCAGACGGCCAACCGCCAGCTCAGGGACGAAGCGGCGCGCCGCCAGGTGCAGCGGATCGGCAGCACGGTGATCGTGCTGCTCGCGTGCGACCGCTTCTGCGGTTATCTGTGGGCTGGCGACAGCCGGCTCTATCTGTATCGCGAAGGTCGATTACGGCAACTGACGCGCGACCATAGCCAGGTCGAAGAGCTCAAATCACTGGGTGTGATCACCGGCGAACAGGCGCGCCATCATCCGGCGCAGCACACCATTACGCGCGCGGTCGGGGCCACGGACCAGCTCGAACTCGACGACGATGCAATCGAAGTCGCGGACGGCGACGTCTTCCTGCTATGCAGCGACGGCCTGAGCAACGAGATCACCGATCAGGAAATGCTCGCTGTGCTGACCACGGTGGAATGCGAGCGCGCGTCCGATGAACTGGTCGATCTGGCGCTCGCGCGCGGCGGGCGCGACAACATCACCGCCGTGGTGGTGCGGGCCGAAGATCTCTACGCATCCGACAAAACGCTGCTCAACCCGGCGCCCTGAGGGCGTGAACGCGGCGTCAACTGTCGCCGTCTTCTTCATCGTTTTCATCGGTGCCGTTGTTGCCGGGCGGCGGCAAGTTCCGGTTGCGAAAGTCCTTCGAATGCAGGCCGTGCTTCTTCAGGAGCATTTGCAGATGCGAACGGTTCATGTCGATGCGTCTGGCCAGTTCGGCAACCGTGCCGCTTACCTCGCGAAGGCCGCGCTCCAGGAACGCTTTTTCCGCATCGTCGCTGGCGGCTCGCTTGGCGTCGCTCAGCGACATCAGATTCGCCACGCTGATGGGTTCACCGCCTGACGACGCCGAGCCCGCCGCCGCGGCCGAACCGGGCGCAGCCGGCCGCATATCCACCGGCAGATGATCGACGTCCGCCATGTCGCCGGCGAGGCACGACACGCGATACATCACGTTGCGCAGTTCGCGGATATTGCCCGGATAGGCATAGTTCAGCAGAAAGTCGCGCAAGCGCGGCGTCAGTCTGACGGGCCGGCGCTTCAGCGTGCCGGCAGCCTCGTCGCCGAACCACGCAATCAGCAGCGGAATCTCGTCGCGCCGCTCGCGCAACGGCGGCAACGTGACATGAATCACGCTGAGCCGGTAGAACAGGTCTTCGCGAAACTTGCCCTCCTCGCTCAGTTGCCGCAAGTTGCGATTGGTCGCCGCGACGATCCGCGTATCGACGGCAATCGTTTCGTCAGAGCCCACGCGTTGAATCTCGTGCGCTTCCAGCACGCGCAGCAGCTTCACCTGGCCGGCCAGCGGCAACTCGCCGATTTCGTCGAGAAAGATCGTGCCGGTATGCGCGCTTTCGAATTTGCCTTTACGGTCGTTGGAAGCCCCCGTGAACGCGCCCTTCCGATGCCCGAACAATTCCGACTCCAGCAGATTTTCGGGAATCGCGCCGCAGTTCACGGAAATAAACGGCTTGTCCGCGCGCGAGCCGTTCGCGTGAATCACCTTCGCCATCAGTTCCTTGCCGGTGCCGCTTTCGCCGTCGATCAGCACGGGCAGATCGGTGGGCGCCGCTTTTTCGGCGATTTCGAGCGATTCGAGCAAGCGCGGATTGTCGCCGAACGTGCCCTCGAAAATGAAGCTGCGCTCGATCAATGCCTTTCTGCGCGCGCCGCGCGATTGATCCACGCGCGCGGGTTCGGCCACCGCCGCCTGCACGAAGCGCTCCTTGTGCGAGAGTTGCATCACCTCGTCGCGCAACGAGGTGGCTTGCCTGAGCAGCTTGTCGATGTCGGCGCGCTCGAGGCGCGAGGACCAGCGCAGCGTCGAGCGCAAAATCTCGATCCGCTCGATCAGGCCCGCATACGAGATCGCCGGGCTGGGCTCTTCAATCTGGTCGAGTATCTTCATCACGCGCTCAACTGTTTCTGGACCAGCTGGTAGTACATGCCGCCCCGCTGGATCAGTTCATCGTGCCGGCCCTGCTCGACAATCGCGCCTTCATACAGCACGAGAATCTTGTCCGCGCGCATGATGGTGCTGAGCCGGTGCGCGATGATCACCGCGGTGCGGCCCTTCAGAATGTCGTGCATGTTGCCGAGGATATTGCTTTCCGACTGCGAGTCCAGCGCCGAAGTCGCTTCGTCGAATACCAGCAGACGCGGATCGTGATACAACGCCCGCGCGATGCACAGCCGCTGAATCTGCCCGCCGGATAAGCCAATGCCGCGTTCGCCGACAATCTGCTCATAGCCGAGCGGCATCTTGCTGATGAACGCGTGTGCGTCGGCCATCTTCGCAACTTCCTCGATACGGCGCCGTTCGGGCGCGTCGTCGCCGCTCGCGATGTTCTCCGCGATCGTGCCGGAAAACAGCAGATTGCTCTGCATCACGTAGCCGATCTGCGCCCGGTAGTAGGCTTTATCGACTACGCCGAGATCGTAGCCGTCGATCGTCATCTTGCCTTCGGTCGGCGCATAGAAACCGACCAGCAATTTGGCGAGCGTGGTCTTGCCCGAGCCGCTGCGGCCCACAATCGCCACCAGTTCACCGGGCTTGATGTCGAAGCTGATATTTTCGAGCACGTATGCGGAGTCGTTGTCGCCATAGCGGAAATAGACGCCGTTGAGACTGATTTCGCCTTGCAGTTCGGGCAGCATCACGCGCGACGGCAAATCCTCCGGCTTCTGTTCCGGCTCGATGTCGAGCACGTCGCCGAGCCGCTCCATCGCGACGCCCGCGTCGTTCAACATGCTCCACAGGCCCACCAGTCCCATCAGCGGACCCAGCACGCTGCCCATGAACGCATTGAACGCAATCAGCTGACCAATCGTCATTTCGCGCGCCAGCACCAGATTCGCGCCGACCCAGAGAATCGCAATCGTCGTCGCGGCGTTCAGCAACTGGCTGCCGAGCCCGACGAGAATATTGAATGCGTGCGCGCGATACTGCACTTCGAGCGCCTTCGCGTACTTCTTCTCCCAACGCAGCCGCACTGGCCGTTCGATGCCCATGCCCTTGACGGTTTCCACACCAGCGAGCGCCTCCATCAGAAACGCTTTCGCATCGGTCGACGCGGTGAACACTTCGCGCGCGTAGTTCTTGATCTTCGGCGTGGCCAGCGCGGTCAGCGCCATGATCGGAATCACGAACGCGATCAGCACCAGCGTCATCTTCACGTTGTAGACGAACATGATCGTGAAGTAGATGAACACCATCAGCAGATTCAGCGCGGTGGTCACGGTCGATTCGGTGAGGAACGCGCGGATCGTCTGGTTCTCCTGGAAGCGCGCGAAGATGTCGCCGGTCTTGCGCTTGGCGAAGAACGAGAACGGCAGCGTCATGGTGTGCCTGAAGAACTGCGACATCATCGCGAAGTCCATGTTGCGCACCATGAAATTCGCCAGATACGCGCGAATCGACGACATCAACTGCGAAAACACGTTGGAGATAATCAGCCCGCCGATCAGCAGATTCAGCAGGCTCACATTCTGATGCACGATCACGCCGTCGAGAATGTTCTGGATGATCAGCGGCGGAATCACGCCGAGCGCCTGAATCACAAAAGTGGCGAGAAACAGGTGTCCGAGAATTTTCTTGTACGGCCTCAGATAGCCGACAAAGCGTATCCACGGCGAACGCGCAGCCGACATCTGCAACAGATTCGGGTCGCCGGTAAACAGCAGACAGGTGCCGCTCCAGCCGCGCTCGAAATCTTCAACGGTCATTTTCCTGAAGCCGAGCGCTGGATCGGCGACCCACACATAGTCCTTCGAGAGTCCGTACACCACCACGTAGTGGTAGCCCTCCCAGTGGACGATGAACGGCAGATCGAAGCCGCGCAACGAGTCGAACGTGCATTGCACGCCGCGCGCGGTGAAGCCGAGCGATTCGCCGGCGCGCGCGAGGCTGTCGAGGGTGGCGCCCTGAGTCGTGACGTTGGCCAGTTCGCGCAGTTTGCCGAGCGTCATCGGAATGCCGTAGTGACGGCACACCATCGCGAGACACGCGGCGCCGCAATCCATTTCCTCGGCCTGCTCGACCAGCGCGAAACGCTTGATGACTTTTTCGCCGAACTCGGGTTTGCTCTGCAAATCGAGCATCAGCGGCAATTTGCGCCGCTGTTCGAGCCGCTTTTGCCGCTGCAATTCGCGGTCGCCGTAGCGAATCCGTTCATCGAGCACTTCGCGCAACTTCGGATTGCGTTCGAGAATGAAGTGGACGGTGCGCTCGGGAATCACCAGCAGCCGCGTATCGGTTGTAGCCAGCACCGAGGCCATCTGTTCCTGCCGCATCAAACACGCTTTCTCACCGAAGATTTCGCCTTCGCCCAGGGTGGCGAGCGTGTAATCGTGCCCCTCCTCATGCCGCACGATGCGCACCTGCCCTTGCCGCACCACATAGAGCCGCCGGTCGTCGCGTCCGTCCTGCTTGAGAATCGCCTTGCCGGCGGCCACCCGTTTTACGCCGACGCTGCGCACGTATTCTTCGAGTTCCGCCTTGTTCAGCTTGCCGCGCAGATCGAACAGCTGCGCGACGAAACCGCCCGCCGAATTGATCGCCACATAGCTCGCGATAAACGCCAGCGCCGCCTGATTGCCGGCGATCACCGGCTCGATCGCGGCGCGCGGAATGAACAGCAACTCGGTCTTCGCCGACGCCCGCACCGACGCTTCGTGCACATACGCGCGCAACATCGCGATGTCGGCGAAAATCTCGCCGGCCTTGCGCACGCCCATGCTGGTTTCCTTGCCGTGCTCCTCGATGAAAATGCGCACCGAGCCGGAACGGACCACGTACAGACCGTCGGCCGTCTCGCCCGCGGAGCACACCGTTTCGCCGAACGAATAGAAGCGCGCTTGCGCATATTCGGCAAGACGTTCAATCTCGTCGCGCGAAAACGGCGAAAGAATCTCCACCGAAGTCAGAAACTCGGCGGCGGACGGCGCGGTCTGGGGTGCATCCATAGACTTGCGGACCTCGATTCAGCTTTGTTACGACGGTGCGCGATGCGGCGCGGTACGTGCATCGGGTGCATCAGGTGCATCGGGTGCATCAGGTGCATCAGGTGCATCGGGTGCAACAGGTGCATCAGGTGCATCAGGTGCATCGGGTGCAACGCGGGCCGGCTAGTGCGCTTCGATCACATGCTCCTGGGCACGCGCGATCAGCCAGCCCTCGCGCAGCAGACGCTTCACTTCAGAAGCGACGTCCGCATCCAGCGTTGCCGGATACTTGGCTGTCACGGCAAAAATCTCGAAGCACGAACGATCCGCCGACGGAAACGGCCCGAGCAGATCGCCCACCGCCGCGTTGAAAATCTTCGCTTCGATGTCCGGCTTCAGCGAGCCGCGCAATACCTTGCCGATCACGCCGCCGGCTTCGCGCGTATCCGCAATCGAATGCTCGCGCGCCATGTCGGCGAAGCTGTCCGGATCGTCATGCAGATAGGAAATCATTTCCTTCGCCTTGCCCTCGCTGTCGAGCACGATATGGCTCACCTCGATCGCATCGAATTTCGGCGAATTCAGCGCGAAGTAGTCCTTGATCGCCGCCTCGTTGCCGACAATGTCGAGCATCTTTTCCTGATACAGCCCGTCGGTGATGAACGCCTCGAATTCGTCGAGACTCACGTTGAGCACATCGAGGTACTGATTCATATCCGTCGCGCGGTGCAGACCGCGCACGCGGCGGAACTGATCGGCGCGCTGCTGGATTTCGTCGGCCGTCACGACGACACCCTGCTTCTTCGCCGCATGCACGGTGAGCTTGTCGCGCACGATCTGCTCGATCAGGCTTTCGAACTGGCCGGTCAATTTCAGAAGACGAATGAACTCGGCAACGTCCACGACTTCGTCATCGATTCGCACTATCGCGGTCATGTCATCCGCTCCTTTAATTGACGTGTGATCTGCGCTATCAGCCCGCAACCTGTCTGAACGGATCCAGACCGAGGTCGATCAGGCGCCGCTCGCGCACCACGATCTCCGCGCTCGCCGTCATGCCATAGCGCAGCGGGTAGCGAGTGTCGGCGATCTGGTAGTAGTTCTTGTCGAGCGTGACGCGGCCTTCGTACACGGGTTGTTTGTCCTGCAAAGACGGCTTGGTGGCCGGCGAGATGTAGGCGAGCGTGCCGCTGATCAGCCCGTAACGCTGATACGGGAACGCGCTGAATTTCAGCTTCACCGGCAAACCCTCGTGCAGAAACGCGCGGTCGTGTTCGGCGATTTCGATCTTCAGCACGGGCCGTGCATCTTTCGGCGCAATGCCGCCGAGCGGCGCGTTCGCCTGAATCTTGTCGCCCGGTTGCGTCGAGGTCACGTCGGTGATCACGCCGGAGACCGGCGCGAGGATCAGCAGGAAATTGTCTTTGTCGATGTTCTCGAAGCGGATCCGCGCCGCGGCGTCGGCTACCAGCCGCGCGCTTTGCAGTTGCAGGCGCGCCTTGTCTTCCGCGTCGGTGATATCGCGCACCGCCGAGTCGTACTGGAGTTGCAGGTCGGTGGCCTGCTGGCCGCTGGTTTCGAGTTGCGCGTGGGCCTGCGCATACTCGTGGCTCAGGCGGAAATCGAGTTCCGCGAGTTTCGATTGCGCGACACGGTAGGCGTTGTCCGCTTCCATCGCGGCGGTGCGCTTCTGCTCGACCTGAAGTTCGGCGATGCCGCCGCCGCCCGGCTGCGCGAACAGACGCGAGTACCGGTCCAGTTCCTGGCGCGCCGCTTCGCGCGTGCGGCGGGCGTTGTCGAGCACGCTGCGCGCTTCGTCGAGTTCGGCTTTCTGCCCTTCGGCGAGCTTGGTGGTGCCTTCGGAGAGGCGGTTTTCGTGCAGGCGCGCTTCCACTTCCATCTGTGCCTTGAGCGCGGCGGCCTTGCGCTCCATCAGCGCTTTCTTTTCAGGGAACTGCTTCCAGTCGCGCTCGGCGTCTTCGAGTTTGAGCTGCGCTTGCAGCGCGTTGCTGGCCGCTTCGATCGCGCCGCGTGCGTTGAGCCGCGCCAGCACGTCGCCCTTCTGCACCGGCTGCCCTTCGGCGATATACAGATCGGCAAGCTCGCCGTCGATCGGCGCATAAATGCGGCGCACTTCCGATTCCGGCGACAAGGTCCCTTGCGCGCTGACGATCACATCCGCGCGGCCGACGAACGACCACAGCAGGCCGACCGCCACCAGCGCGACCATCGCCCAGATCAGCGCACGGGCGAGCCGCACCGGTTCGGCGGTCAGGATCGCGATGCCTTCGACGCTGTGATCCTCCAGCGCCTCCGACAACGGTCTAGGGTGACTGTCGCGCTTCACTCTGCTCGCCTCCGATCAACGCCAGTTTCGCCTTCAGCAGCCCGGGGTCCAGCACCATGCGCAGCTCCGTCAGTGAGCGGCGCTGCAAATTCGCTTCGGCTTCGATATCCGCGAGCAGCTGGTCGAAGTCGGCGGGATGATCCGCCTTCAACTGCGTATAGATACGCATGCCCTGTTGCGCGGCGGCCTGCGCATCCGACAGCAAACGCGCCTCGCTGCGAAAGCCGGCCGAGATGCCGGCCTCGAGCCGTTGCGTGCCGCCGATCGACCCATTCGCGCGGTATTGCTTCCAGAGGCTCTGCGCGCGCTGCAGCAAATCCTGCGCACGGGCCAGCGCCTTGTCGTGCAGCGCCGCTACGTCCTTCTGGATCGACGCCACGAACCACGCGTCCGCGGCCGGATCGAGGCTCGCGTAGAACGACAGCAGGCGTTCGTCGTAGCCCTTGCCGCCACGGGTTTTCTGCAAGTCGGCGAACTGGTCGAGCAGCGCTTTCTTATGCGTCTGCTCCGCGGCGAGCACGTCGGACCACGGACCGGCGGGCATCGCCTGCAAACCGGCCAGCGCCTGCTGGCCGTCGCCGCGCAGCCACGCCGCGGTCACGGCGTCATGCCGCTGGATCACATCCGCCGAAGGCAAACGGCTCGCGGCCAGTTGCTGAAACTGCGCCTGGAACGGCGGCGTGCTGAAATGCACCGTCTTCAGTAAAGCCAGCAGCGGCGTCAGCTGGCGGCCGAGTGCGGCGTTCAGCACATTCGCGTATTGGCGCAAATCTTCGCGCAGCCGGTCGAGGCCGGCGAGACGCGGATAGCGCTGCGCGTAGTCGTCGAACGCCGACGGCAGCGCGTCGGGTTTGTCGCGCGCCAGCTCGGTGCGAATCGTCGCGTTGAGGCGGTCGATTGCGGCGAGGTACACCGAATCGTCGCTCTCCAGTTTGCGCAGATGGCTCAGCGCCTGCGCGTACGGCTCCGCGAACATGGGCACGTATGACGCAATGCGGTCGAGCGCGCGCTGGTGATTTTTTGCGTCGTCGTCCCAGCGTTGCAGCAAGCTGCGGATGACGGACTCGTCCGCGTACATCCTGATCGGCGCATCCACGCCGCCCCGCCCGACCACGAAACGCTCCAGATCGCCGACCCATTGCAATTCGCCGACCAGCGAAGCGGCGTCCGCATTGTTCGCGCTCAACGATTTCATCTCCGCGAGCCGCATGTCCGCCTGGCCGAACTGCGCCTTTTGCAACGCATTCAGCCAGCCGGGGACCTTCGCCTTCAGCAGCGCTTCGCTCGCCAGCGCCTTGATCTGCGAATCGGCGGGATGATGCGTCAGATAGTCGTTCGCCACCACGATCGCACTGGAGTAGTCGCCGCTCGTCAACAGGTTTTTCAATTCGCGCTCCGATGAGCCGCGCATGTAGAGCGTCAGCGCCAGGGCCATCAGTACGGCGACACCCGCGCCGCCCCACCACGCCGCGCGCCGCACCATCGTGCGGTCGCCGCCCGCGAAAGCCTCGCTGAGTTCAGCCGCCACCAGACGCCAACGCTGCGGCCTGCCCTTGGCGGCGCCGCTCGTACCGCTCGTACCGCCTGCGCCGTGGGTGCCGTGGGTGCCGTTCGCCCCGCCGCCAGCCGCGTCGCGTTTCTTCGCATGCGCCGACGCCGCCTGGGCCGCCTCGTTGACTTCATCTTCGCGTTGTAGCCCCGGGTCGACGCAAAAGATATCGAGGAATGAATGTGCGGCGGCAACGAACGTGGTCTTGTCGGTATCGGCAGCTTCGTCGATAGCGGGAGTCAGAGATAGCTGGGTCACGGTCGGCTCGACTTCAGGGGGCTGTTGCAGCGTTACCCTGTAGACGAAGTGGTCGCCGCCAAATGCAACGACGTCGCCGTCGGCAAGCGGTTGCGCCGATTCGTCGAGCCGCTTTCCGCCGACGAATGTGCCGTTGGTGCTGCCGAGGTCCTCGACGTACAGCTCGCCGCCCTTCAGAAAGATGTGCGCGTGACGCCGCGAGATGTAGTTGACCTGATGCGGGTAGCGGTTTTTGTAGCGCGAGAAGATGTCGTCCGCTTTGCTGACGAGGAACGGAAACGCCTTCACGTCGATCGGCTGAAGGCCGAGGTCGTCACGCTGCGGCACCAGCAGCAGGCCAGGCGCCGGCGCGGCACTGGCGGCGGCCACGATACGCGCACGCGGTTCGATGCCGACGCGATAGCAAAGCTCGCCGCCGAAGCACAATTCGTCGCCGGCACGCACGCGGGCAGGTGTCGTTCGCACCGCGACGCCGTTCACCGTCGTGCCGTTCTTGCTGCCCAGGTCGGCAACATAGACAGCGCCGTGCTCCGTGAAAATCCGCGCATGCCGGCGCGACAGGCGTGTGATCCGCTCGGCCGGATAGTCCGTAAACGGCGCCTCGCTGCGCCCGATTGCGAACAGGTTGTCGACGATCCGGATCGCGTCGAGCGCGGGACGCTGCGCGGATGCAACCGGCGACAGCACCACGTCGAACAGAGCGTCCAGTGTCGTGCGCACCTCAGCAATCGGAACTTCGCCGGCGTTCATTTTGTCTGGATCACTAATCGTTTACCCGCTGCGGATAAAACGCGATGAAAACGGGAAAAAAGGACGACGGCGGAGAGATCTTGTGCGAATGAGCCGCGCAGAGGCCAGCCCTCTAACGATTTTAAGTCACGCATGGCGAGTGTCAATTTTCAGATCCTCGGTTGTAGAAGCAATGAACGCACGACGCACAGCCTGAATTCCACACGCTGCACGCAACGCGCGTTGATCCGCCGATTAGCTCAGCGTTCCTTTACTTGAGCCCTTAGCTGCCCTTAGCTGCCCTTTATTTATCCTTCACTTATCCTTCACTTGCGCTTGCACGTCGACGCTCGGCCAACCGCCGCCCAGCGCTTTATAGAGCAGCACCGTGTCGGACAGAATCAACTGATGGTTGGCAAGCAGTTGCTGCTGCGCTTCCAGCAGTGTCCGTTCGGTTTCGAAAACTTCCAGCTGCGACACGACGCCAAGACGCAATTGCGCCTGGATCTGATCGGCGACGATTTGCAGGCGCGACACCTGCTGCTGCAATTCCACGCGCTGCGCCTTGTGCGAATTCAGATTGACCAGCGCGTTTTCCACTTCCTCGAACGCGCCCATCACGGCGACGCGATACTGCTGCTCGGCCACCGTCGATTGCGCTTGCGTGACCTTCACATGCGCTCGCACGCCGGGATCGAGCAGCGGAATGTTGATGCTCGGCATGAAGCCGAACGTGAACGATTTCAGCAGGTCGGTCAGCGCGAAGCTGGCGGTGCCGCCGTGACCGGTCAGGCTGATGGTGGGCAGTTGCGCGAGCTTGGCCTGACCGACGAGGTCGTAGGCTTCCAGCACTCTTAATTCGGCGGCTACCACGTCGGGACGCCGCGCGAGCAATTGCGCCGGCAAACCGTCCGGCACGGACGGCAGTTGCACGCGTTGCTGCAAATGCCCTTTGGGCAGCTGGAATTCGCCGGCCGGTACGCCGACCAGCGTGCAGAGCGCGTTGTTCGCGAGATCGCGTGAGCGGCGCAGTTCGAGCAACTGGTTCGTCAGGCGGTTGATCTCGGCTTGCTGACGCAATACCTGGGTGTGAGGCACGAGACCGCTGCGGCTCTGCCCGTCGTAAATCGTGAGAATCTGCTTGTTCGTGACGAGCGTTTTCTCCTGCTGCTCGATCTGGTCGTCGAATTGCAGGATCTGGAAATAGGTGCTCGATACGTTCGAGACCAACTCCAGATAGCCGGCGCGCCAGTCCGCCTCGGTGGCATGGAACTCGGCTTTTTGCGCCAGCACACCCTTCTCCACCTTGCCCCAGATGTCGATGTCCCAGTTCACCTGGGTCGCGACGTTGTACTGTTTGGAGAAAGTCTGGCGGGTGGTTTTCTCGAAATCGGCGCCCGCGCCGAGATCCATGGTCGGCAACGCACCGGCTTTTGCCTCGCCGATCTGCGTGCCGGCGACGTCGATACGCGCGGCCAGCACCTTGATGTCGAAATTGCCCGCAATCGCTTTCGCGATCAGCGTGTCCAGATACGGATCGTGGAAGCCTTTCCACCAGTCGGGTTCGATGGTCGCGGCAGCCGACACCGGCGCGCCCTTCTGATCCGACCACGATGCCTTGGCCGGCGTGTCGGGCCTTTTGTAATCGGGCATGCTCACATCGACACACGCGCACAGCAGCAGCGCGGATACGATCGCGGCGCCGGCTGCGCGCGCCGCCGTGGCCAGGCGGCCCGTATTAGCCCGTTGAAGTGCCGGGCAGCGCTGCGCCGATGCATTGAAGAAGCGCTGACGGACCGATGAATCAAGCAACGCTGACACGATTTTCTCCGATGACGCCGGCTGCGCTGCACGAGCAGAACGCGCTCTTCAAGTAAAGCAGGTCCTGCCCGGCTTCACCATCGAAGCGGTGCAAGAAAGTCGGCGCGGGGATCGTACGGTGACGCGGGGGTCGCGTGAAAAGAACGATTGATTGCGAATTCTTTTTGACGAGCCGCCGTTGCGCGGCCCGCGGCGGCCGGTAAGCCTCCGCGGCGGCCAGCGCCGTTCAGCCGACGTAGATGTTGTTGCTGGTGCTCAGATGCGGGTTGATCGTGGTGGTGATGCCGGCATCGAACGCTGCGTTGTTGCCATTCGCATTCTGAATGTTCAGCGTCGTGCTGATCAGTTGCGTGGCCTCGACCTGCTTGCTGTTGTTCGGCGCATACACCGGCGCGAAGCTGAAGTACGACGACAACGGGTAGTCGTAGCCGAAGCCGCCGCGCACGGCGCTCATGGCCTTGCCGTCGAGTTGTTCGGTGATGGACAGGTCTTTGATCATCAGCGTGTTCATGGTAATTCTCCTGGAAGGAAAACAGCCCAGTCTTGCGGCTGGGTTCAAGCAATTTGTCTGCTCGAGTGTCACTAACGCATGGGCTGTGCCAGGTTTGTTTTCCGATCCTAAGAAAATCGCAGAAAGGCTGTCGATAAAGGCCAGGCGGGATGCGGTCCCGCTAACCGCATCGAGATGGTGGCAAAGCGGCAAGCGGGAGATGGTGGATCGCAACCAACAACGCACGCTGCGGTGTTGGCCGAACCGAGACACTGTGGATGGCACGGCGCGCGGTGAGGTGGCGCGCCGCGTCACAATCTCACCGTGCAATGACCGTGATCTTCTTCGAGTAAACCGGGGGGTTGTGCGGAATGTGCATGTCGTCGCCCAACAGCAGCTGCAACGTGTGCTTGCCGGGCGGCAGTTGAATCATCGTTTCCGTCTCGCCCGCGCCGAAATGCAGATGGTTGCGGTCTGAGGGAATTTCCTGGTCCATCGGCGGCAGATCGGTATCGATCAGCAGGTGATGGTGGCCGGTGTTCGGATACTTGACGCCCTTGGGCGCCACGCCCATGAAGCGCAAGCCGAACCACACGCGAAAAGGCCTGTTGGCGGGCACCACCTGGCCGTCGTTCGGATACCCGATATATGCATGCGCGCCGGCCGGCGCGGGCGTCGTGCCGCCTAAGGCGAGGCCCGGCGAGGCCAGTACCGCCAGTGTCACAAGCGCCGCGATCGCGATGTTCCTGTACATGAAAGGCTCTCCGTCCAGACGGACCCACTTTGAACGACCGGGTCGCGCGAGTCTTATTGCACGTTGATGGTGATCTTCTTCGAATACACGGGCGGCACGTGTGGCACGTGGTTGTGGTCGCCGAGAATGAGTTGCAACGTGTGCTTACCCGGCGGCAACTCGATGCGCGCGTCCGTCTCGCCGGCGCCGAAGTGCAGGTGATTTCGATCCGATGGAATTTCCTGGTCGAGCGGCGGCAGATCGGTGTCGATCAGCAAATGGTGATGGCCAGTATTGGGAAAAACGATGCCCTTCGGACACACGCCCATGTTGCGCAGCCCCATGCGTACCCACAGCTTGCCGCCGTGAATCACGGCGCCGTCCGGCGGCCAGATGATGTATTCCTCGGCGCCCGGCGGGGAAGCTGTTTGCGCGGCGAGCGCGGATTCGGACAGCGGCGCGATGCCGAGCAGGGCGACAAACGCGGCGCAAAGAACTGTACCGAGAGCGGTGGATCGCGCGCACACCCGATGCCGCGTGTTGAGCACGCCCAGCGTGGCTGTTATTCGCATTGCGCACTCTCCCGAAGAGTGGCCCAGCGCCTTCGTTACTCGAGGCGAGGACCGCGCGCTCCGGCTGTTTTTTTGCGGGCGCACGCGTGGTCGGACGGCCGCGGCATGCAAAGGCCGCGCTGCGTTGTTACTTTGTGATTCAGCTTAGGACGTAACTTGCCAAAAAGAAACGCCACATTCGTTAACCGTATAACACGTTGACGGCAAGCGGACGGTTGTAGCGCGCGAACTGCGTGCTATCGTTGTTCATAGATTGTCTACGGATGGTCGATAGCGGCGTCGACGTGCCGCCCTATGCACTCCAACGGCCGCTGCGGGCGTCGCGGGCGTCGAATACCTATGTTCTGTCCGGAACAAACAGGATTTGAATATGTGGCGAATATTCCTGCTGGTGTGCATGGCCGGGGCAATTCAGGCGCATTGGGGTCATGCCTATGCCGCAGCGCAGCGCGGCGGCGGCGTAGACGCCGGCGTTGCAGCTGTGACCGCCGAACCGACAGACAACGTCAATCCCCGGCGCGTCGCGCTCGTGATCGGCAACGGCGCGTATGACCACGACACCGATCAGGTTCGTGAGAACGCGCCGCGCGATGCGCTGGCAATGCGTGACCAGCTGCGCGCCCACGGCTTCGACGTCATCGTGCGTATCGACGCGACTCCGCAGCAGATGCAGCAGGCCATCGCCGAATTCCGCCAACGTCTGCATGCGGGTGGCGTTGGGCTCTTCTATTTCGCTGGACATGGCATGCAAGTCGGCGAGCAGACGCTGCTGATTCCCGCCCGCACCGACACACGCTCACCGGCGCGGCTGATTGGCGAAGGCGTCGACTTGAGCAGCGTGTTGCAAGCGATGCGTGCGCCGCGTGCCGATCCGCTCAATCTCGTGATCCTCGATACGTGCCTGAACAATCCGTTCTCGGCTCCCGCAAAAATCGGTACACATGCGCTTCCCGGCAATACGCTAATCGCTTACGCAACAGCGCCGGGTGGCTTCGCGGCGGATGGCGTGCGTCATGGCGTCTATACGAGCACACTGTTGCGTGCCCTTGCCGACGCTCCGTCGCAAGATCTTCATGACCTGTTTCAACGGGTCGCCATACAGGTTCGCGAGAACACCGGCGGTAAGCAAACACCATGGATGACCTCGTCGCTTTCCAGGGCTTTTCACTTAAATATGCGTTCTTCCGATGTCGCGGCCGCGCAGCTCGCCGCCGCTACGCTCGTTGAACCGGTTGTCGTGCTGCACAGCCGCGGCATCCTGCCGAAGGACAGCAGCGAGCAATACGAAATCACCTTCTGGAATTCGATCAAGGACAGCAACTACCCGAGCGACTACGAGGCCTATCTGAAGGCCTATCCGAACGGCCGCTTTGCCACGCTCGCCCATGCGCGTATCGACCGGCTGCGCGCCGCCGCACCGTCGAGCGCGCCAGCGCCTGCACCACAAGCCGCGCGGCCGGCCGCGCCCGCCAGTGCAGCGCCGCAGGAACACCCGCGCGCGGCGGTCACGCCAACACCGGCAGCACCTGCTGCTACACCTTCAACCGCACCTTCAACCGCACCTTCAACCGCGCCTTCAACCGCGCCTTCAACCGCGCAAAAACCCTCAGCACGCCCGGCGAACGCCAACGAGACCCGGGATTGCACTACCTGCCCCGTCATGATCGCGGTACCGGCGGGCTCGTTCTCGATGGGCAGCAGCACCGACGACCCTTCCGAGAAACCCGTCCACCGCGTAACCATCGGCGCGCCATTCGCGATCGGCAAATACGACGTGACGGTCGAGCAATGGAACGCGTGCGCCGACGCCAACGCCTGTCAAAAGCTGACGCCCGAAACCAATTCCAACAGAAGCGCGCCGGCCCGCGACCTCAGCTGGGACGACGCGCAGCAGTACGTGAGATGGCTCAGCAAGGTGACCGGCAAAACATATCGTTTGCCCACCGAGGCGGAATGGGAATACGCGGACCGCGGCGGCACCACCACGCAATACTGGTGGGGCGACCCGATGCGCAAGGGCAACGCCAATTGCAAGGATTGCGGCGAGCCGTGGCACAAGGAAGGTCCTGAGAGCGTGGGTTCGTTCGCGCCGAATCCGCTCGGCCTGTACGACATGAACGGCAGCGTCTGGGAGTGGGTCGGCGATTGCTGGCACAACTCGTACCAGGGCGCGCCCACCGACGGCCGCGCGTGGGATACGCCAGGTTGCGAGATGCGCGTGATTCGCGGCGGCTCGTGGCGCGAAGGCGCGAACTACATGCTCAGCGCGACGCGCTTCAAATACAGTGCGGGCGTGCGCCAGTCGCAGGACGGCTTCAGGGTGGTCAAGGAACTCAAGTGATCCGGCTGCCGCAGATGATTTTGCGCATGCGTCAGGGCGCACGCGGCTTGGTCGTGATCTGCGCGAAATCGGCGACGATGTGATCTTGACCGTACTTGCCGGCGATTTGCGCGAGACGCGTATCGAGCGCACGCAGATAGTCGGCGTGTGCTTCGCTCTCCGGCCGCGGCTTGTCGAATAGCGGCACCGGCGTAATCAGCAACACCACCATTTCCGATCCGAACGGCTTCGAAATGATCCAGTCGCCCGCGCTGCCGATCGTGGCGGCGTAGCGCGGCGGCGCCTGATTGTCCTTCGCGCGCGGGCTCGGCACCATATGCACGACACTGCCGTCGAGCTGGTAGTAGTCGAGGTTGACGTACGAGTCGTAAGCGGGTGTCGTCACGTCGACCACGAGCGGATCGCCTTCGCTCAACTGGCCGCCAGGCGGGCGCACATGCAGCGCCGCGACGTGGCCGGCCTGCCAGTCGCGAACCCAGTACGGTGCTAGCGCTTTGATCGTGTCGCATTTGTCGTCGGCGAGCGGCTCGACTTCGAGCGCGAGCGTCTCCACGCCCGGCAGCGCGGTCAGCGTGTCCTTCAGACGCGCCGCACCGTAGCGTTGCGAGACGTAGCCGCGAACCGTCAATGAATGGTCGTGCGCCGAACCGGCCAGCGCGGAACACGGAACCTGCGCCAGCATCGGCATCACGACGGCCATCGTCAGCGCCGGCTTGGGCACGGGTAGCGGAGCTTGCGCGATGGGCGGCGCCGCGGGCGGCCCGGCAGTTGGCGGCGGTAGAGGCGTGCTCGCCACCGTCGCCGCGGACGCAGACGGCGGCGACGAACCTTCTGAACCTGCCGAACCCGCCGCCTGCTCCGCTACCGCCTGCGAAGCCGTCGTCACCGGCTGTGTTCCGCTCTGGCGATCCGGCGCCGACCGGAACGCAAACACGCCGACCACTGCCGCGCACAACACAGCCAAACCCGCGAGCGCCGCCTTCACCAACGTCCCCGACTTCTCGGCGCGCGCTTCGTTGTCGAACTCCGCGATGAAGCGCACCACGCTCGGCATGCGCGTCTTGCGATCGAACGAAAGCGCCGCGCGCAACGCGCGCCACTGTTTTACGTCGAGGTTGGCGGGCCGCTGCGGCTTGAAATCCGCGCTGCGCGCCTGGGTCGCCGACAGTCGATCGAAGGGGTGACGGCCGGTCAACAACTCGTAGGTGATGCAGCCAAGCGCATAGATGTCGTCGCGCGGGTCCGGTTCAAGATGTTCCAGCATTTCCGCACTTGCATACGCGGGCGTCAACGCGCCGAGGCTGCCGGGATCGAACACCGTTGCGTCGCTCTCCTCCTCCGGCCGCTGGAATACGCGCGCAATGCCGAAGTCGATCACCTTCACTTCGGCGCTGGTCGTCAGGAATACGTTGGCGGGTTTGAAGTCGCAATGCACGAAGCCGCGTTCGTGCGCGTAGGCGAGCGCGCTGCACATGCCGCGCACGATCGGCAGCGCGGCGCGCACCGGCATGCCTTTGTAGCCGGGCGTGCGCAACAACTGACTCAACGGCTTGCCGGTCAGATACTCCATCGTCAGGTAGACGATCGGCCCATCGCGGTCGAAGTCGTACACCGTGATGATGTTGCGATGCGCCAGCACCTGCGCCTTGCGCGCCTCGCGTTGCAATGCGACGAGCGAATTCGGGTTGCCGCGGAACTGAAGGTTGAGCACCTTGATCGCGAGATACGGTTTGCGATCCGAGGCTTCGAGCTTGCGCAGATCGAGCGCCTTGTACACCGTGCCCATTCCGCCGACGCCCAGACATTCCTCGAGAACGAAGCGGTTGTTCAGCGTGTCGCCGGTGCCTTTGACCTGATCGTGCCCCGGTGGGTTTATCCCACCTGCGGAGCTTGAGGCGCTCGACGAGTTCGAGGCGCTTGCGGAACTCGCGGACGGCACCGATGGAATCTCGATCGTCGTCTGCACGCCGGTTTCCTCGCCGCCGGCCGCCACGTTCGAGACGCGCAACTGTTCGATCCGCCGCCGCACTTCCGCGTACAGATCGTCGGGCAGCGGGGTCTGGCGTTGGGCCGCGCCGAGCATCTCCAGCAGCTGCGCCGGACCGAGCCCTTCGGTCGTCAACGTGCTGTCGAGCTGAGCGACGAACTCGTCGCGTGACAGCTCGCCGCTCTGAAAGTCGCGAATCACATGCGCAAGGCTAGCCATTTTTGCGAAGCGCCGCCGCTGCCGTTGGACCGGATCGCATACGAGCGAAACCAGTCGGGCTGATAAAAAACCTGTCGTAACCAGTTACATGTGCCGCTTCGATACTAGCCCCGGACCCATGCTTTCGCAAACCAGGATTGCCCCGCTGCGGGAGCGCCGTGCCGATCCGCCGTACCGATCACTTGTACTCGATAGGCGGGCCGCAAGCAGATTTCCTATACTGATAGGACGAGGAGACCTCAGCACACTTTAACGACTCAAACCGGGCGGCAGCCGAACCGTCGCACCAACGAAGCGGACTGCCGACTCGCCTATTTATCTGGAGCCCTCATGGCAAAAGTCGTCATCAAAGACCTCACTGACAGTGTCGAACTTGACCGCCAGGCCATGGCCGCGATTATCGGCGGAGCGCGGATCGGTGCACGCTGGAGTTTTGCCGCGCAGCCGGCGCCGGGTTCGCCGCGCGTCGTCGAGTATCCACCGGGTTTTCCCGCAGCGTACCAGGCAATCGCCGACACGGCCGCGCCGCGCAAGTTGTCGCGCGGGTAGACTCCGGTTCGGACTTTCGCAGTAACGGCACGCGCTCGATGCGCGTGCCGTTTTGCGTATGTGCCCCTCGCGTTTTTTCTTCCGGTTGCAGGTTACACACCGACGGGGTCGCGAGTACCGCCATGAAATCCGTCGTCCTTCCCCTGTAGGACGCGCGAGATGCCCGTAATTGGAAACCATGCGCCCTCCACGCTTTGGCCGCGTAGGGCGCATTGTTCAATAGGCCTATTGAATGTCCGTATGCGGCGACGATAGCCCTCGCATCGTCAACTATGATGGTTAAGACGCCACGTGGTCTTATGCCGCTCGCGAACAGCGCATGTTCGAGCGGCATGCTGGCGTGGAAGTGTCGCGACACACGTCATACATGAGCGCCACGCGACGCTCGCGACGATGGCAGCCCGCCACGAGCCGGCATCGCCAATTCAAATTGGAGATCCGCAATGAAATTCATCGTGCAGTGGGTTGGGCAGCCGTCTGCCGAACAATCCGTGATCGAGCGCTTCATGAAAACCGGCGGCAAGGCACCGGAGGGCGTCGAATTGCTCGGACGCTGGCACGCGGTCGGCGGCTTGCATGGCGTCGCAATTGTCGAAGCGGACGATACGCGTGGGCTTTCGGCGCTGGCGCTCGAATGGGGCGACCTGTTGTCGTTGTCCGTCTCGCCGGCCATGACGGATGAAGATCTGGGTGCCGCATTGGCCGCGCACCAGGCGGCACACAAGTAAACCCACCGCGCCCGCTGTTACTTTCCGTGGAGCACACCATGACTCCCGGTCAAGCCGCGCCACGTCCCAACGGACAACTACTGCCGTTTCGCGAATCGGTGCTGGCGATGCTCGGCATTGCGTTCGTCGCGATGCTGGTGGCGCTGGACCAGACCATCGTCGGCACCGCGTTACCGCGCATCGTCGCCGATCTGAAGGGCTTCGATCTGTACGCGTGGGTCGCGACGTCGTACATGCTCGCATCGGTGATCACCATTCCGATCTTCGGGCGGCTCGGCGACCTGTTCGGCCGCAAGCCGTTTCTGGTCGCCGCCATCGTGTTGTTCACCTGTGCGTCGGTATTGTGCGGCGTCGCCTCGAGCATGTTGCTCCTTGTGATCGCGCGTGGCGTGCAAGGCATCGGCGGCGGCATTCTGATCGGCACCGTGTTCGCCACCGTCGCCGATCTGTTCCCCAATCCGAAGCTGCGGCTGCGCTGGCTCGTGTTCGTCACGTCGGCGTTCGGCATCGCCAATATGGTCGGCCCGACGCTCGGCGGATTGCTGACGCAATATGGCGGCTGGCGGCTGGTGTTCTTCGTCAACGTGCCGGTCGGACTGGTCTCGCTGCTGTTCGTGCTGCGCTTTCTGCCGCCGCTGCGTCATTTGCGGCATAGCGGCCGTGTGCGGCTCGACTGGCTCGGCGCGTTCGTCGTCGCTGTCACGTTCGGTTCGCTGCAATTGCTGATCGAGTTGTTTCCGAGGCAAGGCTTCAGCACGATGACGGTCGTGCTGGGCACTGTGACGGCGAGCTGCGCGCTGATACTCTGGTTGTGGGAGCGACGCATTGGCTACCCGATCATTCCGGTGGACATGCTGATGGATCGCAAGCTCTCCCCGCTCTTCGCGATGTCTGTGCTCGGTGGTTTTGCGCTGTTTTCGCTGGTGTTTTATGTGCCGTTGCTGTTTCAGGGCGGCTACGCGATGTCCGCGCACGACTCGGGCATGCTGATCACGCCGCTGCTGCTCGGCACCACTGTGGGAAGCGTGGTGAACAATCGTATCGTCACACGAATTCGCCGCGCGAACGCGATCATGTATGCGGGTTTTGCGCTGTCCGCGCTTGCGTGTCTGAGCGTGGTCGCACTGCGGGGCACGGAGCCGCATCTGGTATGGATGTCGTGCATGGGCCTGAGCGGACTCGGGCTCGGACTGGTGGCGACCAGTTTGACGATCTGTTCGCAACAAATCGTCGCGCGGGACCATCTCGGCGCCGCCACCGCACTGCTGCAATCGCTGCGCACGTTCGGCGGCATGCTCGGCACCGTGATGACGGGCGCATTGCTCTACACGCGCGGCGTGCACCGGTCGCTGGATTCGTATCAGGCTACGCAGTGGTTCAAGTCGTTCGCGAGTCCGGAGCTGCTGGTGGACCGCGCGGAACAGGCGGCCTTGATCAATCGGCTGGTGAGCGCCGGCCATGCCGGCGACGCGATGATGAATTCCGCGCGCGATGCGCTGGTGCAGTCGATCCATATCGGCATTCTGGTGGCGGGCGCGGCTGCGCTAATCGGTTTGTGCCTCGCGTGGTTCGTGCCGCCTGTGCGGATCACTTATCTGGAAGTTGAGCTGATGACGGGCGGGCAGGCGGAAGCGGATGCTTAAGAGGCAAGGTGAAGGTTTGACGCTCTGAACCGCGAATAATAGTCAGAGACCTTGACCGGTGGATTTTGAGTTTCTACTATGTCGGGTCGCGGCTTGCGGGCGCTACTCGAGCGCATACGTTTTCAGCCTAAGCGAGCCATATGACAAGGGCCAAAACTAAACAACGAGGTCTTCGGGGTTGTGGGCATGACAATGGATGAAGACATCGCGCACGTAGCGCGTGTGATGGTGCCGTCGCTGAGCGCGTTTCGCGGTGAGCCTGTGCTGCCGCCGGCCTATTGGCGTAGACGGCTTGAACAGATTCTGGATGTTTTCCACCTGTCCGATTCGCAGATTTCCACGATTGGGAGACTGCTCAGGGAGTTGGATCGGTTTGAGGCGGAGAGGAGCCTGCAGAGCGACGGCTAAGGTGCGGCTTCGTGGGATGCCTCCCGTCAGCGAGCGCCATTTGCTACCGGAAATCGAGCTCACGTTACGTAACGCTGCGCGTAACGACGACGACGACGTTGCCTGCTGCGTCACACCGTGCGCCATCGGCTAAGGCACATACACGTCGGACGAGTCCTGCCAGGCAAATTTCGCCCTCCCATAACGGGTATTAGCCTGGACCGGACCTGACAGGTAGTCGAGGAATCGAAGCCAAAGACTAGACTGACGGTTCCGCGCGAATGCCAGATACGTACGCGCTCGCGCATGCCGCGTCCGAGCAAGGAGGGACCGATGGCAAGCAACGAATACACGCTGTCGCATCAGGACGTGGTGAAGGCGGTGATCATTCATCAGGGCATTCACGAAGGTTTCTGGACGCTGAACATCAATTTCAACGTCGCCGCCGCGCACGGTCCGCAGGTTCCGGATCCTTGTCTCGCGGTCACGATCAAAGGCATCGGCATCATGCGCGCATCAGCCACCGATCCGTTCGCAATCGATGCCGCTGTGATCAATCCAGCAACACCCCCGTCCGACAAAGGCGCAGTGAAAATAACGGCTGCCGTCACCGGCACACACGACAACACCAGCATGCAATTCTGCCGCGACGTCTATCGCAATGTCGCCGTACAAAGCGCGGTCAAAACGTCCACCAAAACATCCTGAGCAACCTAAAGGCCGTCTGCACGCAGGCAGTCGGGCCACGCAGGCAGCTAACGACTACGACTATCTGGTCAAGGTGGCGGTAGACGGCACCGCCGGCTACGAGCGGTTTCTGCGCGAGAAACTCTACAAGATCGCCGGCATCCGCCACAGCCGCTCGATGTTCGCACTGCGCTGCATGAAGAGCATTCCTTCCGTGCAGGTGTAACGCATCGCGCCATCGTCTAAATGAGAATCATTTGCATTTAACGATGATTTCGATCATGATGGAGTCCGTGCTACCCGCCGAATGAAATCATGATCACGCCAGACGCCTGCTGTCCCGAAACCGAAGCTGAAATCGACACGCTGCCGGACGCCGCCACCACGCCGAACGCGAAGGCGGTGCTCGAAGTGCTGCTGTCGCGCCAGTCTCACTGGCCGCTCATCGAGCCGGGTCCTGCCGACGCCGAGCTCAATCTGATCTTCGACACGGCATTGCGCGCGCCGGACCACGGAAATCTGCGGCCGTGGCGCTTCGTCACGATCCGCGGCGACGCGCGCGGCCGGCTCGGCGACGTGCTGGTCGACCTGGCGTGCGCCCGCTCGCCCGGCGAGCCGCGTTCGGCGCATGCGCATCGGCGGCAAAAGGCCTATGCGGCGCCGCTGATCATCGCGCTCGGCGCCGCGCTCTCGGCTCATCCGAAGGTGCCCGAGAGCGAACAATTGCTGGCGGTCGGCGCGGCCACGATGAACATGCTGAACGCGATTCATGCGCTCGGTTACGGCGGTTTCTGGTCCACCGGCGCGGACAGTGACGAAGCGCAACTGCATGACGCTCTGGGCTTCGCGCCGAACGAGCGGCTGCTCGGCTTCCTCTTTGTCGGCACGCCGAAAACGCCCGGGCAGACAACGGCGCGTCCGCCGCGCAGCGAACACGTGCGCGAATGGCGTCCGCTTCAGCCGGCACGAACCTGACGCAAGCAAGCATTGCGTCATCGCCCATCCGTCGCCTGCGAACAGCGCTGGCCTGCGACGCGGCATTCCTCCGATCAGGCCGGCGCGACTCATTGGACCGTGTCCATTCAGGAGCATCGATGAACTTCCGCTCTCAATACAGCAGCCGTCCCGAACTGATCGACGATCATTCCATCGACACCACCGACGCGCCCGACCGCACGGTCCTGAGCGCCGTGCGCACGTGGCTGCGCCCGGCTTGCGAAACGGTGCGCAGCGGCATGAACTGGCGCGACATCCTGACCGGTGTGGGCTTGCGGCAAGACGGCATTGAACACTTCGATCTGCTGATGCGTTCGCTGATGCACGTGTCCTACCGTCCGCTCGACATGCGGTGCCGCTGCGCCAGCGATCTCGGCAAAGACGAAGCCGTGATTCTGCAAACCATCGCGCTGCTGCAACGAACCCATAGCGGCGCCGCGTTACGCATGCTGACCGAATGGCTGCCCGCGCCGGCCGTCAGCGGCGTGCTGAAGCTGATCCGCTGGTTCGCCATCGATCTGCTCGACGCCGGTCTCGAACTCGACGTGCAAGCTCGCCGCGTCACGTATATGCATTGAGGGGCCAGGCCCATGCCGTTGGAACTGGAATTGGCTTCGCCCGCCTCGCCGCGTCTGCGCGACAACCTCGACTCGCGCGGCGGTTGCGCTCGCGCAGCCGGTCACGCAGGTGCCAGCGTTTGGCTGGCCGAAGGCGCTGACTTTTGGCGCAGTCGCGTAGGTACGTGCGCGTCGGCCCGTTCTATTCCGCGAACGTTGAAACCGACCACGCCACACATGCGGCATAAGCATCGGGCGCCTCGATCCAGCGCGCCGAGATATCGCGCATGTCGTCCGGAACGTGATTGCGCAAAGTCACCCATGCGCTGTCGCGCGGCAACACAGTCAGATGCTGCAAACCGCGCGTGATGCCCACGCCGGTTGTTTTGACGAGTGCCTCTTTAGCGACCCATGCATCGTAAAACGCGGCGATCTGCTGCGCGGCGTCGAGGTGCTCGATCCACGCCGCTTCGCTTTCATCGAGCGTCAACGATTCGATCGAACGCCAATCGAATTTATCGCTGTGCTGTTCGATATCGACTCCGACACGCCGGCAAGGCGACATCGCGATGAGCCCATGCGCGCCCGCATGCGATACGTTGAAATCGATCGCATCGGAATCGGCGGCATGGGGACGGCGATTGGCATCGAGCGTGAAACGGATGGCGTGCGCCGCAATGCCGAGATGCCCTGCCAGTTGCGCACGTAGCGCCACGCGCACCGTCGCGAATCGAAGCGCGTCCTCATGGCGGCGAAAGGCGCGGGCTCGCGCGCGCTCGTCATCGCTGAGCGGCGCGAAGGCGGCGTCATCCAGTGACGCATCGAAAACGAAATCAACCCGCCACAACGAAACGTCGGGCGGGCCTTCATGCGTTAAGGGAACGGGTTCGACGGAATACATCGCAGGGTTGGGGCTCAAAAGCGAGGTCGCAAGACAATACCGCGACTGTACCCGATCCGACCTCCGGGCCCGTTCGATCTTCAGACGCGCCGGGTTTCCCTGGGCACGCCGAGCAGCAACGCCGCACCGCTGACGAACAACAGCGCGGTCAGCAGATACAGCGCGTTGTCCATGCTGCCGGTATGCGTCTTGATCTGGCCGATCACCCAGGGGCTGACGATTCCGCTCGTGATCCCGATGCTGCTGATCAGCGCAATCCCGGCCGCCGCGGCAGCACCCGACAGATAGCCCGACGGCACGGTCCAGAAGATCGGCAACGCGGCGAAGATCAGCACGGCGGCCAGCGAAAGGATCGCGAGCATCGCCGGGAAACTGCTCAGATGCAGTGTCAATAGCGACAGCGCGATACCGCCACCGATCGTGCAAACCGCAAAATGCCGGCGGCGCTCGCCGCATCGATCCGAGTGGCGCGCAATCAGAATCAGGCCCACCGCGCCGACGGCATTCGGAATCACCGTATAAAGACTGATCGCCAGCACGTCGTGAATGCCGAAGTCGCGAATCATCAGCGGCATCCAGAAGTTCAACGTCAGCGATGCGCAGGTCAGCGAGAAATAGATGAACGCGAACAGATAGACCCGCGGATTGCGCAGCGCCTGCATGAAAGAGCGCGACGCATGCGCATCCCCCGACGGCCGGTCCTCATCGCGTTGCGCGATCAGATGCGCTTGCTCGGCAGCATTGAGCCACTTTGCATGCTGGGGCCCGTCGACCAGATAGAACGCGGCGAGCAAGCCGAGCACGATGGCCGGTGCGCCTTCGATCACGAACATCCACTGCCAGCCGAACATGCCCATCACGCCGCCCATGTCGCGCATGATCCAGCCGGACACGAGACCGCCGAGCACACCTGCCACCGCAACGCCGGCAAAGAAAATCGACAGCACGGCTGCACGCCGCCGCGCCGGATACCAGTAAGTCAGATACAGCACGATGCCGGGAAAGAAACCTGCTTCGAACACGCCGAGCATGAAGCGCAGCGCATAGAAGTGCGTCGGCTTCGACACCAGCATCATGCCGACCGATGCCATGCCCCACAGCAGCATGATCCGCGTGAAGGTGCGGCGCGCGCCGAAGCGCGCGAGCAACATATTGCTCGGCACTTCGCACAGCACGTAGCCGATGTAGAAGACCGCCGCGCCGAGACCGTACATCGCGTCGCTGAAACCGAGGTCGTGCTTCATCTGCAACTGCGCGAAGCCGATATTGATGCGGTCGAGAAACGACACGACATAACACAGGAATAGAAACGGAATGATCCGCAGCGAGACCTTGCGATACAGCAGGTCGTCGTGCGCGGCAGCGGATGCGCCCGGCTCGAGCGCGCGGACAAAAGATTGGCTCATCGGTCTTCTCCAAACGTGAGGGTCCAACGGACCCGATGGGTCCGGCGTCTTGATGCGCCGCGTTTTTGTTTGCTGCTGGAACGGTACGCGGCGGCGTTGATACGCCGCGTACCGTAGTCTTGATGGATTGCAGGTGACTCGAACCATCACCTGCGTACCGGGATTTCGTGTCGCTTGCGCCGCCGGCTCAGGCGGCCAGCGGATGCGTCTCGCCGCCTCGAAGCGGGGCATCGGCCGCGCCTTCGCGCGCGTATTGCATGGCTTCGAGCAGCGTCGCGTGATCGCCGATATGGTTGGCGAGCAGCAGAATCAGTTGCGCATTGGCCGACTGGCTCTGCGCATTGCTCAGATCGCGATGCATGTCGATCAGCGCCTCGTAGAAATCGTCGGGGCGGGCGAGATTGGGTTGCGTGTTCAACGTCATGACTGTCTCCTGCTATTTTTAGCTGATGCGCTGCGTGTGCTCTGCATGTGCTTTGCGTCTGCGCTGCGCCTGCCCTACTGTGCGTTCAGGCCGTACCTTCGACGCACAACGCGCGCTTCAACGCACTTTCCACAGCGCTCACGTCGAATTGCCGCCACCGCGCACAGACATGCTGGTCCGGACGAATCAGATAGAACGTGCCGGGCGTCGCGTCGTAGCGTGCGGTTGCAAGACCTTCGACGTCGCGCACGACGTTCGCGCCCGCGGCCACGACATCCTGAGCATCGCCGCTCGTCACCACGACAAGATTCAGCGGAATCGAACCGGCACGCAATGTTGCCAACCCAGCCTGCGTCGCGGAATCCACACCTTGCGAGCCGCAGAACAACACGCCGGTAAAGCGCTGGCCGAGTTGCCGCAACAGCCATGCCGGCTGCCCGGCCACCTGCACCGGCGCATCGACACATGACGCACCAGGCACCATCAGGCCTTCGAAGCTGTCGCTGTCCGCTGTATTCAGCGGGGAATCGCGCAGTACCGCCGGTACCGAGAGCCGGCCGCTATTGGTCAACTGCCGTGCAAACGCGTGCTTGCGTGAGAGCTTCAGCACGGCGTCGCGAAACACGCGGCTCACGGGGCTCTTCGGCGTGATGAAGTCGGTCGAGCGCGTGGAGTTGCGAATGTTTTCGTCGGCGGCGAATTCGCGCTCGCTGGCGTAGGTGTCGAGCAATGCGTCGGACGCTTTGCCTTCGAGCACCATCGCCAGTTTCCATGCGAGGTTTTCGGCGTCCTGCACGCCGCTGTTCGCGCCGCGCGCGCCGAACGGCGACACGCCATGCGCCGAATCGCCCGCGAACAGCACATTGCCGTGCCGGAAGCGTTCCATCCGCAAACACGAAAACGTATAGACGCTGACCCATTCCAGTTCGAATTTCGCGTCAGGTCCAAGCAAAGCGCGCACGCGCGGAATCACGCGCTCCGGTGTTTTTTCCAGCACAGGGTCGGCGTCCCAGCCGAGCTGGAAATCGATCCGCCACACGTTATCCGGCTGCCGATGCAACAGCACCGATTGATTCGGGTGGAACGGCGGATCGAACCAGAACCAGCGCTCGGTCGGGAAGTCCGCTTCCATTTTCACGTCGGCGATCAGGAAGCGGTCTTTGAACGTGACGCCCTTGCTGTCGAGTCCCATCAGATTGCGAATCGGACTGCGCGAGCCGTCGGCGGCCACCACGTAACGGCCGCGCAACGCGTACTGACCATTGGGCGTATCGACGCTCAGCGTCACACTGGCATCGCACGTGCCCGGCGTGCCGTACTGCTGCACGCCGACCACTTTGCTCTTCCAGCGGATCTCGAGATTGGGCATCTCCTGCGCGCGTTCGAGCAGGAAACCTTCGACGTAGTACTGCTGAAGGTTGATGAACGCGGGCCGGTGATGGCCCGCTTCCGGCTGCAGATTGAACGTGTACACCAGTTCATCTTTCAGGAACACCTTGCCGACATTCCAGCTGATGCCCTTGTCCACCATCCGCTGCCCACAGCCGAGCCGGTCGAAGATATCGAGCGAGCGCTTCGAAAAGCAGATCGCCCGCGAACCGGTCGACAACGAACAGTCGTCGTCGACCAGCACGACCGGCACGCCCTGCTGCGCGATATCGATCGCCGTGGCGAGGCCCACCGGGCCCGCGCCGACCACGATCACGGGATAGGCCGCCCGCTCCGCGCCGCCTTGTGCCCCTTGTGCCTCTTGTGCGCCAGGTTCGCTCTGTTCACGGCACGGCTTATATTCGAACGACAGCGTCTGGTAGTTGATGCTCATCTTGTGTCTCCGTCCATCTCTGCTCTGCGGTGCGCTTTCTTTATCAGGCTTGCAGCGCGTCCCACATTTCCTTGTCGCGCTGCGCGGTCCAGATGCGCGGGTGCGTGATGCCGCTCGCTTCGTCGTAGGCACGCGAAACGTCGAACGGCAGGCAGTGCTCATAGATGAACACGTTGCCGAACTTCGGGTCCATCGCCTTGCGCGTGTGCGCCATCGCGGCCTTCAGGTCGAGCTTCTGTTCGACGGCTTCGCGGCCCTGTTGCAATAGCGTGGTGACGAAGTCCTTCGTGTAGTCGAGACCCTTGTCGACCCCTTCCGGCGTGGTCAATGCAGGACCGCGCCCCGGCACGAGCTTCCCGGCGTTCAGCGCGCGCAGCGCTTCGAGCGTGGCCGGCCATTGTTCGAGCTGCGCATCGCCGCAATAACAGGCCGCGTCGTATTCGACCAGGTCGCCGGAGAACAGCACCTTCTGCGACGGCAGCCACACCACCGTGTCGCCCTTCGTGTGGCCCGCGCCCAGATGAGCGATGCGCACTTCGAGCTTGCCGAGGAACAGCGTCATTTCCTTTTCGAACACGAGCGTCGGCCACGTCAGGCCCGGCACCGTTTCGACGCCGGCAAAGAGCCGCGGGAAGCGTTCGATTTCCGACTTCATGTCCGCTTCACCGCGCTCGACGATCATCTCGTACGTGCCGCGGCTCGCGATCACTTCTTGCGCGCCTTCTTCGAAATACGCCGAGGCGCCGAGCACACGCACCGCGTGGTAATGCGACAGCACGACGTATTTGATCGGCTTGTCGGTCACGCTGCGAATCTTCGCGATGAGGTCTTGCGCCATGGCCGGCGTGGCGGTGGTGTCGACGATCAGCACGCCGTCGTCGCCGATGATCACGCCCGAGTTCGGATCGCCTTCAGCGGTGTACGCGTAGGCGTTCTCGGACAACTGCGTCCACGTGACTTTCTTGACTTCCAGGTCGGCCTGGGATGCGAATGCCTTTGCCATGCTTGTCTCCCTCAAAAGTTGGACGTGAGGCGAGACGGCCGGCTGCGTGGCGTGCCGTTTGCCGCGCAGGCTGACTGTATTGGAGGATTGTCTCGCCCCGTTTTGACTCTGTGACTGCACCGGTATGTCGGGGTGAATGCATGTTATGGCCGCCTCAGATTATTTGTCAATAGCGAAATGTATCGTTATACGCAAATTTCAAAGCGCCTAAGATAAGAACAAGAAGGTGCGGGCCTTCGGGAGTCTTCCTTTAACATGGACCCTTTTTACGGACGAGCGCGGGTGTGAGCAAAGCAGCGAAATCGGGCGCGGGCAAAGGCGGACGCCAGCATCAAGGCGGCGGCGAACCAGCCGACAGCGGCAAGACCCAGCGCGGTATCCAGAGCGTCGAAGTGGGCGGCCGCGTGCTGCTGGCGCTCGCACAGGCACGCAGTCCGCTCGCGCTGTCCGATCTCGCCGCCAGCGCGCAGCTTGCGCCTGGGCAAGCGCACGCTTATCTGGTGAGCCTGGGCCGCCTGGGGCTGATCAAACGCGACGAGCTTTCGGGCCGTTACGAACCCGGCCCGCTGGCGCTGCGGCTCGGCTTGCTGCATCTGGAAAACCAGCCGGCGTTCCGCGCCGCTGTACCGCGCGTGGCGGCGTTGGCCGAAGCGATCGGCTTTAGCGTCGCGATTTGCATTGCTGGTCCGCAAGGGCCGACCATCGTGAGATACGAGCATGCGGGCTTTCCGTTGCACGTGAATCTGCACGTGGGTACGGTGATGTCGTTGCCGGCGACTTCCACCGGACGTGTGTTTCGCGCTTATCTGCCGCGCGCCACGCTCGACGGCATGTGGGCGAACCAGTCCGGCGCCGCCGATAACCCGATGACGCCGGCCGGCGAGCACGCAGCGTTCGAAGCGGCGCTCGCCGAGATTCGCGCACGCGGGCTTGCGTGCAGCGTCGATGTGCCGAGCCCGGGAATCAGCAGCCTGAGCGCGCCGGTGATCGATGGCGACGGCCGCTTATGCCTCGCGCTGACGGTAATCGGCTCGACCGGCGCGATGGACGTGGCCGCCGACGGCCCGACCGCTCAAGCGCTCCTCGCCACGGCTCGGGACATCGGCGCCGAACTTGCGGCGACGCCTTCCCTGCTTGCTTCTTCCACATCGTGACCGACTCTCCCGACACTTCGCCTAATAGCGCCGCCGATGCGAAACCGCAGCGCGGTATCCAGTCGCTCGACAGCACCGGCGAATTGCTTGCCGCGCTGGTCGCGGCGGCGCGGCCGCTGACTTTGCGCGACCTTGCCGCCGCCGCGGGCATGCCGCCGGCCAAGGCGTTTCCGCATCTCGTGAGCCTGCTGAAGATCGGTTTGCTCAATCGTGACGCCGCGGGTTGTTTCGAAGCCGGTCCGCTTGCGCTGGAGCTCGGCTTGATCGGCTTGCAACGTCTTTCGCCGACCCGCGAAGCCGAACCGGAAGTAGTCGAACTGGCTGCATCGACGGGAATGAGCGTCGCGATGGCGGTGCTCGGGCCGCTCGGGCCGACCGTCGTGCGACTGGAGGAATCCGCGCGGCCGCTGCATGTGAGCTTGCGGGTCGGCACGGTGATGTCGCTGGTGAACACGGCAATTGGCCGCGTGTTCGCCGCTTACGTCGCGGACGAGGTGCGCAATGGCTTGCTCGCGCAGGATCATCTGCGGCTGGCGGGTGCGGACAGAGCGGATATCTTCGCGACGGCGGCGACGGCGGCAACGACGACCACGGCGAGCGCTAAAAAAGCGGCGCCGGCGCAAGTGGCCAAACACTACGCGCAACGGCTCGCACAGATTCGCGCGGACGGCATCGATACCGCGCTGAGCCGCCCCGTGCCGGGCATCAACACGCTGGCCGCGCCCGTGCTGGACCACACCGGCAGCATCTGTCTGGTGCTCGCGCTGATGGGGCCGACCGGCAGCTTCGACAGCGAACCGGCGGGCGATCCGGCGCGCACGTTAAAGGCCGCGACGCTGCGGTTGTCGCGGCGGTTTGGGTGGATCGAGGCGGCGGCCGAGGGCTGAAGAGGGAGCCAACACCCGCGACAACGAGCAGCGCAAAATCACTGTGCGATTCACGCCGAGGGTTAGTCCCCCGCCGCCTCCGGCTCATGCGACGACAACCGCGCCTTCGCATGCCGCATCTTTTCGAGCGTCTTCGGACCGAGCTTAAGCGCAACGCCGATTGCCAGCGCATCCATGATGCACAGATGCACGAGCCGCGACACGCCTGGCGTATTCGGATCGATCGGGCTCGGCACGCGCAGCAGCAGCGGAATATCCACCAGCCACGCAAGCCGCGAGCCGACGTTAGTCAGCGCAATCGTGGTCGCGCCGCGCTCCTTGGCGATCTGGATGCTTTCGTTCACTTCAACGCTGCGCCCCGCATGCGAAATCGCGAAAGCGACGTCGCCCGGCTCCATCAGCCCGGCATAGAGACGTTGCAGATGACCGTCGGTGAACGCGCTCGCGGCGATATCGAGGCGCAAGAACCGCAGCGCCGCATCTTGCGCGACGAGCCCCGACCCCGAACCGACGCCGAAGAAGAACACCCGCCGCGCGCTCGCCAACGCCGCAATCGCGCTTTCGACCACTGCGGGATCGAGGGCGCCGCGCGCATGCGTGATGCCGTCGACGGCCGCTTCGCCGACCTTGTCCATCAGCGTCTGCACATCGTCGCCGCGCGCCACCGCAGTCGACGCGTACGGCAAGCCGCCCGCCACGCTCTGCGCCAGTTGCATCTTGAAGTCGCGCAGACCATGCGCGCCGATCGCGCGGCAAAAGCGCGTGACGGAAGGCTCGGAGACATCCGCGCGCTGCGCAAGCTCGGTGATGCTCGCACGCATGGCGAAGTCGACGTCGCTCAGCACCATGTCGGCGACCTTGCGCTCGGCGGGCCGCAAATTGGCCAGTGCGCTGCGGATGTGGGGAATCAAGTTCGGTGCGGACACCCAGTGTTCCTTAAGGGTTAAATGAATCCGCGTCGCGTCGCAGCTTCAATCGGCTTCAGCCAGCATCGCGCGGTTCAGACCAACCTGCGCCCACTCTCCGTATCGAACAGATGAATATGTTCGGCCGGCAAGCGCAGCGTCACGCGCTGACCGGGCTCGACTTTCGAGCGCTGGCGAGTCGTCACGCACCACGTGCTGCCGCCTATTTTCCCGTACAAATGGGTCTCGGCGCCAGTCGGCTCGACCACTTCGACTTCCATTGAAGCATCCGGCGTTTCCGCCATCGTCTCGATGTGCTCAGGGCGCACGCCGAGCGTGACCTTCGCGCCGGCAGTCGCCGAGGCCGGCGCGCCCTCCAGAACGATTTCGCCGCCGTCGTCCAGTTTCAACGCGAGACCGGCGCCTTGCGCGCGATTGACCAGCACGCCTTCGGCGAAATTCATCGACGGCGAGCCGAGGAAACTCGCGACGAACAGATTCGCCGGATGGTCGTACAGTTCCAGCGGCCGGCCGATCTGTTCGATACGTCCCGCGTTCATCACGACGATGCGGTCGGCCATCGTCATCGCTTCGATCTGATCGTGCGTGACGTAGATCACCGTATTCTTCAGACGCTGATGCAGCGCCTTGATTTCCGTGCGCATCTGCACGCGCAGCTTGGCGTCGAGATTCGACAGCGGTTCGTCGAACAGGAACAGTGAAGGCTCGCGCACCACCGCGCGGCCCATCGCCACGCGCTGCCGCTGACCGCCGGACAGCGCACGCGGCAAGCGGTCCAGATAGCCGCTGAGATTCAGCATCTTCGCGGCGGCTTCGATGCGCGGCTTGAAACTCGCCGACGATTCCTTGCGAATGCGCGGCCCGAACGCAATGTTTTCGTAGACCGACAAATGTGGATAGAGCGCGTAGCTCTGGAACACCATCGAGATATTGCGCTGCTGCGGCGCGAGACCATTCGCGCGCGTGCCGCCGATCATCAGATCGCCGCCGCTGATTTCTTCGAGGCCCGCCACCATCCGCATCAGCGTGCTCTTGCCGCAACCCGACGGGCCGACCAGCACGACGAACTCGCCGTCGTCGATGTGCAGATCGATGCCGTGCACCACCTGCGTGTCGCCGTAGCGTTTGAAGATACCGCTCAGTTGCACTGCTGCCATGCTGTCCTCATTGTCATTCCGTCGTGCTGTCGTGCCTCATTGAACGCAGTGCGCGCCACGCTCGCTTACCAGTTCAACGCAGTTCAAAGCGATTCGAGCGTCAGTTCCTCGGCCATCAGACGGTTGCCGGCCATCAAGCCGCCGTCCACCGGCAACGCGACGCCGGTAATCACACGCGCCATCGGCGACGCGAGAAACAGCACCGAGTCGGCGATATCGTCGGGCGTCGCGAAGTCGCGCAACGGGTACCACTTCTTCAGATCCTCGAAGACCTGCGGATTCTTGTCGACCCGCGCCTGCCACGCCTGCGTCTTCACCGTGCCCGGACAAACGATGTTCGCGCGAATGCCGTAACGGCCCAACTCGATCGCCAGCGCTTTGGTGTAGCTGATGAGACCCGCCTTCGCCGCGCTATACGCCGGATGACCGAGCGCAGCCATGCCGTTCACCGAACCGATCAGCACCAGCACGCCCTTTTGCCGCTCGATCATCGACGTGCGCACCGCTTCCACCGTGTGGTACGTGCCGTTCAGATTCAGATGGATGTCGCGCTGCCAACTGGCGGCGTCCGTCGTGGCAAGCGTCAGGCCGTTGGCTGCGCCCGCGTTCGCGACCAGCACGTCCACTGGACCGCGCGTCTTGACCGCTGCGGCCACCGTTTGCTTGACCGCTTCGGCGTCGCCGAGATCGACCGCGATCGGCATGACATGTGCGTCACCGAGCTGCGAAGTCAAAGCGCCGAGCGCGTTCGCGTCGATGTCGAGCGCCAGCACCGAATCGCCTTGCTCCACGAACCGCTTGCACAACACGCTGCCGATTCCGCCGCAAGCGCCGGTTACCAACACCACACGATTCATGTTCGCCTCACTCCTCAACCCCTCGTTGCCCTTCGTTGCCGCCGCCGGTTTCGCGTGTAAATTTCCTACAAAACTGACGACCCGCAGTTGCCTGGCCATCCCGAAGATTGGGTATCCGTTTCTTCGCGCCGCACAAAACACCCCTGCTTTACAGCATCTTATGCACAAAACCGGCCGAGAAAAAATATCGCAGACCCTACGTGACAAGCTATTTTTCGTCATGTAGGATTTTTTCAAACAATTCAACCCCAAGCGGCCGGCGACGGCAGCAGACCACCCCCCACCATCGTTGGATGGGACCGGAGTAAGCGCTATGGGACCAGAGTAAGCGCTAAAGCGCTAACTCTGGTCGACACGCTAACTCCGATCGACACCCTTCGTTGGATGGGACCGGAGTAAGCGCTGAAGCGCTAACTCCGATCGACACAGGAGAGAGAAATGTCGTTGCATGCCCGTGCTTCCCTCGCGCTCGGCAAAGTTGCCGTGGCGCTCGCGTTTGCAGGTATCGCCGTCGCGGCTCACGCCGACACGGTCCGCGTCACCGTCGCGGATTACAGCGATGCCACCGCGCCGTACTTCGAAAAGATGGCCCGCAACTTCGAGAAGGCCAATCCCGGCACGACCATCAAGATCGAACACGTGAACTGGGACACGCTGCAACAGAAACTGCAAACGGACATTTCCGGCGGCGCCAACGCCGACCTCTCGATCGTCGGCACGCGGTGGCTGCTCGATTTCGTGAAAGACGACGTCGCCGAACCGCTCGACAGCTACATTGACGCAAGCTTCAAGGGCCGCTTTATCGGCCCGTTCCTCGCACCGGGCGAGATCAACGGCAAGGTGTACGGCCTGCCGATCGCCGCTTCCGCGCGCGCTCTCTACTACAACAAGGACCTGCTCGCGAAGGTCGGTTATCCCGACGGCCCGAAAACCTGGAATGACGTGATCGATGCGTCCAAGAAGCTGAAGGCGCAAGGCGTGGCCGGCTTCGGCCTGCAAGGCAAGGAAATCGAAACCGACGTCTACTTTTACTACGCCCTGTGGACCCACGGCGGCGACGTGGTCGGCAAGGACGGCAAGGCGGCGGTCAATTCGCCGGCCGGCATCAAGGCGGCCACGCTGTACAAGACGATGATCGATCAGGGGCTGACGCAACCGGGCGTGACCGGCTACAGCCGCGAAGACGTGCAGAACCTGTTCAAGCAAGGCCGCGTCGCGATGATGATCTCCGCGCCATTCCTCGCCAAGCAGATCAAGAAGGAAGCGCCGAACCTGAAGTACGGCATCGATCCGATCCCGATGGGTACGACGCACGCCACCTACGCGGTGACGGACTCGATCGTGATGTTCAAGAACTCGAAGGTGAAGAAGTCGGCCTGGAAGTTCCTCGACTATCTATTCACGAAGGAACCGCGCGTCGAGTTCACGACCACCGAGGGTTTCCTGCCGACCACCAAGGCTGAGGCGACCGATCCGGCGTTCAACGATCCGGACACGAAGGCCTTCGTCGCGCTGCTGCCGACGGCCCACTTCGCGCCAACCGTGACCGGTTGGGAAGACACCGCGAAGGCCGTGACCGATGCCATGCAGTCGGTCTATCTGGGCAAGGCGAAACCGGCCGACGCGCTGAATGCCGCGGCGGCGCAAGCGAACAAGTCGCTCGGTCATTGATCGCGTAGTCTCGCAGTGATCTGCTGAAGACGGAACGCGCGCCGCCGTTGCGAAGGCGGCGCGCGTTCCGGTCGTACTGCACTGTCCGGCCATCCCGTCGCGCCCGCTTTTGATGCGGGCGCGTCTTACGATCGAGCACGCATGAGCCGTTCCATTTCTTCCGTTTCTTCCGTTTCTTCGCGCCTGCAAGCGCCCTGGTTGCTGATTGCGCCGAGCCTCGCGCTGGCGCTGTTCATCATCAGCTATCCGATTTTCAATATCGTGTGGCAATCGCTGCACGAGGTCTCGCGCTTCGGTGCGATTCGCGATTTCACCGGCCTGCAGAATTTCTATACGATTTTTAGCGACCCCGCCTTCCTCGCCGCCGCCAGACGGACGGTAATCTGGACCGTCTGCGTGGTGGGCGGCACGGTGCTGATTTCGGTGCCGGTCGCGCTGGTGCTGAATCAGGACTTCTATGGACGCGGCGTAGCGCGCACGATCGTGATGCTGCCGTGGTCCGTCTCGCTGACGATGACCGCCGTGGTCTGGCGCTGGGCCTTCAACGACGACTACGGCATGGTCAACGTCACGTTGCAGCGGCTCGGATTCATCAGCGGTCCGATTCATTGGCTTGCCACGCCGGAACTCGCGTTTCCGGTGGAAATCGCGGTGGGCATTCTGGTGTCGATTCCTTTTACGGTGACGATTCTGCTTGGTGGTTTGTCATCGGTGCCGGGCGATATCTACGAAGCGGCGCGCATGGACGGCGCCAGCGCCTGGCAGCAGTTTCGCAAACTGACGCTGCCGTTGTTACGGCCGTTCGTCAACATGACGATTCTGCTGAACGTGATCTACGTGTTCAACTCGTTCCCGATCATCTGGGTGATGACGCAAGGCGGCCCCGACAACGGCACGCATATTCTCGTCACGTATCTCTACGAGCTCGGCTTCCGTCTGGGACGACCCGGCGAAGCCGCGGCGGTGTCGCTGATCATGCTCGTCATGCTGCTCGTTTTCTCGATCGCCTATCTGCGCCTGCAGCCCGCAAAAGAAGGAGAGCCGACATGAGTCTGAGCGTCAAAATGAAGCGCACGCTGTGGTGCTGGCTCGCGCTGTCGCCGCTGGTTGTGGTCGTGCTGTTTCCGTTTGCCGTCATGCTGTTTACCGCCTTGAAACCAGCTTCGGAGATCTTTGTGTATCCGGCAAGGTGGTTGCCGGTGCATTGGCAGTGGAGCAATTTTTCGGACATGTGGGTCGCGGCTAATTTTGGCGTGGCGCTGAGGAATAGCTGCGTGATCAGCTTTCTTTCGACTGCGCTGGCTTTGGCGGTGAGCTTGCCGGCGGCTTATGCGCTGGCGAGGTTTCCGTTTCGCGGGAAGGGGTTGTATTCGCAGTTTCTGCTGGTGACGCAGATGTTATCGCCGATTCTGCTGGTTGTTGGCTTGTTCCGGCTCGCGGCGATGATTCCTTATGGGGATGGGAATCTGGTTGACTCCAGGATCGGAGTCATCGTTTCTTATGCGGCTTTTAATATCGCGTTTGCGGTTTGGATGTTGTCTTCTTACTTTCAGACTGTGCCAAGGGATCTTGAAGAGTCGGCATGGCTTGAGGGGTGTGGGAGGACGAGGGCTGTTTTTAAGGTGTTCTTGCCGTTGGCCGTGCCTGCGATTGTTGTGACGGCGATCTTTACTTTTATTAATGCGTGGAATGAGTTTGCGGTGGTCTATACGTTGATTCGGTCGCCGGAGAATAAGACTTTGACCGTTCAAGTTACGGATATGGTCGCTGGGAAGTACGTCGTCGAGTGGCATCTTGTGATGGCGGCGACACTCGGTGCGACGTTGCCCGTTTCGATTGTGTTTGCGTGGTTGCAGCGGTTCTTGGTGAAGGGGTTGGCGCTGGGGGCGGTGAAGTAGCGGTGGGCAGGCGCGACCGGAGTTGGCCTGGCACCGCGAGTCACCTGGATGCGCGCTGGTCGCCTATCCTTTGCCTTCAAGACGCTTTACTTCCTGTTGAGCTACGTGCGCCACCATGGCCATGGCTGCTCTCTGAATGCCGATGCCCCCGGGGCTGGCGACAAGCGTGGCGATCCGCTGGATCGCGACACCCAGCAGAATATCCAGTTCGGGTCCCCAGGGCGGAATATGTACGATATGTCCGCCCACGATCTCATCGCCACCGCCGTCCTGAATGATGCCGTCCAGAATCTGAGCTACCTGCCCATAGACACCAAGTGGAATCCCAGCCGCCTTTGCACGGGCCCGCACGATGTCAGTCCAGAGTTCCTGAATACCGGTGCGTGTGTCCGTCCAGAGTGGATAGAATCCCCGCGTGCTGGCGTCCAGCCCGAAGTAGTCACCGATGAAGGTGACGTTGGAATCTCCATGGGACCACGGCGCGTCGATGGCCGGATCCCACGGCTGGTCCGTCACGATGGCACGATCGAACGAGATCCCGCCATCAACCGACTGGGCGATGATCACATCGATGAGCGGTGTCGACGGCTTGGGTCCGAACTCGTAGAAGGCGCACCCGATCACGCCGTTGGGATCAATGACGATCTGCGGGTGAAAGTGCTGCAAACCCGAGGGTAGCGGTCCTGCCAGCAGCGGCTTTCCTGAGAGACCGGTGGGCCAGCTGGCGCCGCCGTCAGGTGACACTGCGCAGTAGATACGGGACACGGCTTCGCGGAAGTCGGCCCATGCCACGGCGACGGTGCTCCCGAAGACGCTCGCCGATGGGATCGTCAGCACGCGAAAGTTTCCGCCCGGAAACACCGGCCACCCATGAGGGGCCGGCAATCCGGCATTGAGCGTCGTCACGCCCACGGCCGGCGACACGGCGGGCGCAAAACTGTCGCCCCCGTCGGTCGACACGATCATCTTGATCTCGCTTCCCGCGATCCAGACGATATAGATGTCACCGTTGGCCGCGACTCTTATGTCCGGTGAAAACGAATCATTGACGAGCACCGTGCCGGCGGGTGTCACGCCAGGTCCCGCACCGATCCAGGTTACGCCATAGTCCGTGGTGCGTGCGAACCGCATGTCGGATCCGTCGTCCCAGACTGCATAGACGCGGCCGTGAAACGGACTCGACGGATTCGTGTCTCCTGCCGCCCACTGCTTGTCATCGCCAGCGCTGTTGTGGATCGGCAGCGGAGCGCTCCAGGTCTGTCCGCCATCCGACGACTGGTAGATCACGATCCCGACGGTGTCGAAGGTCGGCGGATTGTTGCCCGACAGACCGACCAGATAGACGTTTCCCACATCATCCCAGGCAAGCGCAGGGTCGGTGAGCAGCGTAAAACCGGATAGCGTCAAGGCGGCCGAATCATGCCATGAGAGGCCACCGTCCGCGGAGTATTCGGTGGCCAGAATGAAGTCGTAATTGTGAATGTCCCCGAACTTCTTGGACCCCGCTACGATCTGCTTCGGGTGATTGGGGTTGACTGCGATATTGCTTTCGCTTCTCGCGTTATTCACGCTCGTATCGTGCGTGACCTGGATATTCGACATGATCCCCCCTTATCGATTATTCGAAAGGTCGAGTGATCGCCCGGCGCGAAACCTTCATTCATGGGCTAGTCGCGAAGACACGACCAGCAGAATGAAAAGGCCCCGGGCGGTAACAGCTGGCCGATGGAACCCGACAGCCCAGCTCGGAAAAGGTGCCTCGCAAAATCACGTGTAAGCAAAACGGCGCAGGCAGGCCGATTTTGTAAAGTGCGTGCAGTAAAAGCTGGAGTCCGATGCTGCGCGGCGTCATCGCCCCGATTTGCGCGTCGAAGAAGCACGTTGTTTCCGTTCGTGGTTCGCGTGCTCGACGTGGCCGCGAACGAGCTCGAGGGTGGCGCTGCCGGTGGTGACATGACCGTCATTGCGCTGGAAGATGGTCAGCTTCGTCGGCGCGTCGAGATCGAATTCTTTGGGAAGCTTGACCGACAGCTTCAGGCGAAGCGTCTGCCCTGGTTCAACCGCAAAGCCGACTCCAGCCACTCGATGCGTCAGGTTCCAATGCTTGCCAGTAAGCTTGGCGCCGTGCATGTGATTCCCGTCAGGTACAGGCGGCTTCTCCCCCTTCCTGGGCGGAAGCACTTCGAGAATCATCGGAACGTCGTCGAGCCGGTAGTCCTTGCGGACGATGACCTCGACGAGCTTTGCGTGACTGTACGGGCTGCCGATGATGAAGGGCAACTCGATCAGGCTCTCGGCGTCGGCGAAGACATGTGCGTACGACAGGTTGCGCTGGCAGACGTTGTTGTCGCCCCAGAAGTAGCTGCCGTAATCGCACGTACCGGGCGCGACCAGCAGTGGCGCACCATCAAGGCCGCCTGCGGAGTCGTTGTTGTCCCCGCGCGCCTCGGCCAGCAGGCATGGATGCCAGGTGCCCTCCTGAGGAATCTGAGCGGCGGACCAGCGAATGGGGCCGAAGATGCGGGTGGCGCCCACCGCCAGATTGATCGGCGCGCTTTCACCGAGATACAGGTGTCTCTGCTGGACCGCAGCCGTCTGCCAGTCGCCCGGATACCAATCCTGCGGATAACGAAACTCCAGCCCAGGCAGCGCATCGAGCGCGGGATAGTTGCCAACGGTGACAGCGAGCGTGACATTCTCCGCGGGATTGGGCCCGAGGTTGGTGATCTTGCCGTAGATGAAATGGTCCGTCACACCGTCGCGCAGCAGATCCTGATCGACCCAGACAGCGTTACCGTCCTGCTGCCGGCGCACGATCAGATCCGGAGCCTCCCAATGATTGCCGGGTGACGGTACCGTTCCTGTGTCGCTCGAGGAGTCCCTGATGTAGACGTTCGCGGGCCGGACCGCGACGCGCGCGGTGAACATTTCCTGGGTTCCGGTGCGAGTGTCCATCCAGAACGGGAAGAACCCGAGCGGACTCGCCGCCAGACCGAAGTAATCGCCAATGAAGGTGACGTTAGGATCTCCGTGCGCCCAGACGGCATCCACTGTGGGGTCCCACGGCATCTCGGTCACGGTGGCCCGATCCACGAAGATCGCCGCGTTGTCGGCCGACGCTGTCAGGACAACGTCGATCAGCGGTGTCGTGCCGCCCCCCTTCGGTCCGAAGAGATAGAAATCGCAGCCGACGTCCCCCTGTGGCGTGCAGGCAAGCTGCGGCTGGAACTCGTGTTGATCAGGGGCAGAGACAGCGCCGCCGCTCATCAGCGGCATGCCGGAGCCGCTGCCCGCCTGCCAGACGGCGCCGCCATTGTTGGAGCGCGCATAGTAGATGCGGGCGACTCCCTGTCGATAGTCGGCCCAGGCAACAACCAGGTCGGTCGCATTGACGCCGACACACGCCGTCGCGACCGTGGGCGTCCGGAAGGTCCCACCGGGTAGCTGGCCGGGCAAGCCCGTGATTCCGCTCGCAACGATGGCCGGGTTCGAGAACGAATCCCCGCCATCGGTGGATTTGACGAACTGAATGTCGGTGCCGGCGATGAAGAAGATGTAGACGCTACTGTCCGCGGCCACGACGACCTGCGGTCCGAACGAGGCCGGAGCAAGCGACGTTCCGACCGGGTTCGCTCCGGTCCCGCGCCAGCTGGCCCCGTAGTCGATCGTGCGCCCGAAGAGCATGCCACCCGGACCGTCCCAGGCGGCGTAAACACGGCCATGATAGGGGCTGCCGGGATTGGTATCGCCTGCGGCCGACTGCTTGTCATCGCCAGGCGCCGAGTGAATGAGGTTCGGAGCGGACCAGGTCAACCCGCCGTCCGTAGACTTGTACACCGCTATGGCCATCGGCTCGGCTCCCTGAAACGGCAGAGCGACGAGATATACGCCGCCGATGTCGTCGAAGGCGACCGTCGGATCCGAAACGCCGTCCCAACCCGCGAGGAGCCCGAGGGGCGCAGCCTCCTGCCACGATCGGCCCGCGTCGAATGTCGAATACGCGGCGAGCGAGAACGCATAGGTGTGCGGGTCGGTGAACCGTTTGGACGACCCGACCATGTTGTACGGATTGGTCGGATTGACTTCTATCGTCGATTCACTTCGGTCATTGCTGGGGCTGGCATCACAGGTGACGCGGATGTTGTATCGTGGTCCAAGAATGAGCGGGAGCATCGTTCCTCCTAGGTAACGCCATTGGCAGCAGCCTCTCTATTTTCTTATCCACCTCGGGAAATAGTTTTGCATCCGTGGTCGACACTCGGAGAGGGATTGGACTACGAATCCCGTTGTTGTTAGCTCCAAGACGAACTGACCCGGCTAGATTCGCAGCCGACCCCCTCAAATTTTTCGATGACCCGGGCGACCCTGATAGGGGAGCGGTGGTCGGTAGGCATCACGCACGGTGCGAGCGTACCGTCCGCGATTTTTTCGACGCCGCCTGTCCGTCAGCATGCGGCCCGAGCGTCATTGTGATGGCGGCCCGATGTAATTCACCCGCCTTAACCCCATGACGGAGGCTCATATGCAATACCTATTGATGATCTATTCGGACGAAAACCGCTGGAACCAGATGACCGACAGCGAGCGGCAGCAAGGGGTTGCCGCATATCAGGCGTACACCGAATCGTTGAAAAAAGCGGAGGCGCTGGTGGGCGCCAACCGGCTGCAGCACACGAACACGGCCACCACGGTGCGGCTCGTCGACGGCAAGCCGCAGGTGCTTGACGGACCGTATTCCGATTCGAAGGAGCAGCTCGCCGGCTACTACCTGATCGACGTGCCCAACCTGGACGCGGCGATCGCGTGGGCGTCGCGTTGTCCCGGCGCGGCGCACGGCCTCATGGAAGTGCGCCCGGTCTGGACTGCCCCCAGCGATGCGCCATCTGCTGCATGAGTCCATCCGGCGGCGGCCGTGACGCTGACGGCGCCGCGCATTCGATTGCCGAGGCAGTCGCTCGCCGCAGTTACGGCAAGCTCGTCGCGCTGCTGGCGATGCGCACGCGCGACGTCGCCGCGGCCGAGGACGCGCTGGCCGACGCGTTTGCGGCCGCGCTCGCGGACTGGCCGGAGCGCGGCTGCCCCGCGAATCCCGAAGCGTGGCTGATGACGGTTGCGCGCCGCCGGGCGGTCGATGGCGCGCGTCATCGCCGTGTCGGCGACGAAGTGGCGAACCAGCTCGCGATCCTCGCCGACGAGATCGACGAGCGTGAAGCAGGCATGTTGCCCGACCGGCGGCTTGCGCTGCTGTTCGCGTGCACGCACCCGGCGCTCGAGGCCGCGATTCGCACGCCGCTGATGCTGCAGGTGGTGCTGGGGCTCGAAGCAAAGACGATTGCGTCCGCGTTCCTGATGTCGCCCGCCGCGATGAGCAAGCGCCTCGTGCGGGCGAAGCACAAGATCCGCGAAGCGGGCATTCCGTTCAGCGTACCGGAGCGCGAGGAGCTGCCCGGCCGGCTCGCTGCGGTGCTGGAAGCGGTCTATGCGGCGTATGCGGAAGGGTGGACCGATCCGGTCGGCGGCGATACCGAACGGCGCGATCTCGTCGGCGAGGCGCTGTTTCTTGCACAACTGCTCGTCGAACTGCTGCCCGAGGAGCCGGAGACGCTTGGTCTGCTCGCGCTGATGCTGTATGCGCAGGCGCGGCGCGATGCGCGACGCGATGCGGCCGGCGACTACGTGCCGCTGTCGGCTCAGGATCCGGCGACATGGGACGCGCCGATGATCGCCGCAGCCAACGCATTGCTGCGGCGCGCAAGCGCATTCAACGCAATCGGACGCTTTCAGCTCGAGGCCGCGCTGCAGTCGGCGCACGTCCACCGCTGCCGGACGCATCGCCCGAACTGGGACGAGATCGTGCAGCTCTACGATGCGCTGCTCGCGATTGCAGCGTCGCCGGTGGTCGCGGTGAACCGCGCGCTCGCGCTGGCGGAACGGGACGGCCCGCAGGCGGCGCTCGACGCGCTCGAGCCGTATGCGGACGATCCGCGGCTGGCCGACTACCAGCCGTACTGGGCCGCGCGTGCCGATCTGCTCGCGCGTGCCGGCGCGACGGCCGAAGCGCTCGGCGCGTACGATCTCGCGATCGGACTCGAGCGCGATCCGGCCGTGCGCCGGTTCCTGCAGCGCAAGCGCATCGAGCTGTCATCGGCGAGAAGTTAGATTGGCGCTTTGCGTTTGCCACGCGAGGTTGCAAGCCTCGCGCTAACGCGGCTCAGACCCCGCGCTGCGCTGCGCGGTCCGGACCGTTCCGTTCCCACTGGAATTGGGTTGAGTCCGTACGATTCCAACGTCCGTTTTGTAGAACGTTCATCGAACTGGTGCTATCGGCCACAAACCTCCGTTCACATGCGTCGCCGGTCGGACGTTCAGGCGTCGGGTCCGCACCCGTAACCGACCATCCAATCGTAAAGGACGAACGCTCGGTCATCGGCCTTTGCCGACATTCGGGCATCGGTGTTCGTGAGGCAGTTACAGTTCACTTTCCCGACATTCGCACCTCGGCTGCTGCGAATGTCAGGTCTCACCGCAAGCGGATGCGTACTTTCGACCCACTGCCGCCGGTCGCGCTGTCAGGGGTTCAACGGCAGGTAACGGAGTGGTCCGGTCATCCAAGCAGGCTCCTCGGGGACAGCAGTTCGGCCGTTGCTGCCGTTGGCTCATCAACACGTCAGCGGCCGGTATAGGACGCTAAGCTGACGAAAGTCGAGCGATCGTGGTGAACGGCCGCTTTGACCGCCGCAGAACGGCGGTACACGACCCCAAGCAGCCGGTCAGGCTTTCGGATGATGTCCGTCCGCTTCCAAGTGCGGAGCAGACGGTCGTGTAAGACACGCCGGGGGCAGCACCTCGGCCTTTCCAGGCAGTCGCGGATCGCTGGCAAAGGCTGGCCAACGGCGCAAAGCGAATGCCCGAGAACGCTAAGGGATCACTCCAGACTCGAACGAGCCGGGCGAGCGGTTTCGCGTCGTGTCAGCAATGCAGCCCCGAATCTTCGTTACCGCGTTTCAAAGCTCGATGACGGCGCGTAGTGCAGGATTGTCGATTTCGTAGGCGAGCAGCCGTGCCGCGGCAGCACTCGCTCTGTCGCCGAGCGCTGCACGGTGAAGATGCGAACGCACGCTGAGTTCGCGCATGCCGCTGCGCGCGGCGAGGTTCTGCATGTCGTCGATCCAGGCCGACGCCTGGGGCATGGCCTGCGCGACCGCCAGACCGCACAGCACGTCGAGCGCGTAGCCCTTGCCCCAGAGGTAGGCATCGGGCAGGCGAAAGCTGCGCGCAGTGGCATCGACAAGGATCTCGACGGCGCGTTGCGATTGACCCCGCGCGATGGCGATGCGTCCGAGGCCGCGTCCGGCGATGCCTTCCCAACACGGGTCGCCAAGCTGACATCCGAGCGCGAAAGCATGCTCGAAGCGCTCCGCAGCGACGTCCACATCGCCGCGCATCAGATCGACTTCGGCGAGCAGGGATTGGGGCCAAGGCACAAATGCCGTCCAGACCTGTTGCGCCAGCGTGACTGATCGATCGAGCGCGTCGCTTGCTGCCTGGACGTCTCCGCACAGCAGCAACGCGCGCCCCAGCATCGACAGCGCATAAGCGAGCTGCTTGAGGTCGCCCATGCTGTCGGCGAGCGCCTCGGCGTCACGAAGCATCGCAATCGCGGCGGCATAGTGCGCGGTGTCGCTAAGCGTCGATCCATGCACGATGGCAATGCGTGCCTGCTCTGCGCGGTCGTCGCCGGCCAGCGGCGCCGCCCGCCGCAGCCACGCCAGCGCTCGCTCGTGACGGCCGCGCAGAAACTCGATGTAGCCGAGCTCGCGGCAAGCCGCCGCTGCGTATGACGGCGAGGCATCCTGACCGATCGCGAGTGCCTCGTGCAGCGCCGTGGCGCCTTCCTCGTCGCGCCCGCGCGCGGCGTGCACGAGCGCGCCGCCGAGAGCAACGCGCGCACGCGTACGCAATACCGCGTCGCCGATGGTATCGGCCTCGACGATCGCACGCCGCAGGCACTGTAGTCCGGCATCGAGCGCTCCGCCGCCGATCGCAGCCTCTCCAGCCTCGATCTGCGCAACGGCCGCAGCGCGACCGATCGCGGGCCGCGCGATCGGCGTGGCGGTGGCCGTGCGTATTGCGGCTTCGAGCGTCGCGCCTAGTTGCACGCCAAGCTCGCGCTTGAACAGCTCGCGGCACGCAGCGGCCTGGCGCGCAGCACCTACGCCGTCGCCCGCAGCGGCGAGACAGCGCACGAGCAGCGCCTGGAAGTTCTCGTCCAAGGGGTTCTGGCGCACGAGCCGACCGGCCAGATCGGCCGCCTCGGTCACGGCACCGGCGGCCAGGCGGGTCAACGCGGCCTCGCGCAGGACGGCCTCGGCGGTCGCCTGGAGGTGCCGGCGTTCACAAGCGAGCCAGACTTCGAATGACGGACTGCCCGAAAAGCTCATCCCTTCGAGCAATTCGCGGTCGAGGCCAGGCACGCACAACGCTTCCGCCCAGGTTCCTTTGGCCACAACCTCGATATCGACGTACGCGGCCGGTTCCAGCGAAAGCGCCAGCATGTCGCCACGCAAGGCCTCGGTGCCGAGCAGGCGTCGGAGTTCACTCAGATTCCAGCGTAAAGCCGCCAGCGGGTCATCGGCGTCCTCGAACAGCAGCCCCGCCAGGTGCTTGCGGCTCGCGCAGGCATCGCTGCGGATTAGGTACGCGAGTACGCCCCAAACCTTGTGGCCGTGCGGCGCCGGCAATGGGTGGCCGTCCCGCTCGATTCGCGGCGCGCCGAGAAGGTGGATCGCAAGGCCCATGAGTCGATCGTGGCTCAGGGCCTGCGGGCGTGCAAGGGCGGCATCAGGCTTCGGCGGTCGTAGGGTCGATGATTGTCATGACCCGTGCGACGCTGTCCGCCGGAAAACCGCCTCGTCGCGCATGTTCCCTGACGAGTTCCTCGCTCGCCGCGTTGTAGACGCAGTAGACCTTGTCACTCGTCACGTAGCTTTGCACCCACTGGACGTCCGGGCCGAGCTCCTGCAGGACGCTGCACGACTTCTGAGCGATGGCCTGCAGCTCGGCTGCCTTCGAGGCTCCGATTCCGGGAATGGCACGTTCGATCACAAATTTTGGCATGACGGTCTCCGTTGAGGTGAAGGGGAACCCCTAAGGTACGCAATGTGCGTGTGAGCAAGCGTGTGAGGACGACAATCACTGCAAACTGGGATCGATTCCGGACCATCACCAGAAATGGGCACAAAGTCCGAGCAAACGACGGCGAGAAATCCTTCTAGTACGTCCGCTATGCCACACTGACCGGACGCTCAACGGTGCAGTTTTTCCGTTCCGACAATGACTCTTCTTGGCCGAACTCGGAAGCCCAATCAAGCGGTCAGCCCTCCTTTCGCCTCTGTCAAGCTGGGTGTAGCGGTTTGCCCG
>NZ_JBYSWU010000044.1:49222-71342 GCF_058781505.1 Paraburkholderia sp. FW306-2-2C-D06C | reverse complement strand
TCACAGTTGCTTCGGTCATAGGACGTTGTTTCCGTTATCGTCTCATGACCTCGGCACACTAAAATTCTGACAGGCTCGAAATGGCATAAGCTCTGCCGCGTTACAGACGGAATATCCAATCTGTATGAGGCGCTTGCCGCATTCAACCGTGATAACAATGACCGTGCTGCACGTGCAAAGACGATGCCTGCGCTGGTCGACGACTGGCTCGCCGCGAAGTTGTCCCGCTATTCAGTTAAGACGCGCAGCCAATACTTGCGCATGGCCACATTCATCAAATCCGAATTCGGACCTCAGTGGTATATCGAGGATGTCCGGCCGACCGATATCGCGCGCTTTCTGGACAAGCATTTCGCCACAAAGGCCAACACCGCGAACAAGTACAAAGCGCTGTTCTCACTGATCTTCGCCTATGCGATCAGGAAGGGACACTCACACCGGTGGACGGTACACATATATCGGCGCCCAATCAGCGTGGCGTCGAGCAGTCGCGCGCGCACGAGAATTGTACGAGGAGCAATGCGAAAAGGCGCACCCACGCATCACGCCCGATCCCAGGTTTCTCCGCGGAATGCATTTCCACGATCTGCGCGCCAAGGCGTTGACCGACAAACGCCGCCAGGAAGGCGCCGAGGCTGCACAGGCGCTGGCTGGGCATACCACTGCTCAGATGACCGCCCACTACACAAAGGCGCGTGAAGTGGAGCGCGTTGCGCCGGTATCGCTTCCGCGTGTTGGGGCCGGCAAGTTAGACACCGGCACTTAAGTTAGACAGTCAGCAGTCCGGCGAACCCCGCAAAGGCCCGCCGGATGATCCTTTGCTACTGAAAGGCCACCTCAGCAAAGCTGCGCAGCTTGCGGCTATGCAGACGATGCAGCCCGTTCATGCGCAGCAACTCCATCGCCTTCACGCCGATCTGCAAATGCTGATCGACCTGCGCGCGATAGAACTGATCGGCCATGCCGGGCAGCTTCAGCTCTCCATGCAAGGGCTTGTCCGACACGCAGAGTAAGGTGCCGTAAGGCACGCGGAAACGGAAGCCGTTCGCCGCAATCGTCGCGCTTTCCATATCGAGTGCGATCGCGCGGCTCTGCGACAGCCGCTGCACCGGCTCGCGATGATCGCGCAACTCCCAGTTGCGGTTATCCACACTCGCCACCGTGCCCGTGCGCATGACGCGCTTCAGCTCGACGCCATCCAGTTGCGTGACCTGCGCGACCGCACGTTCCAACGCCACCTGCACTTCGGCAAGCGCCGGAATCGGCACCCACAGCGGCAGATCCGCGTCGAGCACATGGTCCTCGCGCACGTAGCCGTGCGCCAGCACGTAGTCGCCCAGACGCTGCGTGTTACGCAGACCGGCGCAGTGACCCAGCATGATCCATGCGTGCGGACGCAGCACCGCGATGTGATCAGTAATCGTCTTCGCGTTCGACGGCCCGACGCCGATGTTGATCATCGTGATGCCGCTGCCGTCCGCGCGCTTCAGGTGATACGCGGGCATCTGCGGCAAACGCGGCGCTGCCGTGCCTTCCTGCGCCTGCTCACCGAGGTTCTCGTTGTACGTGACCACGTCGCCCGGTTCGACGAACGACGTGTATTCGCTGCGGTAGGTGCGCAGTTCTTCGTCGTCGGTATGGGCCATCATCGCGCGGCCGAGTTTGACGAACTCGTCGATATAGAACTGGTAGTTCGTGTACAGCACGTAGTTCTGGCAATGCGTGGGCGACGTCGCCGTGTAGTGCTTCAGCCGATGCAGCGAAAAGTCCACGCGCGCCGCCGTGAACAGCGCCAACGGGTGCGGCTCGCCCGGCAGCGGCTCATACGTGCCGTTGACGATGCGGTCGTCCAGCAGCGCGAGGTCCGGCGTGTCGAATACATCGCGCATCAGGAACAGACGTTCGCGATCCAGATCGCCTTCGAGGTGAATGCCTTCGGCGAACGCGAAATGAATCGGGATCGGCTGATCGGACACCCCCACTTCGATCTGCACGTGATGGTTCTTCGCCAGCAAGCGCAATTGCTCGCGGTAGTAGTTGCCGAACAGGTCCGGCCGCGTCACGGTCGTCTCGAACACGCCCGGACCCGCGACGAAACCGTACGAGCGGCGCGAGTCGATATGCGTGTTGACTTCGGTGCACACTCTGACGAACGGGTAGCAGGCGCGCACCCGGCGATCGAACAATTCGTTACGGCGGTAACGCGCGAAGGCGTCGCGCAGAAACGAAGTGTTCGCTTCGTAGATGGCGGACAGGCGGGTGACGGCCTCGGCGGCGTCGTCGAAGGATGCGGTTGGGAAGCTGTTGGCGGGAGTCTGCACCGCGCGTTGATTGGTATCGTTGTTCATCTTCATTCGCCTCTATTAACGAGACGACATTACCACGGAACCCGCGCTCGCAAAATGACCGTGCAGCGCTGGTGACGCCCGCGGCGGCAACGGCCGCGCGATTGCGGGCACGCCACGCGAAAGCGGCGCAAAATAAGGCGATCGCGCCCGTAGGCAAAGCTGGATTTGCTAGAATCGGGGCACCATATTGGAGAATCACCATGAAGCCGCTCCTTCCCGTCGCCGTTGCGCTGGCCCTCGCCTTCGGCAGCGCCGCGATGGCTGCCCAGCCCGTCGACGCCACGCCGCCCCCGGATCAACCGCAGTCCGCCAACGAACGGGCAGGCCTGCCGGACCTGAAGGCGATCAACCGGCCGGCCGCGGAAGTCAGCTCCAAGGTCGACATCAACGTGCCACGCACGCCGAGCTTCTACGAACGCAGCGCCAACGGCACCGAAATCACCGAATACCGCGACAAAGGCAAGCCGGTCGAAATCAACGTGCACTCGAACCTCGGCACGCGCTATCAGATGAGCGCGCCGCTCGACACGTCGCCCACCGTGCGCGACAACGGCCGCGCAAGCACGCGTTTGCCGTCGGTGAATCTGAGTTATTGACAAAACCGGAGCGGCGGCCCGGCGTAAGCCGCCTCCCTCCTGCTCTGCGCGGTCTGCCGAGCGCCGCCCTTGGGGCTTTCAGCCAGTTTGCCGAGATGCGGCGCTTAGCTCCGGCGCTGAGTTGCAGCGCCGACTCGCCGCCCGGACTTATCGCGCTTCGGCAGCGCTTTTTGACACCGCACTTGCCACACCTCGCACTGGCCGCAACGCGCCAGCCCGACCAACCTGATCCGACGTTTCCCGCATGGCTGTCTTCACCGCTGTCACCGAACCCCAACTAGCAGAATGGATGCGCCATTACGATCTCGGCGAAGTCGTCGAATTTCGCGGCATCCCGTCCGGTATTGAGAACAGCAACTTCTTTCTGACGACGACGCGTGGCGAATACGTCCTCACGATTTTCGAAAAGCTGACGGCCGAACAACTGCCGTTCTATCTCGATCTGATGCAGCATCTGGCCGCGCACCGCGTGCCGGTGCCGGACCCGATGCCGCGCGAAGACGGCGCGCTGTTCGGCGCGCTGCATGGCAAGCCCGCCGCGATCGTGACCAAGCTCGAAGGCGCGCCCGAGTTGGCGCCGGGCGTCGAACACTGCATCGAGGTCGGGCAGATGCTCGCGCGCATGCATCTGGCGGCCCGCGATTACGCGCGCTATCAGCCGAATCTGCGCAGCCTGCCATGGTGGCAGGAAACCGTGCCGACTATCCTGCCGTTTCTGGACGGCGCGCAACGCGAGTTGCTGTCGTCCGAACTCGCCCATCAGGAAGCTTTCTTCGCTTCGACCGATTACGCCGCGCTGCCCGAAGGCCCGTGCCACGCCGACCTGTTCCGCGACAACGCGCTGTTCGCGCATGCGGCGCCCGAGACCGGCCACGAGGTGCGCCTGGGCGGTTTCTTCGATTTCTATTTCGCCGGCTGCGACAAGTGGCTGTTCGACGTCGCCGTAGCAGTCAACGACTGGTGCGTCGACCTCGCCACCGGCAAGCTGGACGACGCGCGCACCGAAGCCATGCTGCGCGCCTACCAGACCGTGCGCCCCTTCACCGCCGAGGAAAACCGCCATTGGGGCGACATGCTGCGTGCGGGCGCGTACCGTTTCTGGGTCTCGCGCCTGTATGATTTTCATTTGCCGCGCGCGGCCGAGCTGCTCAAACCGCACGACCCCGGCCATTTCGAGCGCATTCTGCGCGAACGCCTGTCCGGCGTTGCACTTCCTGGCATTCATACCTCATGCAACTGATCGAAGTCCCCGCGAAAACCGGCTATGTGTGGTTCCGGCAGGGTATCTGGCTGTTCCGCAAAAACCCGCTCGCGTTTCTGACGCTGTTCTTCACTTACCTGCTGGTCATGACGCTCGTGTCGCAGATTCCGGTGATCGGCGGCGTGCTGCCGCTGGTGTTCATTCCGGGCGTCGCGGTCGGCTTCATGGCGGCGTGCCGCAATACGATCGCCGGCAAGCCGGTGTTTCCGACCATTCTGGTGGACGGCTTTCACTCGTACGGCCCCGTGGTCGCCAAACGCTTGCTGGTGCTCGGCGTGCTGTATGTCGTCGCGATGGCGCTGGTGCTCGCCGGGTCGGCGCTGGCTGACGGCGGCATGCTGTTGAAGGTGATGCTCGGCGGCGTGGCAATGGATCAGGACGCGATCGCGAACAGCAATATTCCGCTCGCGGTGCTCACCGCATTCGCGTTCTACATTCCAGTGGCAATGATTTTCTGGTTCTCGCCGACGCTCATTGCGTGGCACGACATTCCGCCGGTCAAGGCGATGTTCTTCAGCCTCGTCAGTTGCTGGCGCAATCGCGGCGCGTTCATCGTGTTCGGCGCGCTGTGGTTCGCGGTGGCCATGACGGTGTCGCTCGGTTTGTCGGCGGTGATGCAGGCACTGGGCGCCGGCGACTTCGCATTCGCGATCCTGATGCCCGCCACGATGATCGTCACGACCATGTTGTATTGCTCGTTCTACGCAACCTATCGCGGCTGCTTCGGCGTGCAAACGCCCGAAACGCCGGACCTGCCGACCACCCCGGCAGCTTGAGTATTTTGGCGCGCGGGCGCGGAGCGCTGATGCGGCGCTCACGCGCCGCGCCGCCGCTTCGTCGACTCCTCAACTCCACTCGTCAACGCGACGCGATTTGCGGCACAATGGTTTGAGCGCAATCGATTTTCACGCTATTTCAGACGAGATGCACCATGACCCAGCGTCCCGCTTTGCCCTTCACGCTCGACGAGCAACTCTGCTTCGCGCTCTATTCGACCTCACTCGCGATGACGAAAGCGTACAAGCCGCTGCTCGACAAGCTCGACCTCACGTACCCGCAATATCTGGCGATGCTGGTGCTATGGGAAACCGATGACATCACGGTCAAGGACATCGCCGCGCGTCTGAATCTCGACTCGGCGACGGTCACGCCGCTGCTCAAGCGCCTCGAGACGCAAGGCTATCTGGAACGGGTGCGCGGCGTCGAAGATGAGCGGCTCGTCTACATCCGGCTGACCAAAGCCGGCACCGCACTGAAGCGCCAGGCGCGGGAAGTGCCGGCGGAAATCTTCTGCGCGACCCAGCAGACGCCCGAATTCCTGCTTCGTCTGCGCGACGACCTGACGCGCCTGCGCACCACCCTCAACGATTACATGGACCACTAGCCAGCCTGCTGCAAAAGCACGCTATCGATCCGATCTGCAAAATCATTTGCACACAAATGCTTTGTGTACTATCTTTATCGCATGCCGCTTTGATAGCGATGAGCCGGAACGGTGAGCAAGCAGCGGCACATATGCAGATCCTGACAACCCAGATTGAGGAGCAGCACAATGAACGTACTCTACAAAGCAAGCGCAACCAGCACCGGTGGCCGTGACGGCCGTGCAGTGTCGTCGGACAATGTGCTTGACGTGAAGCTGGCCGCACCGCGTGAACTAGGTGGCAACGGCACAGTGGGCACGAACCCGGAACAACTCTTTGCCGCCGGCTATTCGGCCTGTTTCCTGAGCGCGATGAAGTTCGTCGCCGGGCAGCGCAAGCAGGCTTTGCCGGCAGACACGCAAGTCATGGCAGAAGTGGGCATCGGCCCGAACGACAATGGCGGCTTCGCGCTCGATATCGATCTGCGCATCTCGCTGCCGGGTTTCGCCGCGGACGCGGCCAAGGAACTGGTCGACGCGGCGCATCACGTCTGCCCGTACTCGAACGCCACGCGCAACAACGTCGCAGTGCGTTTGCAAATCGCGTAAGCGTGCGACCTGTTTGAATAGCTGGGGCGGCGCGACAAAACCGCGTTGCCACGATCAGCGCCCGCTCCTTGCAAAACAGGCGCGGGCGTTGTGCTTTTTTGCGGACGCGGCACGTAACGGTTCAAGGAAGAGTACAACCGGTTGAGCGGGGAGCGGGGAGCAGGGACCGGGATGCGACGCGCAGCGGTATTTCCGGATCTTCAATCCGGTCACGCAGTCCGAAAAGTTCGACGCCGAAGGGCACTTTATCGGGCGCTATCTGCCGCAGCTGGCGAAACTGCGGCCTAAGTGAATTCACGCGCCGTGGCTGGCAGGCGCTGAAGAGCTCGCCGATTGCGGCATGGTGCTGGGCAAGAAATATCCCGCGCAGATCGTCGACCATGCACAAGCGTGGCAGCACACACTGGCTCGCTTCGGCAAGTAACGGTCGGCATTGCATTGGCCGATATCGTGGTGTTGCTGGTGTTGCTCGTCGCGACGATGTTCGCGTTCTGCGACGGTACCGCTGGGCAGGCGGCCTATTGATGCCCGATGTGGCTTGGGTGGCGTTCGCCGCGGTGTTGAATCACGCGTTGTGGCAATTGAATCCGGCTGCCTGGGAGTTCATGACAGCTTGGGCGCCTCACCCGAACAGCAACAGCTTAGTACTGGCTCATCCACGACGGTTGGCGGATGTTCGCCTCGCGATCCAGCTTGCGCATACGGAATTCGAGATCGTACAGATCCGTAGCTTCAGCGAGAAATGCGTCAGCACGTTCTTTCGCAAGCTGATCGGGCGATTTGGTCAGAAACAGGAACAAGCGGCTCAGCAGGTACATGGTCAACCTCGACTATGAATTTAGGCGTTAACTCCTAAGGGATAACCCCTATTATAGGGAAAACCCTAGGAATACGCCAATCTTCTTTTCGAAGTGTTGTTCCCGCGTCACCTTTCGCCGGCTGAGGCCGTAGTAACGGCACTTTCCGCGATACGGCCGGCGCCCGTGCGGCGCTGGTGCCTGAAGAACTCCCACACCAACGTGCTCGCATCCGGCCCTTTGGCGGAGTGAAACGGCACTGCGTCGTCACCGCCGCTCCACGCGTGCGCGAGCCCTTGCACGCGGCACAGCCGCACCACGCGCCGGCCGCCGCGCAGGTAGTCGCGCGTCACGACGCCGCCTTTGCGTTCTTCGCGCACTTCGCCGGATTTGCGCGCGCCGTTTTCGTCGACGATCCGGTTCAGCCGGAGAAATTGCACCGCCAGCTGGTCCGCATTGACAGGTGCGACCACATGATCGGCGTCGCCGTGAATGACGATTGCCGGCATGCCAGGGTATTCCGCCACATTGACGATTTCGTCGACCAACTCGGCCGGTTCATGACGCGCGCCTCGCCGCATCACGTCCATCGCCGTGATGCCGGAGCGGGCCTCGCCCAAAGCCGGACCGGAATGCAGTGCGACTGCCGCAAAATGCTCCGGATGGTTGACCGCCAGCAGCGCCGTCAGACCGGCGCCTGCGGATATCCCGGCGACGTACACCCGTTCGCCGTCGAACCCATGCTGCATGACGAGTGCATCCACCAGCGACACCACGGCGCGCGCCTCGGCACCGCCGGCGCTTTCGCCAGAGTCGTACCAGTGCCAGCAGCGGTGCGAATGCACGTGCTTCGACTGCTCCGGATACACCACCGCAAAGCCGAACCGGTCGGCCAGCACATTCATGCGCGTGCCTTCGGCGAATTCATCGATCGATTGCGTGCAGCCGTGCAGCATCACCACCAGCGGCATGGCTTCGAGTGCATGGCCGGACGGAACGTACAGTCCATATTGAAGATGATTGACGAGCCGCCCCGGCGCCGCAGGCGCCGAGTGAAAAGAGCGGGTCCACGAACCGCTCGCCCAAGCCGACGCCCGCGGGCGGACGCGCGATTCCAGGGCGACGGCGCGCGGCGCCTCGCGTTTCGTGGGTGCACGCACCGCAGCCGCCGGTGTGAGCGGACGGACCTTGGTCGACAGCTTCGCAGTGGCGGGCCGCGCCGGACGCGTGGTGGTGCGCTTGGTGGTTTTGTGAGCGTGCTCGGTCTGAATCGCGAGCAGCCGCTTGAGACCGCGTAGCCAGATTTTCGATAGACCTTTTGCCATCGGCGGGTAACCTCGCAAAAAGGGGCAGGGGCCGTTCGGTGGAACGACGCTTTGTTGTGCAATGCACAATAACATTAATCCTCATGCGATGTTGAAAGCATCGCTTCCTGCCCAACACCGAAATTTCCACTCGACGAACCTTATCGCAGGGTCGGCGTCAAACCGCCTCACGGCCCGGTTTACAAGCCAGCCGCCGACGACAAAAACGCCGCGCACGTTAAATCTACGCGGCAGCGCCCGTCTATACTGGCGGGTAACCTAATTGGTGTGCGATACCTTTGTCTCGTCGGCGATTCGCGCCGTTCGCGCGTTAAATCACTACTAACCCGATTCTACGCGGCCCTAGCCGCGCTTTTTGCCATGCCCGATTTACCGTCCCATCTGTGGTATTTGATCACCAGCCTCGGCGGCGCCGGCATGACGCTGCCGATCGCGCTCGCCATCGCGCTTTGGCTGGCGGTCGGATACTCATGGAGAATGGCGGCGGGCTGGTTGTTGTTGCTTGGCGCCGCCATCGGCGTTGTGACCGTGACCAAGCTGGCGTTCCTCGGCTGGGGCGTTGGCGTGCGCGAACTGGATTTCACCGGCGTCAGCGGTCACGCGATGTTGTCCACTGCCGTGTACCCGGTCGCGCTGTTCCTCATGCTGCTGCCGACGCGGCCGGCAATTCGTCTGACCGGCGTGCTGCTCGGCCTCGCCGCGGGCGCCGCGGTCGGGCTGTCGCGGGTCGTGCTGAGCGCTCACTCGCCGTCCGAAGCGATCACCGGCTGCCTGGTCGGAGCGCTGGCCGCGATCGTCTTCGTGCGCATGGCGTGGCACGCCGAGCCGGACCGGCTTTCGGCGCTGCCCGTCACGGCAAGTCTGATGGTTCTCGCGGTGCTAATGCACGGTGTGCACGTGCCTACTCAGCGCTGGGTCACGCACATTGCACTGAAGGTTTCCGGTCATGAGAGGCCGTTCATCCGCGCACGCTGGAAGGCCACGCGTGACAACCGCCCCGCCACGGCGCCGCTCTCGCAAACCCTCAATACGCTTGAGCCGCCGCGCGCATCCGGCGTCTGACAACACTCCTCCGCAGGTTCACTAGCCGCGTCATGCGTCCTGTTGAATAATCGTCATCGGCCACCGCTATAACCTTTCGTATATTACGATAGCGTTTTAACCCGCCGTTCTGGCGCACGCCGGACCTTCGACCCTTCATGACTCTGTCCCGCCGCTTACTGAAACACGCGCTGTACATTGCCAGCGCCGTCTCCGTTGCCGTCAGCGCCAACGCACGCGCCGACGAACTGATCGTCTCCGCCGCCGCCAGCCTGACCAACGCGTTCAAGGCGGTCAGCGAAGTCTTTGAACAGCAGCATCCGGGCACCAAGGTGCTATTGAACTTCGGCGCGTCCGACGTGCTGATGCAGCAGATTGCCAAAGGCGCGCCCGCCGACGTCTTCGCTTCCGCCGATCAGAAGGCGATGGACAAGGCCGCAAACGAAAAAGTCATCGTGCCGGCAAGCCGCAAGGATTTCGCCGCCAATTCGCTGGTGCTGATCGTGCCGACCGACAGCCGTTTCGCGCCGGCCGCACTGAGCGATCTGGCGTCAGCGAATGTGAAGCGCGTCGCTTATGGCGATCCGGCATCCGTGCCGATCGGCCGCTACGCGCAAAGCGCGTTGCAGGCCGCCGGCGTCTGGGACGCCGTCAGCGCCAAAGCCGTGCTGGCGGCGAACGTGCGCCAGAGCCTCGACTACGTGTCGCGCGGCGAAGTCGATGCCGGCTTCGTATTCAGCACCGACGCCGCCGTCATGCCGGACAAGGTCAAAGTCGCGCTGAACGTGCGGACGCAAACGCCGATCAGCTACCCGATCGCGCAGGTCGAAGGCAGCCGTCACGCGGCGGACGCGCAGGCTTTCATCCGTTTCGTGCTGTCGCCGGCCGGCCAGGCGGTGCTCGCGAAGTACGGCTTCAAGCCGGCGCATTGATCAGCCTCCGCGTTGAGCAGCCTCATTAACTCGCTTCACTAAAGATCTCTCACACGCTCATGCAACAGGCCTGGATTCCGCTCTTGCTGTCGCTGAAAGTGGCGGGCTGGGCCACCGTGCTCAATCTGGTGTTCGGCGTCGCCGCCGGCTTCGGCTTGTCGCGCTGGCGTTCGGGTGCGCGCGACGTGATCGATTCGCTGCTGATGCTGCCGCTCGTGATGCCGCCCACGGTGCTCGGCTACTACCTGCTCGTGTTGCTAGGACGGCGCGGCGTGGTCGGCGCCTGGCTCGACCGGGTCGATATCCGGTTGGTGTTCACCTGGCAAGGCGCGGTGATCGCGTCGACGGTGGTGGCGTTCCCGCTGGTGCTGAAATCGGCGCGCGCCGCCTTCGAAGCCGTCGATCCGCAACTCGAACGGGCTGCGCGCACGCTCGGCGTCAGCGAGACGGCGATCTTTTTTCGCGTGACGCTGCCGCTCGCCGCACGCGGCATTCTGGCCGGCGGCTTGCTGGCCTTCGCCCGGGCGCTCGGCGAATTCGGCGCAACGCTGATGATCGCGGGCAACTTGCCGGGACGCACGCAGACGCTCTCGGTTGCAGTCTATTCAGCCGTGCAAGCCGGCGACGACAGCACCGCCAATTTCCTCGTGCTCGTCACGTCGGTGGCGTGCGTGGTGATCCTGTTGCTCGCGGGCCGTCTGGTGCCGCAACACACGCTTTTGGCGTCCCGCTGATATGCCGCTCGCCGTCGACATTCGCAAGACCTTCAAGAGCGCCGAGCGCAGCTTTACGCTCGACGTTTCGTTTCAGGCGAGCACGCAGCGCGTGGTGCTGTTCGGGCCGTCCGGCGCGGGAAAAAGCCTGACCTTGCAGGCTATCGCCGGTTTGCTGCGCCCCGACGAAGGCACAATCACGCTGCATGGCAAAACCTTGTTCGACAGCGCGCGCGGCGTCGATCTGAAACCGCAGGCGCGCAAGATCGCGTATCTGTTTCAGGACTACGCGCTGTTTCCACATCTGAACGTGCGGCAAAACATCGGCTTCGGCTTGCAGCCGGGCTGGTTCAATCCGCGCGCGCGGATCGTGCATCCGCAAGTCGATTACTGGCTCGACGCGCTTGAACTGAGAAGCGTGGCGGGCAATCATCCGGCGCAGCTTTCGGGCGGACAAAAGCAGCGGGTGGCGTTGGCGCGTGCGCTGGTCGCGCAGCCCCGGCTGCTGTTGCTCGACGAACCGTTTTCCGCACTCGATAGCGCTTTGCGCCAGCGCATGCGGCGCGAGTTGTCGGACCTGCAAACGCGTCTGGACATTCCGATGGTGTTGATCACGCACGATCCGGACGACGTCGCCGCCTTCGGCGATCAGGTCGTGCAGGTCAGCGACGGCCGCGTGCGCGAGAATCAGCCGTTCGCCGGCTACGCGCGCAGCGTGCCGTAAGCGCGCGCCTTCGGTCCCGCTTTCAGTCTTTCACGCCGAGAATCACGCTCGACGCCTTGAACGCCGCCATCGCGGCGGCGCCTTCTTCAAGGCCGAGCGTGTCGACGCTTTCGTTCGTCACGACGGCGGTTATCACGGTGCCGCCTTCGAGCGTCAACGACACCTCCGCATTGACCGCGCCACGCCTCACGCTCTGCACCGTGCCGCGCAGCTGATTGCGCGCCGACAGCTTGAGCGGCGCACCGTCAGCGTCCTCGACGAGCAGCACCACCCACGAAGCCTTGATCAACGCGAACGCCGCCGAGCCTTCCGCGAGTCCCAGCGTCTCGGTGCTTTCATGCGTCAGTACGGATACGATCGTGTGGCCGCCGGGCAACGCCAGCGACACTTCGTCATTGACCGTGCCACGCACGATGCTCGAAACCGTGCCGTACAACTGATTGCGCGCACTCGTTTTCACGCCGATACGCCCGATCAGATCCCAATCCGTCGCGAAACCTTCGATCGCCGCGCCCGCGCGCTCCAGAAAACGCCGGTGCTCGCGTTCGACCGCGCGAAACGTATCGATCAGCTTCACGGCGCGGGGCGTGAGCGTCGTGCCGCCACCGCCTTTGCCGCCGGTCGAACGCACGACGAGCGGCTCGCCCGCCAGGTTGTTCATCGCATCGACGGCGTCCCACGCGCCTTTGTAGCTCATGCCCACGGCCTTCGCCGCGCCGGTGATCGAACCAGTTTCGCGGATCGCCGCGAGCAGCGCGATTCGCGACGCGCCGCCGAGCGTTTGCGCGCCGGCCTGGAACCAGACCGAGCCGCCGAGTTCGAGCGGTTCGTGAGACGAGTCGGGGTGATCGGATGTCATGGCGGCGCGTGGTCGATGAGAGGGGGAACGGGCAGCAAATGATTATAGCGACGCAGGCTTCTGCGGCCACCACCGGCGCGGCACTGCGAGCGGACTCAAACCGCGTACTGCGCAATCCCGTTACCGAACGACCAATTCTCCTTCAGCACTTCGACGAGATTGATGAACACGTCCTCTCGTCGCAGCCCGGGCGACTCCGCCAGTTCGTCCGCCATGCGCTTATACAGCGCCTTTTTCTGCTCGAGCGTGCGGGTGTTGTTCAGCGTGATCTGAATCAGCACGAGATCATCGCTGCGCTCGATATTCAGATACTGCTTGTCGTACACAAAATTGCCGGCCTCGTGCTCGGTGATGAGCATGAAGATGTCGTCCTTCGGCACGTTGAAGGTGTCCACCAGCGAACGCTGGATGCTGTCCGTCAGCGCCTTCCGGTATTCCGCCGGCTTGCCGGCGCGCAATGCGATTCGTGTGAGCGGCATGATGAAACTCCGTGGTTGCAGGTGAATGGGTAAACACAGCTTAGGTGACAGCTTAGGCGCGACTAGTCATAATTAAAATACATTGATAGTGATTTCATCTATATTCATTTGAAATGAAAGTCCTCGACCTCGATGCTGTGCGGGCCTTCGTGCTGGTCGCCGATCTGCACAGCTTTACGCGCGCCGCCGATGCGCTCGACACCACGCAGTCGGCCGTCAGCCTGAAGCTCAAGCGGCTGGAGGCGCATCTGGGCAAGCAATTGGTGGAGCGCACGCCGCGCGTCGTGCGCCTGTCCGCGGACGGCAACGCTTTCCTCGGCGCGGCGCGCGATCTGCTGAACGCGCATGAACGGGCACTGGGTTCGTTGTCGGTGGAGCGTCGGAGGCTGGTATTGGGACTGAGCGAGCACGTCGCGGGCGCTGATTTGCCGGCGTTGCTCGCCAGGCTCAATGCGCACGATCCGGGTCTGGTGGTCGAATTGCATCTGGGCATGTCCGCCGCGCTGCTCGCGCAATTCGACGAACGGCGGCTCGATGCGGTGATCGTTCGCTACGGCGCCGACGAGCCTCCACGCGACGACGCGCAGGTGCTTTTCAGCGAGCCGCTTGGCTGGCTTGCTACGCCGGAGTGGTTGCCGCGCGTTGGCGAACCGCTGCCGCTGGCGTTGCTGACCGCGCCGTGCAACGTGCGCGCGGTGGCGCTTCAAACGCTGAACGAGGCGGGAATTGCGTGGCAGGAAGTGTTCGTCGGCGGGGGCGTGGCCGCCGTCGGGGCGGCGGTCGCGGCCGGTCTCGCGGTGTCGCCGCTGGCGCGCAGAGTGGCGCCGCGTGGTTTGATCAATGTCGGCGCGCGGCTGGGATTGCCGCCGCTGCCGGAATCGCGCGTCACGCTGCATTCGCGGGTTCGCGAGAAGCGGTCGATGGAGACGCTGCGGTTGGTAGCGAATGGGTTGGCAACGCAATGACAAACCATCGCCCGACCCAAATCACCGGTAAAGGCCAGCGGCGCGTTTTGCTTAATCCAGGAACCCGTCATTTCAAGGTAGTTTCAAGGTAGCCAAGTGGACCTCGACCCCCGGCAAACCGCCGCCGTCCGCGCGGTCAACCGATGCCGAGTTGTTCTGGCACGCGTGGAAAGTGCAGTCGCTCCGCCTCGAAAAGCTGTCGGCGCGTATTGTCGAACTCGGCCGCGCGGCGCTGGGTCCGCCGGGCGGCAAAACCAGACGCAATCGCGCGGCCTGAGATCGGGGTCAGTGAAGAATCGGCGGCAGCGAACCGCTGCTGGCCGTAGCGGGATTGGCCGTGACGTTCGCTTGAGATACGGTCGATACGGCCGGCTTGGCTGCGCCGGTTTTCGCGGCGACCTTGGTCACGCGGGGATGAGCGGCGCCTTGAGCAACCGCGGCATGCACCGGTCTGGCCTGACCGGCCTTCGCCTGCGCCAGTCGCGGCCGCGGTTTCCTGGCCTGCACCACGAAGGCGGGCTTCGGCTTCACTGCGCGCTTGAGCGGTCCTTTAGCTGCCCCCTTCGCTGCCCCCTTCGCTGCCCCACTGGCCACCTCTTTTCCCGTGACCTTCTTCACGCTGCCATGCGCCGGCTTCGCCCCGTTCTTCGACGCCAACGCAACCCGCCGCGCCGCATGCTGGCTGTTCGCCGCGTGCTTCGGCGCGGCCTTCACGCCAGTTGCGGACTTGACCTTCGGCCCCTCGGCCGTTTTCTTTGCGTGCTTCGCGGCATGTCCGGTGGCCTCTGGCGGATTCCATACTTCGGCATACCCGGCAGCCATTGCCGCGCCAGACACGCACCACACGGCAACCGCCGTTGCTACTGCTCTAACCCACATCTCCTGCTTCTCCTGATCTTCGGCTTCGTAACGAGCCGGGATTATATTCCCTTGCAATAATCCATAACTGGACTAATATCAATAACAAGTACATAAGAGGACTCACGCGCCTATGTCTCACGCTGCCCGCATCCCCCAACCCGAACCGCCGATTCGCCGGCCTGCGTCGGAACCCACGCTGACGGAAATGTCCGCGGCGGGCCTGCGTGCATTCTTCAATATCGCGCGCGACTGGGACCTGAGCGCCGACGAGCAGATCGTGTTGCTCGGCTCGCCCGGCCGCTCCACCTTCTTCAAATGGAAGGCCGCGCCGGAAACGGCCCGCGTCGGGCGCGACACGCTCGAACGGCTGTCGCTGCTGCTCGGCATTTATAAGGCGTTGCAGATTCTGCTGCCGCATCCCAGCGCCGCCGATGCGTGGATCAAGCGCCCCAACAGCGCGCCGCCGTTCGGCGGCCGGCGCGCGCTCGACCGCATGCTGGCCGGCAACATCAGCGATCTCGTGGCCGTGCGCCAGTATCTCGACGCGATGCGAGGCGGCTGGGCGTGACAGAACCGTATTCGCAGTACCGCTGGCGCACCGCGCCGCTCGACTGGTCGCCCGCGTATCGCGTGATTCCTACGCGCTTTCCGGCCGTCAATCTATTCGACCGGGTTGCTTCGCCGGAAGATTTCGACGCGCTCTACGCGCTCGAAGCATTGACCAACGACCGTCTGCGCACCGAAGTCGGCGAACTCGATCTGGTGCCGCGCGAAGAGCGCCGCTTCGGGCCGGGTTATGGGCCGATCATGGCCGCGCTCACACACCTGAATCCGCTCGGCAGCCGTTTCTCGGACGGCACCTACGGCGTGTTCTATTGCGCCCGCTCGCGCGCCACCGCGATCGCGGAAACGCGCTATCACACCGGCAAGTTTCTGGAAGCCACCGCCGAGCTTCCAATGCGTCAGCAGATGCGTCTGTACACCGTGCTGGCGCAAGGCGAGGTGGTCGACATCCGCAGCGACCCGTCGCTCGATTTCGCGGTGCTGTCGCCCAACGACTACCTCGCAGGACAGACGCTCGGCCGTGCCGTGCGTGAAGCCGGTGCACCGGGCATCGTGTATCCGTCGGTGCGGGACGACGGCGGCGAATGTCTCGCCGCGTTCAGAACGACGCTGCTGCGCGACTGCCATCACGCGGCGTATCTGGAATACAACTGGAACGGCAAGAGCATCGATATGGTGTTCGAACTCAACCAGGTCGGCTGACAGAGCAGCGGAGAAAAGCGGCGCCAGGCAGCGAGAAACGGGGGACGACTGCGCTCAGGAAGGCAAAGCCAGCGCCGCCGCGCCTTCCGCGCGCGCCGCTTCGACCGAGATCGACCAGCGCAGCAACCGGTGAGGCTCGACGATCGTTAGCTTGCCGCCGGGCCCGAACGCGCCGGTATCGATGAACACCTGTGAGCCGATCTGCTGGATGTCGCGCATCGGCGTGTGGCCGCAGTAGGTCAGCGAAAGTCCGCGCTGCCGCGCCGGATCGCCATTGCCGATGGCCAGATCACGGCCCCACAGCAATTGCTGGCGCACGTCGGCGGAAAAATTCGCGGCGTCGAGATCGGCGTCCGTGCCGAAAAATTCGGCATGCAGAATATTGAAGCGCTCTTTGCCGCTGCCCACCACACGCACGAGCGGCAGCGTCCGCAGACGTTCCGCGTAGCACTGCAGCCGTTCGTCGGACACTTCCGCCGCCCACGATCCGCCAATTCCGTACCACCATTGCCGCCGCAAGCGCCCGTCAGCGACAGCGCATAACGTGTCTTCGTGATTGCCGAGCACGGCATAGAACCACGGCTTGTCGAGCAAAGCCAACGCCTGTTCGGAATGCTCGCCGCGGTCCACCAGATCGCCGACCGAAAACAACCGGTCGTGCGCGGGATCGAAAGCGATCTCGCGCAGCAGATAGCGCAGCGCATCCATGCAGCCATGCAGATCGCCGACGATAAAGTCGCGACCGCTCAGATTGACCGCATGATGCTGGACGGGAGTGACGAGGACGGATTCCATTCGACCATGATAGTGCGGCACGCGCGGATGCGTATGCGCGCTTCCTATCTTTTCCGGGCGTCGTACGCGGCGCAATCGTCGCGAAAACGGTGCATTCCCGGCAGGGTTTGCCGGAAATACGTCGCGTATGCGGTCATTATTGCTGCGAACGCAAATTTGCCACCTGGTCCACGGTCACTGTCGACTGCGGATTGCCGAACTGCCGGGTCACATAGTTGGTGATCGCGGCAACCTGATCGTCAGTGAGCTGGCCGCCGAATGCGGGCATCAGCACGTCGGCCTGTTTCGTCGTACGAGTGACGCCGTGCAGAATCACCAGGGCCAGATTATTGGCATCGCTCGCGCCCACCGCGGTGTTGTGAATCAGCGACGGATACGCACCGGGCGCGCTCGCGCCGATGCCCTCGCCGGTCCAGTTATGGCACGTCGCGCAATTGGCGACGAACAGGTGCGCGCCGTTCACCGCGCTGATCGTGGCGCCGCGCAGCGCGGTGACGTCGTTGGCAGGATTGCCCCACTGGTCGCGCGCACGCGCTTCGCCACCGCTGATTGGCGGCACGGCGCGCAGATAGCCGGCGATCGAACGGAGGTCCTCACGCGTCAGATACTGCGTGCTGTCGGCCACCACTTCGGCCATCGGGCCAGCTGCATTGGCGCGGCCCGGCACCGCGCCGGCCGACAGATACGAGATCAGTTCGGCGTCGCTCCAGCTGCCGACGCCGCTGTTCTTGTCCGGCGTGATGTTGTACGCATGCCAGCCGGCCTGCACCGCGCCGGAGAATCGCGAGCTCGACTTCAACCCTTGCATGAAATTGCGCGGCGTATGGCACTCCTCGCAATGCGCGAGCCCTTCCACCAGATACGCGCCGCGATTCCATTCGGCGCTTTGTTTCGGATCAGGGACAAAACGGCCTTCGGTGAAATTGAACAGGTTCCAGAACACCATCAGCCAGCGCAGGTTGAACGGGAATTTCAGGCTGCTGCGCGGCGGTGTGTAGTGAATCGGCGCAAGCGTGTTCAGATACGCGCGAATCGCCAGCACGTCCTGATCGGTGACCTTCGTGTACTCCGCGTACGGGAACACCGGATAAAGCCGTTCGCCGCTCTTGCCGACGCCTTCGTGCATCGCGCGCAGAAAAACGGCGTCGCTCCATTGGCCGATGCCGGTGTCCGGATCGGGCGTGATGTTCGGCGTCACGATCGTGCCGAAGGGCGTGTTGATCGGCAAACCGCCCGCGAAGGGACGTGCTTTGTCGGCGGTGTGGCAAGCGGCGCAATCGCCGGCGCGCGCGAGGTACTCGCCGCGCCTGACCAGATCGCTGCCGGGCGCCGTCGCTATGGGCGCAGCATTGGCCGTTTGCGAAGCATCGTCGGCACGAGCTTGCGTGATCGGTAATTCGTCGTTGTGCTGCACATTGGGCGCGTGCGCTTCATGCCAGGCGATATACAACGCGAACAGCGAAAAAAGTCCCGCCAGCGTCGTCACCCGGAAGAGGCGGCGACGCGCATTCTGCGCAAGCGTATCGGCCGGCTGCACGCGAGAGGTGTTCTTCGTCATTGTGGCTCTCCGTTCGGGGCTCAGATTTCACGCTTGAGCCTGTCGGCCAGTTTCAGCGACAAGGCCGCGATCGTCAGCGTGCAATTCACCGATGCGGCGGTCGGCATCACGCCGCTGCTGGCAATGAACAGATTCGAGTGATCGTGCGTACGGCAATCCGCATCGACGACGGAATCGGCCGCGTCGCGGCCCATGATCGTGGTGCCCATGATGTGATTGTTGGGCGCGAAGGTGTCGTCGAAGGAAACCTCGACGCCGCCGAACAGCGCCGCGATCTGCGCATACACTTCGTGCGTGTTCGCCGCGCTCTTCTTCACGTAGTCGTTGATCGAGTAATAGATTTCGGGCTGCGGAATGCCGAGCGCATCCTTATGATCCGCCGACGGCACCACGCGATTCTGCGGCTCCGCCAGATGCTCGTGAAAGCTGTTGATGTTCAGCGTGCGCGCGACGCGGTCGCGAATCTGCCGGTCGAACTCGGCGCCGGTCAGGCCTTTTTTCAGCAGATCGGCGGTCACGCCCATGGTCGGCACGCCGTTCGACAGATGCAGCTTTTTCGCCGCGTAATCGGAGCGGAACGCGCCGTCGCGGAAGTTGACGATCGAGGTCATCTCCATCGGTCCGCGCCCTGGCCAGAGCGGTTCGTTGGCGAGGAACGTGACGCCGGTGCCCGGATGATCCATCAGATTGCGGCCCACCTGATCGGAGCTATTGCCGATGCCGTGAGGAAATTTGCCGGAGGTCGACATCAGCATCAGCTTGGGCGTTTCGATGCCGTTCGCGGCGAGCACGAACAGCTTGCCGGTCACGCGCGTACTGTTGCCGTTCGGGTCCTTGTAGTGGACCGCCGTGATGAGCCCTTTGTTGTCGGCTTCGACGCGATACACCACCGCTTGCGGAATCAGTTTCGCGCCGGCCTGCTCGGCCTTTTCCGCATGCACGACACCGTTGTACATCGCGGCGATCGGACAGATCGGCATGCAGTTGTTGTTGCCGCAGCAGGTGGGCCGCGCATCGTACGGACGGCTGTTGCGCGCCACCGGTTCGGGCACCACCTTGAAACCCTGCGCGTTGAGCACGTCGCTAAAACGCTGATCCATGTATGAGAGCGGAAGCTGGCTCATCGGATAGGGCTTCGAGCGCGGCGAACCTAGATCGACTGAGTTGCCCGGCCCGGAGACGCCGAGTTGCGCCTCAGCCGCCGAATACCACGGCTCGAGCGTTTCATACGGATACGGCCAGTCACGGCCCACGCCGTATAGCTTGTGCAACTGAAAGTCCGACGGCAGCAGCCGCCACGCGGCCGCCGCCCAGTGCCACGTCGTGCCGCCCACCAGCCGCACATACTGCGAGTTGTACGGATAGGCGCCCTTCTGAATCAGGTAATTATTGGCGGGCGCGTATTCGGGGTGCGGCGCGTAAGGCGTCGATGGATAAGGCGTTGCGAAATCGGCCTTGGCCGGTGAGTTGCGGAAGTTTTCGACGATCTGCCAGCGCGGAATGCGCGGCCCGGCTTCGAGCAGAATCACCGACGCACCGGCCAACGCCATTTGATGCGCGACCAGCCCGCCCGCCACGCCCGAACCCACCACGACGATATCGGCAGAATTTGAATTTGCCATTGTTGCCCTCTTCTCCGGTCCCATGCACGATGGTTGTGCTGGCTTATTGTTGCTTGCTGTCATGGCATGCCGGCGCCTTGTCCAACCGGGTAAGGAACGGCACGCGAGAGGAACGTCGCTCAGGCATTCACGGGTTTCTTTGTCCAATAGAACGGCACGTCGCGGCAATAGGACGGAATCGTCAGCACGTCCTTGACCGGATCGAACATCAGCGCTTTTTCATAGGCGACCACCTGCACATGCGGCATGTCGCCGACAAGGCCGAGATACCACGCTCGCATGATCGCGCTCACTGCTTTCGCGAGCGCCGGCTGTTGGGCCTGCAAAGCCTGCGTGACGGTATCGGACGGCACGCCGCCATGGCCTTGCAGCCACGTGTTGAGCGTGGCGACGTTCTGGGTGAACTGGCTGTCGGATTTAACGAGGGCGTCATACACGCGTTTGCCGAGCACGGTATCGAAGCCGGTGCGGCCGGTGAGACGCTGCGAGAGGGCGAGGAACGCGTCGAGCCCGCCGCCAGCGGGCGCCTCGGCGAACGCGGGCGCGATCCACGAGAGGGAACGGCCGGCGCCGGCAAACGCCAGCGCCGCGGCGGCAGCGCACGCACCCAGCACCCAAGCCCTGCGCGAGAACGCAAATGAGGACGACAGTGAAGACGAAAACGAAGTTGACGACGAACACCCGGCTGAATGCGTCACTTCGCGGTGCGCATCATTGTTCTCAGGAACATCTGTCATGGGGGCTCCAGATGGTGAGTCGTTTCCAACAGGCAACGTGAGCATGGCGTGATGCCACAAGCGCGTTGCGTCGATTGCTCTACCCCGAACCTGGTCTTGCGCCGCTTTAGCGGTCTTGTTCTGCGGCGAGCGGTGCATGCGGATGCAAACCGCGCCATGCAGCGCTACGTTGTGCCGATGACGGCCATGTGAAAACAGATTGAAAACGCGGTATGAAAACGGCGAGCAGTGCGAAAAGCCTGCTGCCTGCCAATCGCCTTTCAACTGAAAGCGGCGTGCAAGGCCGTTGCGAAAGACTATAGCCTGTGACCCGCCCATTCGACAAATGGCGCCCGAAGCGCGGGTAGAATCCGCGACACACCCAAAAGGCCCGACGCCCCCGATCCCATGCTCACAAAATACTATCCGCAAGTTCTCCGCAATCGGCCGCGCATGCTGATCGGCCTCGCAGTCGGTGTCGTCGCCTCGCTGGTGGTGCCCGAGCACACCCGTTCGATGGTGCGTGGGCTGATCGGCTGGGACGCCGCCGTATGGAGCTACCTGGTCCTGATCTGGATACACATGGCCGCGGCAGACGAAGGCCGGGTCCGCGAGTCCGCGCTGCGCGACGACGAAAACGCAGGCGTGGTGCTGTTCGTGATCTGCGTCGCGACCATCGCCAGCATTGCCGCCATCGTGCTGGAACTGGCCTCGGCGAAGGGCACGGCCGGCGCATCGACTGCATGGCACTACCTGCTGACCGGCCTCACGATGTTCGGCGCATGGTTCATGATCCCGACCATTTTCACGATGCACTATGCGCGCCTGTACTACGACCCCGATGCGAAGGAGACGCCGCTCCTGTTCCCCGACCACAAGCTCCAGCCCGACTACTGGGACTTCATGTACTTCTCGTTCACGATCGCGGTGGCCTCGCAAACCTCCGACGTGGTGCTGCGCTCGCGCTCGATTCGCCGCGCGGCGCTCGCGCAATCGATTCTTTCGTTCTACTTCAACGTGGCCGTGCTCGGCTTGTGCGTGAACATCGCGGCGGGCTTGCTCGGTTCGTGACACCGCCGCTTCACCCGTTTGCGGTCACCGCGCCGCCTTCTGCAAGCCGCGTGTAAAACCCGGACGACGCCCGCCCGTTTTACACGCAGCCCATGCGGCCCGCTTGGCCTGCTTGGCCTGCTTGGCCTGCTTGGCCTGCTTGGGCCTGCTTGGGCCTGCTTGGGCCTGCTTGGGCCTGCTTGGGCCTGCTTGGGCCTGCTTGGGCCTGCTTGGGCCTGC